>ONQT01000047.1 GCA_900320045.1 uncultured Prevotellaceae bacterium | reverse complement strand
ATAATGTCCAATAATGGGGAAACGCCATTCTTCGGCTATGTAATTTTGCAAACGGATTTGAGAAAGAGCCGCGGAGAATTCCGGATAATCCAAGAGTAATTTCAAATAGTCCAAGAGTAATTTCAAATAGTCCAAGAGTAATTTCAATTACTCCGAAAGTAACAACGAGAAAATTAAAAATTAAAAATTAAAGATGAAAGATTAAAGATTAAACAACCAAAAAGCCCTGTATGCTCACATGCTACAGGGCTTTTCTTTGAATTTTCTGCTCTAAATTTGGGTATATGAAATAAAATGAGTATCTTTGCACCCAATTTGGCGCGCGTGCGCCTATATCTTTAAGGTAAAACTAATTTAGAGAACGTAATATGGGAAAGATTATACTGACTGGCGACCGCCCTACAGGCAAGCTCCACTTGGGACACTATGTGGGTTCGCTGCGTCGCCGTGTAGAACTGCAGAACGCAGGTGACTACGACAAGATGTTTGTCTTCATGGCCGATGTGCAGGCGCTGACGGACAATGCTGACAACCCTGAGAAGATTCGCCAGAACATCATCGAGGTGGCACTGGACTATCTCTCGGCAGGTCTCGACCCCGAGAAGTGTACGCTGTTTATCCAGAGCCAGATTACGGAGTTGGCCGAGCTGACGACGTATCTGATGAACCTGGTGAGCGTGAGCCGTGTGCAGCGCAACCCGACGGTGAAGACGGAGGTGAAGATGCGTGGCTTCGAGGGCGAGAGCATCCCCTTGGGATTCTTCTGCTATCCGGTATCGCAGGCTGCCGACATCACGCTGTTCAAGGCTACTACGGTGCCTGCCGGCGAGGATCAGGAGCCGATGCTGGAGGTGACGCGCGAGTTGGTGCGCCGCTTCAACCAGATCTACGCTCCCGTGCTGGTGGAGCCGAACATCATGCTGCCCGAGAATGCAACGGCCCGCCGTCTGCCTGGAACGGACGGCAAGGAGAAGATGTCGAAGTCGCTGGGCAACTGCATCTATCTGAGCGACGATGCCGACACGGTCTGGCAGAAGGTGCGCTCGATGTACACCGACCCGACGCACGTTAACCTGAACGACCCGGGTCACGTGGAGGGCAACGCCGTGTTCACCTATCTGGACGCCTTCTCGAAGGACGAGGACTTCCAGAAGTTCCTGCCCGAGTACCAGAACCTGGATGAGCTGAAGGATCACTACCGTCGCGGCGGTCTGGGCGACATGAAGTGCAAGAAGCTGCTGAACCAGATTCTGAACGAGATGCTGGAGCCTATCCGCCAGCGTCGCCACGAGTTCGAGCAGGACATTCCCGAAATCTACAACATCCTGCGCAAGGGTACTGAGAAAGCCCGCGAGACGGCAGCCCAGACGATGGATGAGGTGCGTCAGGCCATGCAGATCAACTACTTCGACGACGAGGAGCTGATTCGTTCGCAAGCCGAGCGCTTCCGTGCTAAATGAATAGGTATAAAACTAAACTAATAAAATTTTTAAGGTATGAGTGACAGATTGTATATTTTCGACACGACGCTCCGCGATGGCGAGCAGGTGCCCGGATGTCAGTTGAACACCGTTGAGAAGATTCAGGTGGCCAAGGCGCTGGAGCAATTGGGCGTCGACGTCATTGAAGCAGGATTCCCCATCAGTTCTCCTGGTGACTTCAACTCTGTGATTGAGATTTCAAAGGCCGTCACGTGGCCTACCATCTGTGCGCTGACACGTGCCGTGCAGAAGGATATCGACGTGGCTGCCGATGCCCTGCAGTATGCCAAGCACAAGCGCATCCATACGGGTATCGGTACGAGCGACTCGCACATCAAGTATAAGTTCAACTCGAACCGCGAGGAGATTATCGAGCGTGGTGTGGCTGCTGTGAAATATGCCAAGAAATTCGTTGAGGACGTGGAGTTCTACTGCGAGGATGCCGGCCGTACGGAGAACGAGTACCTGGCTCGCGTGGTGGAGGCCGTCATTGCCGCAGGAGCTACCGTAGTGAACATTCCCGACACGACGGGCTACTGTCTGCCCCAGGAGTACTTCGAGAAAATCAAGTACCTCAAGGAGCACGTCAGCAACATTGACAAGGCTATCATCTCGACCCATTGTCACAACGACCTGGGTAATGATTCTGAAGTGCCACAAGGGACTGGGCATTGACACCAATATCAACACCACGAAGATCTATCCCACGAGCCGCATGGTGAGCTCGCTGATGAACATGCCCGTACAGCCCAACAAGGCTATTGTGGGCCGTAATGCCTTCGCACACTCCAGCGGCATCCACCAGGACGGCGTGCTGAAGAACGTGCAGACGTACGAGATTATCGACCCCAAGGATGTGGGTATCGACGATAACAGCATCGTGCTGACAGCCCGCAGCGGACGTGCCGCCCTGAAGCACCGTCTGAGCGTGAACGGCGTGGACGTGGACGACCAGAAGCTGGACAAGATTTACGAGAAGTTCCTGCAGCTGGCCGACCAGAAGAAGGAGGTCAACGATGCCGACGTGCTGATGCTGGCCGGTGCCGATACCGCCGAGGCTCATGCCGTGAAGCTCGACTTCCTGCAGGTTACTACCGGCAAGGGCGTGAAGAGTGTGGCATCTATCGGACTGGACATCTCCAACCAGAAGTTCGAGGCTGCTGCTTCGGGTAATGGTCCTGTGGACGCTGCCATCAAGGCTCTGAAGAAGATTATCATGAAGCAGATGACGCTGAAGGAGTTCACCATTCAGGCTATCTCGAAGGGCTCTGACGACGTCGGTAAGGTCCACATGCAGGTGGAATACGACGGCTCGGTGTACTATGGCTTCGGTGCCAATACCGACATCGTGACGGCTTCCGTCGAGGCATACATCGACTGTATCAATAAGTTTAAGAAGTAAAAGACCCACCCCCATGAATACATTATTCGACAAGATATGGGACAAGCACGTGGTGCAGATTGTGCCCGACGGTCCCACACAGCTTTATATTGACCGGCTCTATTGTCACGAGGTGACATCGCCTCAGGCCTTCGACGGCATGAGGGCTCGCGGACTGAAGTGCTTCCGTCCCGACCACATCTACTGCATGCCCGACCACAATACGCCGACGCACGACCAGGACAAGCCCATTGAGGACCCCGTGAGTGCCAAGCAGGTCTCGACGCTGGCACAGAACGCCAAGGACTTCGGACTGACGCACTACGGCATGATGGACAAGTCGAACGGCATTATCCACGTCGTCGGACCCGAGAAAGGACTGTCGCTGCCCGGTATGACCATTGTCTGCGGCGACTCGCACACGTCGACACACGGCGCTATGGGTGCCGTGGCCTTCGGTATCGGAACCTCGGAGGTGGAAATGGTGATGGCTTCGCAATGTATCCTGCAGCAGAAACCGAAGTCGATGCGCATCAGCATCAACGGCACGCTGCAGAAGGGTGTCACCGCCAAGGATGTTGCCCTGTACCTGATGGCTCAGCTGACGACCAGCGGTGCTACGGGATACTTCGTGGAGTACAGCGGCGACGTGGTGAAGAACCTCACCATGGAGGGTCGCCTGACGCTGTGTAACCTCTCGATCGAGATGGGTGCCCGCGGTGGTTTCGTGGCTCCCGACGAGGTGACGTTCGAATATCTGAAAGACAAGGAATACGCCCCCAAGGGTGCTGAGTGGGACAAGGCCGTCAGCTACTGGAAGACGCTGAAGAGCGGCGACGATGCCGTCTTCGACAAGGAACTGGTGTTCGACGCCAAGGACATTGAGCCCCGCGTGACCTATGGTACCAACCCCGGTATGGGAATCGGTATCACTGAGGCTATTCCCACCAATGCACAGGATGCCAAGTCGCCCGAGCAGGGCTTCCGCAAGGCGCTGAGCTACATGGGCTTCGAGGCTGGCGAGAAGCTGTTGGGCAAGAAGATTGACTATGTGTTCCTGGGTGCCTGCACCAACGGGCGCATCGAGGACTTCCGAGCTTTTGCCAGCATTGCCAAGGGTCGCAAGAAGGCCGACAGCGTCGTCGCTTGGCTGGTGCCCGGCTCGTGGGCCGTCGACCGTCAGATTCGTGAAGAGGGACTGGACAAGGTGCTCGAGGCTGCAGGCTTCGAAATCCGTCAGCCGGGCTGCTCGGCTTGTCTGGCCATGAATGACGACAAGGTACCTGCCGGCAAGTATGCCGTCAGCACGTCGAACCGCAACTTCGAAGGTCGTCAAGGCCCCGGCTCGCGCACCATCCTCTGTTCACCACTGGTAGCCGCTGCAGCTGCTGTCACAGGAGTAATAACCGACCCGCGTACACTATTATGAAACAGAAATTCAATATCATAACATCCACATGCGTTCCCCTTCCCCTTGAGAATGTGGACACAGACCAGATTATCCCCGCCCGCTTCCTGAAAGCCACCACCCGCGAGGAGAGTTTCTTCGGCGACAACCTGTTCCGCGACTGGCGCTACAACAGCGACGGCACGCTGAACAAGAACTTCGTGCTGAACGACCCCACCTACAGCGGCTGCATCCTCGTGGCAGGCAAGAACTTCGGCAGCGGCTCCAGTCGTGAGCACGCCGCATGGGCTATCGCCGGCTATGGCTTCCGCGTGGTCATCAGCTCGTTCTTTGCTGACATTCACAAGAACAACGAGCTGAACAACTTCGTGTTGCCTGTGGTGGTCAGCGAGCCGTTCCTGAAGGAGCTGTTCGACAGCATCAAGCAGGATCCGAAGACAGAGGTGGAAGTCGACTTGCCCAACCAGCGCGTCACTAATAAGGCTACCGGCAAGAGTGAGACGTTCGAAATCAACGGCTACAAGAAGCATTGTCTGATGAACGGCCTTGACGACATCGACTTCCTGGTCGAGAACAAGGACAAGATAGAAGCATGGGAACAGCACAACAAATAAACGCGTACCACCGCACCCTTCCCTTTATAGAAATCATGGACTCCACGCTCCGCGACGGGGAGCAGACCAGTACGGTCAGCTTCCTGCCGCACGAGAAGCTGGTTATGGCGCGCAAGTTGCTGAAGGCGGTCAACGTAGACCGCATCGAGGTGGCTTCGGCACGCGTCAGCGACGGCGAGAAGGAAGCCGTCACCATGATTTGCAAGGCTGCACAGCAGATGGGACGGTTGGACAGCGTAGAGGTGCTCGGATTCGTGGATGGCGGCAAGTCTGTTGACTGGATAGCCGATTGTGGCGGAAAGGTCATCAACCTGCTGGCCAAAGGGTCGCTGAAACATTGTACTCAGCAGCTGCACAAGACTCCCGAAGAGCACATCAGCGACATCAAGAATGAGATTGCCTATGCCCACGAGAAGGGCTTGTCGGTCAACCTCTATCTGGAAGACTGGTCGAACGGCATGAAGGATTCGCCCGAGTATGTCTATCAGGTGATGGATGCTCTCACCTCTGACCCCTTACCTCTCACCTCTATCAAGCGTTTCATGCTGCCCGACACGTTGGGCGTGATGAATCCCCTGCAAGTCATTGAATACTTCCGCAAGATGATGAAGCGCTATCCGCAGATTCACTTCGACTTCCATGCCCATAACGACTACGACCTGGCGGTGAGCAACTCGCTGGCTGCTGTATTGAGCGGTGCCAAAGGACTGCACGTCACCGTCAATGGGTTAGGGGAGCGCTGCGGCAACGCTCCGATGGCTTCGGTGCAGGCCATTCTGAAAGACCAGTTCCACGCCAAGACGAATATCAACGAGAGTCAGCTGAACGACATCTCGCGTATGGTGGAGAGCTTCAGCGGAATAGGTGTTGCGCCCAATCAGCCTATCGTCGGCGAGTACGTCTTCACGCAGGTTGCAGGTGTGCATGCCGACGGAGACTCGAAGGACAAGCTGTACTACAACGAGCTGATTCCGGAGCGTTTCGGTAGGAAGCGCGAGTATGCCTTAGGTAAGAATTCGGGCAAGGCGAATATTCTGAAAAACCTCGAGGAGCTGGGCTTGGAGCTGACGCCCGAGCAGACACGCCGTGTGACGGAGCGCATTACCGAACTGGGTGACAAGAAGGAAATCGTGACGCAGGAAGACCTGCCGTACATCGTCAGTGACGTGCTGAAACACGATGTCTCCGACGACCGCGTAAAGCTCATCAGCTATGTCGTGAACACCTCGTATGGCTTGAAGCCTGGCGCCAATATCCGCGTAGAGATTAACGGCAAGCAATATGAGGCAGGAGCCACGGGCGACGGACAGTATGACGCCTTCGTGAAGGCCTTGCGCTATATCTACAAGAAGTATCTGAACCGCACGTTCCCCAGTCTGGCCAACTACCAGGTGTCTATTCCTCCTGGAGGACGCACCGACGCCTTGGTGCAGACGGTGATTTCGTGGAACTACCACGATGGTATCCTGCGCACCAGAGGACTGGATGCCGACCAGACGGAAGCTGCCATCAAGGCAACGTTCAAGATGCTGAATATTGTGGAGATGAATCTCTAAAGAAGGAAGATGGTTGTCGTAAGCCTCTGAATCAATAGTTTGTAGGCCTACAACAATCCCTGAAGACGAGAGCGAAGCTGAGAGGCTTCGCTTTTTCGTATGGAGAGGACGATGTTGCACGAGGCCCCTTCATACGTCTGACTGATGATGCGCGGCTGCATGTCCTTAACGATGCGCATCACGTCGTTCATCTGCGGATAACTGAATGAATGCTGGACAATCTCCTCCACCTGGCGCGTCTCGATGGTGGCATGGCTGATGGCGTCCGCAGCTGCCTCGCGATAGGCTACTATCAAGCCGCTGGTGCCTAAGTTGACACCGCCGTAGTAGCGAACGACCACAATCAGAATGTCCGTCAGTTCGTTGCTATTGATTTGTCCGAGGATAGGCTTGCCGGCTGTCGATGAAGGCTCACCGTCGTCATTGGCTCGGAACTCCGTGCGCTCAGCGCCCAGCATATAGGCATAACAGACGTGGCGCGCATCATAGTACTTTTTGCGATACTGTGCTATGATATCCTTCACCTCGTCAACGGTTTGCACGTGATGAGCAAAAGCGAGGAACTTACTACGCTTTTCAGTGTAGTAGCCCTCGCTTGTACTTGCTATCGTCTTGAACTCGTCGAGCATTACGACAGTTTGTGAATCACCAGACCTGAACGCAGCTTCGGTTCGAACCAGGTAGCCTTCGGAGGCATGATCTTGCCCGAGTCGGCAATGTCCATAATCTGTTGCATGGTGACGGGGTAGAGGGCCAGTGCGGCACGCATCTCACCGCTGTCTACACGACGCTTCAGCTCGCCCAGTCCACGCAGTCCGCCCACAAAGTCGATGCGCTTCGACGAGCGCAGGTCGCCGATGTTCAGGATCTCGTCCAGAATCAGGCGGCTGGAGATATCGACATCCAGCACGCCGATGGGGTCGGTATTGTCATACGTTCCCTCCTTGGCCTTCAGACTGTACCAGTGTCCGTCCAGATAGAGCGAGAACTCATGCAACTGCTGAGGCTTGTAGATATCGGTGCCCTTGTCTTCCACGGTGAAGTTCACCTGCAGGGCAGCGAGAAACTCCTCCGACGAGAGTCCGTTGAGGTCTTTCACCACGCGGTTGTAGTCGAGGATGGTGAGCTGCGAAGCCTGGAAGCAGACCGCCATGAAGTAGTTGTACTCCTCGTCGCCACGGTGGTTGGGATTCTGCTTCTGTTTCTCTTGGCCTACGAGTGCTGCTGCTGCTGAGCGATGGTGTCCGTCGGCAATATACAATGACGGCATCTTGCTGAACTCAGCGGTGATGGTCTGGGTGTCCTTGTCATTGTCGATGATCCAGAACTGATGGCGGAAGCCGTCGATGGGTGCGATGAAGTCGTATTCAGGCTTCGTGGCGGCGTAGCGCATGATCAGCTCGTCGAGCACCTTGTTGTCAGGATAGGCGAAGAACACGGGCTCGATGTTGGCATTGTTCACGCGGACGTGCTTCATGCGGTCCTCCTCTTTGTCGCGACGGGTCAACTCGTGCTTCTTGATATTGCCCTTCTGGTAGTCGTCAGTATGGGCGCATACCACCAGACCGTACTGCGTCTTGCCATTCATGGTCTGGGCGTAGATGTAATAGTGTTCCTTGTCGTCCTGCACCAGCCATCCCTTGTCCTGGAACTTCTGGAAGTTCTCGGCAGCCTTCTCATAGACGCGCGGGTCGTACTCCGACGTGCCTACGGGGAAGTCAATCTCGGGTTTGATGATGTGATACAGACTCTTCTCGTTATCGCCAGCCTCAGCGCGAGCCTCTTCAGAGTCCAGCACGTCGTAAGGACGGCTTTCTACCTGCTCCACCAATTCCTTCGGTGGGCGTATTCCTTTGAATGGTTTTACGATAGCCATGGGGATTTACAATTTGACAATTTACAATTTACTATTTATTTACAATTTGACAATTTATAGGTTGGCCTTGATTTTGGCTATCATCTCCTGATATTCTGCGTCAGAGAGATACACTTTGCCTGGATTCATCTGGAACGTGCCACCGTAGTCGGGGCCGTCCACATACTTCGGAGCCAGGTGGAAATGCAGGTGCGACAGCTTATCGCTATAGGCACCGTAGTTAATCTTCTCGGGGTTGAAGGCCTTCTGCATGGCACGAGTTACCTGGGCCACGTCAGCCATGAAGGCGTTGCGGTCCTCGTCAGACAACTCGTTGAGGTCGTTCACGTGGTCTTTGTATGCCACGAGGCAGCGGCCGCGATAGGTCTGCTCCTTGAACAGGAAGGCACGTGATACGCGCAGGGTTGCAAACTCAATCATCAGATTGTGAAGGGTCTCGTTGTTCTGGCAGTACAGACACTGCTTGGGGTCACTTTGCATAGTAGTTTTGTTTTTTATGAGTTTATAATGTTCAATGTTCAATTTTCAATGTTCAATTTTCAATTCTCAATTCTCAATTTCCTAAATTCTCTCCACTTGCTTCACGCCTTTGACGGTACGCAGCTTCTTGATGAGCGTCTCCAGTCGGGTGTTGTCGTCAATCATCACTTCCAGATTACCGCTGAACAGCCCGTCGTGCGAGTCAATATTGATGGAGCGCAGCACCAGTTTCTCGTCTTTCGATATGATGCTGGTTAGGTTGTTGACAATACCGATGTCGTCGTTGCCGATAACGCGCAGGGTAATGGCATACTGCGAAGCACCCTTGCCACTCCACATGGCGCGGACAACACGATAGCCGAAACGCTTCTTCAGTTCAGGGGCGTTGGGACAGTCGTCACGATGGATTTTGATGCCGCCGCCTGCCGTGACAAAGCCGAAGACCTTGTCGCCATAGATGGGCTGGCAACAGCGAGCCAGCTGGTAGTCGATACCTTTCAGATTGCGGTCAATGACCAGCACGTCGTCCAATTTCGAGCTTTGGCCCTTGAGCTTGGAGTTGTCGTCCAGCACGAAGTTAGCAGCTGTTTCGGCAATGTTGTTACCTGTGACAGGTTGCTCGCCTTGTTGTATCTCGACATAACGGTCTATAACTACTCCAGCATCCAGTTCGCCACTGGCCACCTGTCGGTAGAACTCGCTAATCTCCTTGAAACCCAACTTCTTAACGAGGTGCTGCATGGTCGACTCTTCCATCTCGACCTTGCGGTTCTTGAACTTACGTTCCAGCATCTCCTTGGCAAACAGGGCATCCTTGACCTGCGTCTCCTTCAGGGCCAGTCGGATTTTCGACTTAGCGCGCGAGGTTTTGACGATGTTCATCCAGTCCTGCTTGGGCTTCTGGTTGTTCGAGGTCATAATCTCCACCTGGTCGCCACTCTGCAGCTCCTGACGGATGGTCACCACCTTATTATTTATACGCGCACCCACGCAGGCGTTACCTATCTTGGAATGGATGTGGTAGGCGAAGTCGAGCACCGTAGCACCCTTGGGGAACTTGAAAAGGTCGCCCTTGGGAGTAAAGACGAACACTTCGTCTTCGTAGAGGTCCATCTTGAACTGATCCATCGCCTCCAGACCGTCGCTGGTCTCCAGCATAGAACGGATGCCAGTCAGCCATTCGTCCAGTCCCGACTCGCTCTTCACGCCTTTGTAGCGCCAGTGGGCGGCAACGCCTCGTTCGGCAATTTCGTCCATGCGCTCCGTACGGATCTGTACCTCCACCCATTTCTGCTCAGGGCCGAGGACGGTGATGTGCAGCGACTCATAGCCGTTCGACTTAGGCACCGAGAGCCAGTCGCGTAATCGCTTGGGGTTGGGCTGATACATAGAGGTGATGGTAGCAAAGGCTTGCCAGCATTGCATCACCTCACGTTGATGCAATTGACGCTCATTTACTTCCTTGGCTTGTTGCCCCCCTTCCTGGGAGGGGTTGGGGGAGGTCTCTAAAATGATGCGGATGGCAAAGAGGTCATAGACACCCTCGAAGGCGCACTTCTGCTTCTTCATCTTCTGCCAGATGCTGTGGATGGATTTCGTGCGCCCCTTGATGTGGAACTTCAGA
>ONQT01000066.1 GCA_900320045.1 uncultured Prevotellaceae bacterium | reverse complement strand
CTGGCCGGTCTGCTTTTTGAACAGGCGGGAGAAGTACTGGGGGTACTCGAAGCCGAGGGCGTAGGCTATCTGGCTGACGGTGTCGGTGGTCGTGGTGAGGCGGTGGCGGGCCTGAGCGATGAGGTGCTGCTGGATGAGCTGCTGCGGACTATTGCCCGTCTGGGCTTTTACGAGGTCGCCGAAGTAGTTGGCCGAGAGGTTCAGCGCGTCTGCGAAGTAGCGCACGGTGGGCACTCCCTGACGTGCGGCTAGGCCTCGGGCAAAATAGTCGTCGAGCAGGACGGTGAAGCGCTGCATGAGCTGGCTGTCGACGGGTTCGCGGGTGATGAATTGGCGGTCGTAGAAGCGCACGCAGTAGTTCAGAATCAGGGCGACGTTCTGCGCCATCAGCTGGCGGGTGTGGCGGTCGATGCCGCGTTCCAACTCTGTCTCGATGTTGCCGAGGATGTCGTGCAGCTGCTGGCGCTCACGCTCCGATACGTGCAGGGCCTCGTTGACTGAATAGCCGAAGAAGGTGTAGGGCGACATCGATAATCCCTGCATCAGTGCCGGCGAGAAGATGAGCATCACGCCCTGGTAGCTCTGTTCGAGCGTGCCCAGCTCAACGTCGTGGTCGGGGGCGAAGAAGAGCAGCGTGCCGTTGTCGTAGTCGTACTCGTTGCGCCCGTAGCGCACGGTGCCGCAGCGTGCATCCTTGTAAACCACGCAGTAGAAGCCAAACGTATAGCGGGTGTTGCCAAACGAGCTGCAATCAGCAAGGTCGTCGAGATGGATGACCTCAATGAGCGGATGGCGGACATCGTCACGTCCGAGGGCATGCATGAATGCCGACACGGTGGGGAAATGGATTTGTCTTATCTTCATGGCGCAAAGATACAAATTTTTTCGCAGATAATGACTATCATCCTACATTTTCTATCTTCACGGTGTCCAACTCTTGCTGATAAATCACGCCACGCTCCTTCGAGAAGAAATCAATTGTCAGGGCGGCGAGGGCTACAAGGATGAGCGCAAGGGCAGATGCTCGGAGCCAGGGCTTATCGCAGAAGGTGAACACGCAGACAGCGATGACCATCATGACAGCAGAGACGATGATGGTCTGCGGATAGATCTTCATGAAAGCAGCCACGCGAGCCTTCTCGCTCTCCAGAAACTTCTCAGGCGACTCCTGGTATTGTTCCACGAACTGCTTGCTCCGCTGATGATTATTATAGGCTAATGCAGCTCCTCCTCCGATAAAGATTACCGCCACCACCGTCAATGGCAGAATGATGGCGCGAGCCGACTCCGACGAGCCCCAACGCCATGCCACAAGGGCCAGCAGGAGGCATACCACGCCTCCTGCAACCATTGCCAGATCCTCCTGAATTTCGCCAGTCAACCATTTGTTGGTATAGTCAATCAGTTCCATATTATCTACAATTATAACCGCCGTCAACGTTGAGGATGGTACCTGTCAGGAATTTGTTGTCGGGACTAGCCAGATAATAGATAGCCAGGGCAATGTCCTGCACCTCGCCCATGCGATTCATCGGATGGATGGCAGCAATGCCCTTCTCATCATAAGCCCCAGCCTCGATAGCGTGCTTCAGGATGTCGGTCTTGATGGCACCGGGAGCAACGGCGTTGATGCGGATACCTTGCTGGGCGTAGTCGATGGCAGCAGCCTTGGTCAGTCCCACCACGGCGTGCTTAGTTGCGCAATATTGTGCGGTGTAAATCAGTCCGTTGAGTCCTGCGATAGATGCCAGATTGACAATCGTGCCACCGCCCGTCTTCAGCATGGCGCGGATGGCATACTTCATGCCGTAATAAACGCCCAGGACGTTGGTGTCCAGCTGCTGCTTGAACTCGTCCGTCTCGGTGTCAGCCAGCGGTGCGGCACCCAGCGAGATGCCAGAGTTGTTGACAATGCTGTCCAGCTTGCCGAACTTGGCCACCGTCTGCTCGATGACCTGAGCCACCTGCTCCTCGTTCGTCACATCCAACTGGAAGAAGGTCATATCCAACCCCTCGTTCTTGGCTTCCTCGACGAATGCCTGACCCTTCTTTTCACTTCTACTTGTAATAACCACATTCCAACCGTTCTTTGCAAACTGGTAAGCCGTAGCCTTACCGATACCTGTTGTACCACCCGTAATGATAATTGTTCTCTTCATAACCGCAATTTTTTTTAAGTTATTAATACTGTTATTTGTTCTCGGCTGCAAAGGTACGACGATTTCACCGAACCATCGCTAAACAAATTACTGAAAGGTGTATACAAATTACTGATGGGGTGATTTTCCCTATTTTTTACGCTAAACTTTGCCTTATACTGGCTGGGAGTCATGCCAAGAACGCGCTTCACGTAGCGGGTGAAGTAATTGGTGGTGTTGAAATCCAGCTGATAGGCTACATCCGTAATCGATAGGTCTTCGCGCTTCAGCAGGCGGGCAATTTCTTCGGCAGTGAAGTGCTCGATGAAGAAACTGGCATTATGATGGCTCGCCTTGATACAGCATTCCGTGAGGTAATTGGGTGTGATATTCAGGCGTGCTTAGGCAAGCGGCAAAGCCGAGCGGCATCATTCTTCTTTTGTAAATTTGTAAACTGCTATTGTTGGTAGAATGACCATAAGCAATAGCGCAGTCTCGACAAAGGCATACGAGCCGAAATAAT
>ONQT01000016.1 GCA_900320045.1 uncultured Prevotellaceae bacterium | reverse complement strand
CATGGTAACCTGGCTGCCCGTCTGCTCCGCGAGGAGACTGAGTGCTTCGCCTTCCTGGCTGGCCACGAGTCTTTCGCTGCTGCTGAGGGTGCCATCAAGATTGCCGAGATGGCCAACAAGGTTCGTAAGAAGCCCCTCCGCGTGATCCTGAACGGTCTCGGCAAGGACGCTGCCCAGATCATCAGCCGTATCAACGGTTTCACCTATGTACAGACTCAGTTCGACTACTTCACCTCTGAGCTGAAGGTTGTCAAGGAGGTTCCCTATGGCAACAACCCCAGCCGTCTGAAGGTAAAGTGCTATGGTGCTGACGATGTTCGCGAGGGCGTCGCTATCCTGTGGAAGGAGAACGTTGACGTGTCTATCACGGGTAACTCTACCAACCCCACCCGCTTCCAGCACCCCGTAGCAGGTACCTATAAGAAGGAGCGCACACTGGCTGGCAAGCCCTACTTCTCAGTAGCTTCCGGTGGTGGTACGGGTCGTACCCTGCACCCCGATAACATGGCTGCTGGTCCCGCTTCTTACGGTATGACCGACACCATGGGCCGTATGCACTCTGACGCTCAGTTCGCAGGTTCTTCTTCTGTTCCTGCTCACGTTGAGATGATGGGCTTTCTGGGTATTGGTAACAACCCAATGGTAGGTGCTACCGTAGCTATTGCCGTAGCTATCGACCTTGCGCTGAACAAGAAATAAGTTCTCGTAATAATTTTCACACCCCACTCATGGAAGAGTTCTGCCGCCGTGCAGCGACTCAACCGAGTGGGGTGTTTTACTAAACCTAAAACTGTATGCGCCGGCATCTTTTCGTCTTGATAACCTTTTGGCTTTTGTCAGCCTCTATGCTTGCAGACGATAGTCTGCCGGTCGTAGAGATACGGGCAGACCGGACGGTGATCTATCCGCAGCGGATGGAACTGACGGGTGAAGAGACGTTGATGGATGTCCTGCAGATGGTGCCGGACTTGTTGATTACGGACTATGAAGAAATTATCACTTTTTACAATCTCCGCATTGACAATGTCCCGTTCAATGGCGACGACAGACTGATTCTCAGTCAGATGAAGGCCAAGGACATTGAGAAGATTCAGGTGTGCGACAATACGGGCGTTGCCAAGGGTACTATTGGTACGGGTAATGTGCTGGATATCAACATGAAGACGCCCGATGGGCTGAACGGCTTCGTTGAGGGACAGGGAGGCTTTGGTAAGAATGCTGAAGGAAACGGAACCGTCAATGCGCTTTATGGCAGTATGAGTACCGATGTCTATGCCAACGCGGCTTATCGCTATCAGGAGGGTAGCAGGGAGTACGTGACGCTTCACATGACGAACCGCTTTGATGACCGCAACAAGCTATTGACCTATTTCACTCAGCAGTTTATTGAGCAACCCAATAAAATGATGCGAAAGGTGCTGGGCCGGGCGCGATATTTCCATACCTTTAATGACATAGGCACCGAGTTGCTCCTCGTGGGAAGTTATCAGTATTCCAGCGAACAGCTCGTAACCAACAAGCTGCCGATGTACATTGTCGAGCTGAATACCCCGTTGTTTACCAAGCGGCTGTCTATGATGCTGGGCGTTGAAGGTGATTACCTCATGACCAGTCAAAAGTCCAGAGACTGGAACTGGCATATCTTTAATAATGACATCTACCTGCAGTTCACCTATACCTTAACTCACTGGCGTTTTACGGCGGGTAACCGAATCATGTTCTATGGATACAAACTGACGGACGAGGGCAACAGCAGGGACTATGACGACATCCGCAACAACACCAATGCCTGCGTCATCTATGTGCCCGACAACCTTAACCAGTTTCAGTTGGGCTACTATCGCAAATACTATAATCCCGCCTACGAGGCTCTCTTCCTGAATACCGTTTCGCTCGGGTATAATGACTGGTTGTATATTAAGCAAAACCTGGAAGAATGGGACATCAATCAGATCAAACTTGCCTACGCCTATAGCAAGCCGAAATTCACGTTGCAGGCGGAAGCCAGCTATTACCTGGTTGAAGGCGACGACAACTTCACCGAGGTGTTTGCTTCTGCCTACTGGAAAACAAAATGGCTGACGCTGACGGGCGGTGCCAATCTGTATATAGCCGCAAGTGATGTCTTTGCCTCATTGCGTCTTGCCCCTACCGCCTGTCTTCCTCATGCGTGGCAGATAGGCATGCAGTTGGTATATTATACTGACAAGGCTCCATATCGTGAAGCGTTCGGCACACCTGTGTATGGATGCCTGTCTGTCAATAAGCGGTTTGGAAAGGCTTGGTATATGGGTGTTGACTGGCACGACATGTTCGATGCCTTCTGTAGTGAAGCCAAAGTCAACCGACATGCCGCTAATATCAAGTTGCAGTATAGATTCTAATATATAATAAGGTGTAGAATATGACAACGATTGAGCTAAACATGATACAGACAGCCGGCATAGGTGCCTTGGCGCTCACCGTCGGCATGTCATTGACACGAAAGGTTGGTTTCCTACAGAAGTTCTGCGTGCCGTCGCCTGTGAGCGGTGGTCTCATCTTTTCGTTGGTTACCCTGATACTCTATAGCTGGTTCCACATCGAAGTGTCGTTCGACGATACCTTGAAAGACGTCTTCATGCTGGCCTTCTTTACCAGCGTGGGGTTCCAAAGTGACCTGAAAGTCATCAGACAGGGTGGCAAACTGCTGGCTATCATGCTTGGTTTGCTGGTATTCATCATAGCCATGCAGAACTTGATGCCCATGTGCATCACGCGCCTCATGGGAGCCCATCCTCTGATAGGCATGGCGTCAGGAAGTATTTCTATGACGGGTGGTCACGGAACGGCAGGCGGTTTTGCTAGTGTTCTGGAGCAGATGGGACTGCATGGCGCAGGTACCATCGGTATGGCAGCAGCAACCTTCGGACTGATAGCCGGTTCCATGATAGGAGGTCCGCTGGCAGAGCGGATTATCCGCACGAAACTGACACACGAACAGATACAGCAAGACGCTGAGATTGACCCTGCCATGGCTGGTATTGAGAGCGACGAGGCGTCACCAACAGGCCGTGCCAAGCGTATCAGTACCAACGAGTTGGAGTTCCAGCAGTATGCCAAGGCTTCCTATGGCATCATCATCGTCATGGGCGGTGGCACCCTCTTAAGCTGGTTACTTGCCAAGACAGGCATTACGTTCCCTACCTATTTTGGTGCTCTGATTTTAGCTGCCATTGTTCGTAACACCATAGGACTCTTCAAATACAAGGAAGACGGCAAATGGCTTAAAGCCGACAAGATGCTGGATATGGACCGCATTATCAGTGTCGGCAACATTTGCCTGTCCTTGTTCCTCGGTATGGCCATGATATCCTTGAAGTTGTGGGAACTGCAAAGCCTCGCCCTGCCATTGATTGTTATTTTGGTTTCTCAGGTCGTCATGATGGCACTTTTGGCTTATTTCATAGCCTTCCCCCTGTTAGGTCGCGACTACGATGCTGCCATCCTCTGCGCAGGAATATGTGGTTTCGGTCTTGGCGCCACTCCCAATGCCATGGCCAATATGAGTGCAGTATGCTATAAATACCGCTATACCGTCAAGCCCTTCCTCATCGTTCCCATCATTGGCGCCATGTTCGCCGACCTCATCAACACGGGCATCATCTCCATCTTCCTCAATTTCCTGTAAGATTAAGAAGGGGCATATAAAAATCGTGCAGACATTTGGCCTGCACGATTTCTATTTAATAATATTATTATTTACTTCACCTCCTCGAAGTCGGCGTCCTGGATGTTGTCATCCTTCGGGGGCTGCTGGCTGCCGGCCTGCTGGTTGTAGAAGGGACCTTGCTGCTGGTCGGAACCGGGCTGAGGACCGGCCTGGGCACCTGCACCCTGGTACATCTGCTGTGAAGCAGTCTGCCAAGCGGTGTTGAGGGCGTTCATAGCGTTGTCGATGGCCGTGATGTCGCCAGCCTTGTGGGCATCCTTCAGTTGCTGCAGGGCCTGCTCGATGGCGGGCTTGTGCTGAGCGGGAATCTTGTCGCCGAGTTCCTTCAGCTGGTTCTCGGTCTGGAAGATCATCGAGTCAGCTTGGTTCATCTTGTCGACGCGCTCGCGCTCCTTCTTGTCGTTCTCGGCGTTCTGCTCGGCCTCGGCCTTCATACGGTTGATCTCATCCTGAGACAGACCAGACGAAGCCTCGATGCGGATGGCCTGCTCCTTGCCAGTAGCCTTATCCTTGGCAGAAACCTTCAGAATACCGTTGGCGTCGATGTCGAACGTTACCTCAATCTGAGGAACGCCACGACGTGCGGGAGCAATACCAGTGAGGTTGAACTGTCCGATAGACTTGTTCTGGTTAGCCATGGGGCGCTCGCCCTGCAGCACGTGGATGGTCACTTCCGTCTGATTGTCGGCAGCGGTTGAGAATACCTCGCTCTTCTTGCAAGGAATAGTGGTGTTGGCCTCGATCAGCTTGGTCATGACACCGCCCATGGTTTCGATACCCAGTGTCAGAGGCGTTACGTCGAGCAGCACGATGTCGCCTACGCCGCCTTCCTTGTTCAGAATAGCGCCCTGGATAGATGCACCTACGGCTACCACCTCGTCGGGGTTAACACCCTTTGAAGGCTCCTTGCCGAAGTAGTTCTTCACCAGCTCCTGTACGGCAGGAATACGGCTTGAACCACCTACGAGGATGACCTCGTCGATATCAGCGGTGTTCAGCTTGGCATCAGCGATAGCTTTCTGACAAGGAGCCAGACAAGCCTGGATGAGGCCGTGTGCCAGCTGCTCGAACTTTGCACGAGTCAAGGTCTTCACCAAGTGCTTGGGTACACCGCCGACGGGCATGATGTACGGCAGGTTAATCTCGGTGCTTGTGCTGGAAGACAGCTCAATCTTAGCCTTCTCGGCAGCCTCCTTCAGACGCTGCATAGCCATCGGGTCCTGAGTCAGGTCGGCACCCTCGTCGCTCTTGAACTCCTGAACGAGCCAGTCGATGATAACCTGATCGAAGTCGTCACCACCGAGGTGAGTGTCACCGTTGGTAGAGAGTACCTCGAACACGCCACCGCCGAACTCCAGGATAGAGATATCAAACGTACCACCACCGAGGTCGAAGACTGCAATCTTCATATCCTTGTTGGCCTTGTCGACACCATATGCCAAAGCGGCAGCTGTAGGCTCGTTGACGATACGACGTACGTTCAGACCTGCAATCTGACCAGCTTCCTTCGTGGCCTGACGCTGAGAGTCGGAGAAGTAGGCAGGTACGGTGATAACGGCATCCGTCACCTCCTGACCCAGATAGTCCTCAGCGGTCTTCTTCATCTTCTGCAGCACCATAGCCGAAATCTCCTGCGGCGTGTACTTACGGCCGTCGATGTCGACACGGGGATAACCTCCCTCGTTTACTACAGAATAAGGTACGCGCGAGATTTCCTTCTCGGTCTGCTGCCAGTTCTCACCCATGAAACGCTTGATAGAGTAAACGGTCTTCTTGGGGTTGGTGATGGCCTGACGCTTGGCGGGGTCGCCAATCTTGCGCTCACCGTTTTCTACGAAACCAACGACCGAAGGTGTTGTACGCTTACCCTCGCTGTTGGCAATCACTACCGGCTCGTTGCCCTCAAATACGGCAACACAGCTGTTGGTTGTTCCTAAGTCAATTCCAATAATCTTTCCCATAGTTGTATTTTTTAATTGTTATTATTCGATGAAATGTCACTGACAAAATAGCAAAGGGCGTGCCAAAATGTATGATAAGGTACCTAATGGTGACATTTTGGCATACGTGGTGACAAAAAAAGTACAATTTCTTTTTGTTTTGTGCTAACTTAGTTGTATCTTTGCAGCAAAATACTGAATAATTGCGAAACTACATGATGATAAAGCGAACAATGATACTGTTCTGCGTGACTTTCGTCACAATGGCAGTCATGGGACAAGATTCTATACAGCGGCCCCTTGATGTCAAGGAGGTGCTGGCTGTTGTCCCTGTGAAGGCTGCGCCCAAGCCCGTCAGCAGCGACTACATCGTAAAGACCAAGGGTGTCAAGAAAACCATTGTCAAGGCTGCCGCCAGCAATGGCACAGCCAAGCAGGAGGAGGCAGAACCTACCGACTTCATGGGCAAGAACTTCCGTTTCTACAGCATGTGCGACTGGCGTGAAGGCATGCGCTTCATGGTGGTTCCCGAGAAATATGACCTGCTGGTCAATACTTTCCGCGATGCTGAGACCTCCAAGGAAGTTGGCAACGGTCGTTTGCGCCATTGCATCATGTCCTATCAAGGCCACCAGGAGGCTTCCAACGGTCGTGAGCGTGTCATGTTCCATTGCGAGAACGACGGTAAGGACTATTTCTTTGAATTGCCGCTGGGCTCGTTCGATGACTACTGCTATAGTCACAAGGGTGTTCCGACGCTGGCCTATCTGGGCGATGTTGACAAGGCTCGCGAACTGCTGATCGGTCAACCGGTACTGACACGTACCCAGCACTATCGTGTGGACACTGACTATGACAGCGACGGCTTCAAGGAGGTGAAGGTCGAAAAGAACAAGGTTGTCACCGTCAAGGCCGTAGGTGTGGGTACTCGCGACTTTCCCGTGAAAATCATTGTCGAGGACGATCATGGCGACCAGTTCTACCAGTGTGTGGCGATGTCGAAGACCAATTGTAGCCTGCGCGACGACGAGTTCATTATGGACAACGAGAAGTTCCTGTTCCAGAACTCCTTCGAATATACTGGTGCCACAATGACAATTGCCGATGATATTAGTTTCTATATCGGCAAGACCATCCATACCAACCATCATACGATGATGAGGAGTAAGGGCGACGGCAAGATGCGTATCGTCAAGGTGCCCAGCTTTACGGGTTTCATCGTCGACGATATCACCCCCATTCAGAACTCACGCTTCTATACATTGACCATGCGTGAGACGGAGAGCCGTCGTGTCTATACGATGGATGTAGCCTTCAGCGAGGCAGACATCGACAACGAGCGTCGCGGTACTATTGAAGAGAACTTCTTCGGCTATGTCTTTGGCATGGGCGAGGGTGCTGCCAAGGAGACCAGTAAGGAGACGCGTGCTGCCATTCGTGAGGGTCGCGTCATTCGTGGCATGAGTAAGGAAGAGGTGGAGATGGCTGTCGGCGAACCCTTCCGCAAGGTTGTTGAGGAAAGTGGTGAGGAGAAGTGGATGTACTCCCGTTCCAATGGCGTTATCCTCGATGTGTGGTTCGACAAGGATACCAGCCATGTGCGCCTGGCCAAGGCCCGCCTGAGCGCTGAGGAGGCCAAGAAGCGTGCTGCTGCTGCCAAGAAGAAGCAGCCTGCCGCTAAGCGCAAGGCCGCCAAAGACGATTATGAGACCTATGCCGGAGGCGAGCACTCTACAGGCACTCCCTTGCAGTAATTTATATATTATAAATAAGGTGTAACACAAAAAGCCGTCCCGATTGCGGGGCGGCTTTCGCTTTTACTATGATGCGGTGTGCTTATTCCTTTTCCTTCAAGGCCTGCATAATCTTGGCCTCCAACTCCTCGCACAGCTCAGGATTGTCCTTCAGCAGCGCCTTCACGGCGTCGCGACCCTGTGCCAGTTTGGAGTCGCCGTAGCTGAACCACGAGCCGCTCTTCTTGATAATATCGTGCTCGACGGCCAGGTCGACAATTTCGCCAACCTTCGAGATACCTTCACCGAAGGTAATCTCGAACTCTGCCTTGCGGAAGGGGGGAGCCACCTTGTTCTTGACAATCTTGACGCGAACCTGGTTGCCTACGATGTTGTCGCCATCCTTGAGCGACGTCACCTTGCGGATGTCCAGACGCACCGAGGCATAGAACTTCAGGGCGTTACCACCCGTGGTCGTCTCGGGATTGCCGAACATGACGCCAATCTTCTCGCGCAGCTGGTTGATGAAGATGCACGTGGTATTGGTCTTGGCAATGGTTCCCGTCAACTTGCGCAGGGCCTGCGACATCAGTCGGGCATGAAGACCCACTGCTGAGTCGCCCATGTCGCCCTCAATTTCCTTCTTCGGTGTCAGGGCGGCGACAGAGTCTACTACGAGGATGTCGACGGCTGAGGAGCGGATAAGCTGGTCGGCAATCTCCAGAGCCTGCTCGCCGTTGTCGGGCTGCGAGATGTACAGGTTGTCCACGTCGACACCCAGTTTCTCGGCATAGAAGCGATCGAAAGCGTGCTCAGCGTCGATGAAGGCGGCAACGCCACCGGATTTCTGACATTCAGCAATAGCGTGGATAGCCAGTGTAGTCTTACCTGAGGACTCCGGGCCGTAAATCTCGATGATACGTCCTTTGGGGTATCCGCCAACACCCAGTGCGGCGTTCAGTCCGATAGAACCGGTTGGTATCACCTCGACATTCTCAACCTTTTCGTCGCCCATCTTCATGATGCTGCCCTTGCCGAAGTCCTTCTCAATCTTCGCCAGTGCAGCCTGCAGGGCTTTCATCTTCTCCTGTTGAGGCGTCAGCGCCTCCTGCTTTTCTTCTTTTTTTGCCATTCTGAACCTCCCCCGACCCCTCCCAAGGAGGGGAGTGCCTGGCGGTTTCAGAGGGATAAGCCAAGCTTTCTATTGGTTATTACTATATTTTTTATTGTTTGATTATCTATCCGCAGGCCCTCCTCCCCTTGGGAGGGGCCGGGAGAGGTTTTACAACTCCAGGTCGCCGTCGTGGATTTCATGCCAAGGCAGGCCCTGCTTGTTCAGCTGCTCCATGAAGGGATCGGGGTCGAACTCCTCGACGTTGTGGACACCGGGCTTCTTCCAGATGCCCTTGCAGAACATCATGGCACCAATCATGGCCGGTACACCGGTGGTGTACGAGACTCCTTGCATACCCGTCTCTTCGTAGGCAGCACGGTGCGAGCAGTTGTTATAGACGTAATAGGTGTGCTCCTTGCCGTCCTTGCCGATGCCGCGGATGCGACAACCGATACTGGTCTGACCCTCGTAGTTCTCGCCCAAGTCCTGCGGGTTGGGCAGCACGGCCTTGAGAAACTGCAGGGGAACAATCTTTACCTTGACGGTCTTGCCGCTGCCGTCGGCTAGCGGAGCTTCGTATTCCACCTCGTCGATGCGGCTCATGCCAATGTTCTGGATTACCTCGAGGTGTTTCAGGTATTGCTGACCGAAGGTCATCCAGAAGCGTGCGCGCTTGATGGTGGGATAGTTGATGACCAGCGACTCAATCTCCTCGTGGTGCAGCAGGTAGCTGTCGCGCGGACCGATGTTGGGGTAGGTCAGATCCTTGTGAATCTCCAGAGGCTCTGTCTCCACCCACTGGCCGTTCTCCCAATACAAACCCTTCTGGGTAATCTCGCGGATGTTGATTTCGGGGTTGAAGTTGGTGGCGAAGGCCTTGTGGTGGTCGCCTGCATTGCAGTCGACGATGTCCAGGTATTGCATCTCCTGGAAGTGGTGCTTGGCAGCATAGGCTGTATAGATAGAAGTGACACCTGGGTCGAAGCCGCAACCGAGGATAGCCGTCAGGCCAGCCTTCTCGAAGCGCTCACGATAGGCCCACTGCCACGAATACTCGAAGTGTGCCTCGTCCTTCGGTTCGTAGTTGGCGGTGTCCAGATAGTTACAGCCACAAGCCAGACAGGCATCCATGATGGTCAGGTCCTGATAGGGCAGGGCAAGGTTGATAACCAGCTCGGGCTTGTAACTCGAAAAGAGCGCCTTCAGCTGCTCCACGTCGTCGGCATCCACCTGTGCCGTCTGGATGTCCATATGATATCCAGCCTTGTGGATATCCTCTACAATCTTGTCGCATTTTGCTTTGCGTCGACTGGCAATCATGAACTCTGTAAACACATCAGCGTTCTGAGCAATCTTAAACGCAGCTACAGTGGCTACGCCACCTGCACCAATCATTAATACTTTTGCCATAGTCAATTTTATTTTATTGTTAATTCTTTATTTCTTCGGCTTTAATGCCCAGGGCGGCCATGAGCGAATAGCCCAGGATTTCCTGCCTGAACGGTCCTCCCTGTTGCGGCTGCATGGTAAACACCGTAGCGTGCAGGTCGGGATTGGCATGACGCAGAGCCTCGCGTACCTTATTATATATAGAGTCTTCGTTGGGCACAATCATCAGTCGCTCCACCTCCTGGGCGTTGCTGACGACCTGCAGCGATTCCAGGAAGAGATCGTCCATCGTGGTCATTTGCTCGATGGGTACACAGCTGATGAGAAACTCGCCCAGCTCGCTCTCGAATGCCTTGCCGTCCAGCTCTGTAAAGGAGCCTGGCAGGAAGTTGTCCATCGTCGGTTTCTGGTGGAGAAAGACCACTTGGATAGAAGTCTGAAGGCTGAGGTCTGAAGGTTGAGGTCTCAGTCCTCCATCTAGTGCCACACACTCCAGCCAGCGTGCCATGTCGGCCTGCGGAATGCGGCGTCCCAGCATGCGTTCGAAGTTGACGATGAGGTCAAACGCCACCTTGTCGACGTAGTCAGCGTCGACAAGGATTACGTTTTTGCTCCACTTTTGTTCTTTCATCTCTGCAAAGGTACACATTATTTGGCAAAAACGAAAGAATTAGCAGATTAAAAAATTAAAAAAGGACTGCACGTCCTCAGTGCAGTCCTTATTTACGCTTTTCAGATTCATCTTAGTTGTACCAGATATTTCCAGATTTTAGCGCGTAAATTTCTTTCCGCCAGTCACGAATAGGGCTTTTGGCGGCTGACGAGATGCCAAAAACCGGGAAGTGCCACACGGACACTTCCCGGTTTTGTGGAGTTTCTCCTAACGAAGATTACAGCAGGGCCTGGAACTTCTCTTCCAACTTGGCCTTGGGCTGGGCACCGACGAGCTTGTCGACCAGCTGGCCACCCTTGAAGAAAAGGATGGTGGGGATGTTGCGGATGCCAAACTCTACGGCCAGCTCCTCGTTTTCCTCAACGTCGCACTTGCCGACAGCAATCTTGCCATCGTACTGAGCGGCGAGCTCGGAGATAACGGGACCTACCATGCGGCAAGGACCACACCATGTTGCCCAGAAATCAACTACTAACGGCTGTGCGCCATTCTTCAGACTCTCAAAGTTCTCGCTTGTGATTGTTACTTCCATAATGGGGTAATTTACAATTATACAATTAATTTCTCAATTTAACTATTTACAAATTCCGTGCCAATCTCTCACTTCTCATCTTTCCCCCCTAATTTATCTTATAATCCAGGGCGGGGGTTTGCTCGATGAAGTGCACCAGGGTGCTCTTGACGTCAATCTCCTTCGTGGTGCTGCGCAGCAGGACATGGTGCTTGCCCGTCGAGTCGTGCAGCTGGAAGAAGAGCTTGGTGGTGCCCGGGTTCTCATTGATGAGCTCGCCCAGCTCGGTCACTATCCGGTCGTCCAGCAGGTCGGTGGTGAGCGAGATGGTGATGCGGTCGATGGCGCGGTCCTTAATGGACTGCAGGTACTCGATGTTCTGCACCTTCAGCTGCATGATGTCGCTGTACTGGAAACGGGGCTTCACCTTGGCGGTGATATAGACGGAGGCACCCTCTGTGAACATACCGCTCCAACGCCCCCATTCCTCGCCGAAGAGTGCCAGTTCGCCAGAGCCGTTGAAGTCTTCGAGGGTGACAAAGCCGCAGGGCTGTCCGCGCTTGTCGAAACGGGTGCGGACGGCTGTCACAATGCCACCGATGATGACATCCTCGCGGTCCTTCAGCTGGTTGACGTCTGCCAATTCGTCACACTGGGTGTTGCAGAGGTTGTCGAGCACAATCTTGTATTCGTCCAGCGGATGGGCGGAGAGATAGATGCCCACCAGCTCGCGTTCCTTGTTTAATCGTTCGATGTCGCTCCAGCGGATGTCCGACTTGAGCAGCGGGGGCGTCTGAATCTCCACGCCGTCGTCGAAGCCGCCGAACAGCGAGTTCTGGGCTTCCTGTTTCTCCTGTTGATACATCTGGCCGTAGCGCATGATGGTGTCGATGAATGTCTCACCCTTGTTGTTTTGGGCGAAGAAGTCCTCGCGGCGAATGCCGAAGCTGTCGAAGCCACCGCTCAGGGCCAGTGACTCGAAGGCCTTGCGGTTGACCTGCCCGAAGTTGACACGCTGCACGAAGTCGAAGATATCCTTGTAGAGTCCGTTCTTCTCGCGCTCGTCGATGATGGCCTGTGCCACACCGTCGCCAATACCTTTGATAGCCGCCAGTCCGAAACGTATCTCACCCCTCTTGTTGACACCGAACTTCTGGTACGACTCGTTGACATCCGGTCCAAGGGTGTCGATGCCCATGGTCTTGCACTCGTCCATGAGCTTGGTGATTTCCGTAATCTGGTCACGGCGGCGGCTCATGATGGCTGCCATGAACTCGGCGGGGTAGTTAGCCTTGATATACGCCGTCTGGTAGGCTACCCACGAGTAGCAGGCGGCATGCGACTTGTTGAAGGCGTAGGAGGCGAACTTCTCCCAGTCGGCCCAGATCTTCTCCAGCACCTTCGGGTCGTGTCCGTTCTTCTTGCCGCCCTCAATGAACTTCGGCTTCATGGCGTCGACGATGTCCTTCTTCTTCTTACCCATCGCCTTACGCAGGGCGTCGCTCTCACCTCGGGTGAAGTCGGCCAGCTGGCGTGACAGGAGCATCACCTGCTCTTGATAGACCGTAATGCCGTAGGTATCCTTCAGGTACTTCTCCATGCAGGGTATGTCGTACTTGATGTCCTCCTTGCCGTTCTTACGGGCAATGAACGAGGGGATGTAGTCCATAGGTCCCGGTCGGTAGAGGGCGTTCATGGCGATGAGGTCCTCGAAGACCGTGGGGTGCAGCTCGCGCAGGTACTTCTGCATGCCGTTCGACTCAAACTGGAAGGTACCGATGGTGCGGCCCTGCTGGTAGAGTTCGAAGGTCTTGGGGTCGTCAATGGGTATGTGGTCCAGGTCGATGTCGATGCCGCGGGTCTGCTTGATGATGGCGCAGGCCTCCTTCAGCTCCGACAGCGTCTTCAGTCCGAGGAAGTCCATCTTGATGAGGCCTGTCGACTCGATGACGTGGCCGTCGTACTGCGTGCAGTTGGTCTTGGTGTCCTTGAAGTCGGGGTCGTCGGCGGTAGAGACCGGTACCCAGTCGCTGATGGGGTCGCGGCAGATGATGAAGCCGCAGGCATGGATGCCCGTGCCGCGCACCGTTCCCTCCAGCATCTTGGCATACTTGATGGTGTTGCGCAGGGCGGGGTCGTTGGAAGCCTCGGCGTCGCGCAGCTCCGGCGTGCACTTGATGGCATTGGGCAAGTTCATCTTCATGCCTTCCGGCAGACGGTCGGGAATGGCCTTGCACAGGGCGTTGGTGACGGACAACGGTACTTTCTCCACACGTGCCACGTCCTTCAGCGAGTTCTTCGTGGCCATCGTGGCATAGGTAATGATGTGGGCACAGTTCTCATGACCGTACTTGTCCATAACCCACTTCAGCACCTTGCCGCGGCCATCGTCGTCGAAGTCGGTATCGATATCGGGTAGCGAGATACGGTCGGGGTTCAGGAAACGCTCGAACAGCAGGTCGTACTTTAGCGGGTCAATCTTGGTGATGCCTAAGCAGTAGGCCACGACGCTTCCGGCTGCTGAACCACGGCCTGGTCCCACCCAGACGTCAAGTTCGTCGCGTGCCGAGTTGATGAAGTCCTGCACGATAAGGAAGTAGCCCGGGAAACCCATCGTCTTCATGATGTGCAGCTCGAAACGCACGCGGTCGTCGACTTCTTTGGACAACTGCTCGCCATAGAGCCGGTGGGCGCCTTCGTACGCCAGCTTCGCCAAGTAGTCGGCCTCGAACTTGATGCGGTATAGCTTGTCGTAGCCGCCCAGTTTCTTGATTTTCTTCTCGCCCTCCTCGCGAGGCAACGGATTCTCGCCGTTCTCGTCGCGGGTGAACTCCTCGTAGAGCTGTTCCTCGCTGAACTTCTGTCGCCACTCTTCCTCCGTACCGAAGTCTTCGGGGATGGGGAAGAAGGGCATGATGGGGTCGTGGTCGATGCTATAGATTTCGATCTTGTCGAGAATCTCGCAGGTATTGCTCAGCGCCTCGGGAACGTCGGAGAAAACGTCGTTCATCTCCTCGCGGGTCTTGAACCACTCCTGCTTGGAGTAGAGCATGCGGGTGGGGTCGTCGAGGTCCTTGCCCGTCGAGAGGCACAGCAAGTGGTCGTGAGCCTCGGCGTTCTCCTGGTCGACGAAGTGCGCATCATTGGAGCAGATGAGCTTGATGCCGTATTCGTGAGCCAGCTCTATGAGCACCTTGTTGGCCTTCTGCTGCAGGGGGAACGTCTCGCGGTTGGCACGCAGGGTAGGGTCTTTCACCTCGTGGCGCTGCAGCTCCAGGTAGTAGTCGTCGCCGAAGACACGGTGATACCATTCGATGGCCTCGCGGGCTCCGGCAATGTCGCCGTCGAGAATCTTCTTGGGCACCTCGCCGGCAATACATGCCGAGCAGACGATGAGGCCCTCGTGGTATTTCTCCAGATCCTCGCGGTCTGTTCGGGGGCGCATGTAGAAGCCGTCGACCCACGAATTGCTGACCAACTTGATAAGATTCTTGTAACCCTTGTAGTTTTTGGCCAATACTATCAGGTGGTAGCCGCTCTGGTGCCGCTTGTCGTCCTTCAGTAGTTTGGAACCGTAGCGTGAGACATACATCTCGCAACCGAAGATGGGGATGAAGGGCTCCTTGCCCTCCTTCTTGCGACCCTTGTTGATGCCGCCTACATAGTCGTGAAATTCCTTGATACCGAACATGTCGCCGTGGTCGGTAATGGCCATGCCGCGCATGCCGTTACCTATGGCCTTGTCAACCAGTCGCTTAATGCTGGACTGACCGTCAAGTATCGAGTAATAAGTATGTACATGAAGATGTACGAAGTCTTGCATAATATGTCGTTATTCGAGTTTTGGAGGCGTAAAGTTACAGCTAAAAGATGAAATAACCAAAAAAATTCATAATAATTAAGGGGTATTTCCTAAATTCTTCACTTTTCACTTTTCACTTTTCACTTTTTTTTGTACCTTTGCATCATTGAAAAGCAACAAGAATACTACGAAGACAGTCCCATGGGAGAAAGAATTAAGAAACTCAAGAAGATTAGAATACATCGTGAAGGCACGAATGAACTGACCGTCAGCATGCTGATTCTGGCAGGGGTAGGTTTTTTGTTATGGATGCTGGTTGACACCAAGATACCCTTTATCGCCTTCGTGGCGGTGTTCGGCGCTATCTGGATGATGGCTCTGAACTTCTACCGCTGTCCCATCCGTTACTTCAACGGAGACACAGAGAAACTGGTGGTGGCACCGGCCGACGGAAAGATTGTTGTGGTGGAGGAGGCCGAGGAGAACGACTACTTCCACGACAAGCGACTGATGATCAGTATCTTTATGAGTCCGCTGAACGTCCATGCCAACTGGTTCCCCGTGGACGGCAAGGTGAAGTTCGTCAAGCACTTCAACGGCAACTACCACAAGGCGTGGCTGCCGAAGGCCAGCGAGGAGAACGAGCATGCCGATACCATGATTGAGACCCCCGACGGTCAGCAGGTGCTGGTCCGCCAGATTGCCGGTGCTATGGCGCGCCGCATCGTGACCTACGCCAAGGACGGCGAGGAGTGCTACATTGACGAGCACCTCGGATTTATTAAGTTAGGTTCGCGCGTAGATGTCTATCTGCCGCTGTCGGCTCGCGCCTGTGTCACCATGAACCAGCCTACAACCGGCGACCAGACCGTTATCGCCAAACTGAGTTGATAATTGACAATTGATAATTGATAATTGACAATTGGTCATGAAGAAGCACATTCCTAACACCATTACTTGCCTGAACTTGATTTCAGGCTGTGTCGCTACCTATTTCGCTTTCCTGTCTGACTATCGGATGGCGTTGTTGTTTATCGTCATTGGTGCCGTGTTCGACTTCTTCGACGGTATGTCGGCACGACTGTTGCACGTCTCTTCCCCCATCGGCAAGGAACTCGACTCTCTGGCAGACGACATTACCTTCGGCTTTGCACCGTCGGCCATCGTGTTCAGCTTCCTCAGCTCTTACCACGTTCATCTGCTCTTCATTCCCTTCCTCGCCTTTGTGATGGCAGCCTTCTCGGCGCTGCGACTGGCGAAGTTCAACCTCGACGAGCGTCAGGCCTTGGGATTCATCGGACTGCCTACGCCTGCCAATGCCCTGTTCTGGGGCTCGCTTATTGTGAGTGCCGGCGACTGGCTGCAGTCTTCACCTTATTTATATTATGGGGTGGTGTGCGGCATCTTCATCAGCAGCTACCTGCTGGTGAGCGAGATTCCCATGTTCGCGTTGAAGTTCAAGACGTGGGGCTGGAAGGGCAATGAGGTCAAGTACATCTTCCTGCTGACGTGCATTCCGCTACTCCTCCTGCCGCTGCTGCTCTTCGGTAGCATTGTCGGCCTGGCCGCCATCATCGCATGGTACGTGGTGCTGTCGGCTGTAACGAACCGGTGACGGTTTCGGTGTGTGCATTCCAAAAGCTTATTCTAACTAAAACATTCTCTTCGATATGAAAGCCTTATTAGGAATACTGGCATTTTTCTTTTTCTTGATTGTTCTTTTCTTGATGCTCGCCGGAGGATTGATTCTGCGCACCATCCGACGCATGCGTGAGGCTGCCGAGAAGGCTGCCGAGGCGCGGGAGCGACAGTATCGCGACGAGACAGGTCGACGCCCGCAGCAGTATAGCCAGCGTCAGCAGACTCGTCAATCCGCGCAGACATCTCAGTCGGATGAAGCGAGTGAGTCTGATTGGTCACACCAGACTACTCAGCCCAAGGAAACCGTGACGGAGAGTGGAGAGACCATCATAGATCATCGCCACCAGCATCGCAACGACCGTAAGATCTTTGACGATACCGATGGCGAATATGTTGACTTCGTTGAGGAGCGCTGAGGCAAATAACCATTACGCAACACCCCTCACCCAATACCTTAATTATGCACTAACGTGCCGATTTCCTCACCGTTCATCACTTTCTTCAAATTACCCACTACGTCCATGTTGAACACATAGATGGGCAGGTTGTTGTCCTGACACATGCAGATAGCCGTCAGGTCCATAACCTTCAGCCCACGGGCGAGGACCTCTTTATACGTGATAGCGTCGAACTTGGTGGCCGTTGGGTCCTTCTCGGGGTCGGCCGTATAGATGCCGTCTACACGAGTGCCCTTCAGCATCACGTCGGCCTCGATCTCAATACCGCGCAGGCTGCTGCCCGTATCGGTGGTGAAGTAGGGCGAACCCGTACCGGCCGAGAAGATGCAGACGTAGCCAGCCTCCATGGCCTCGATGGCCTTCCACTTGGTGTAGAACTCGCCGATGGGCTCCATGCGGATGGCTGTCAGCACCTTGTTCTTCACGCCGATAGCTCCCAAGGCCGACGACAGTGCCAACGAATTGATGACCGTTGCGCACATGCCCATCTGATCGCCCTTCACACGGTCGAAGCCCTTCTGGCTTCCGCTCAGTCCGCGGAAGATGTTGCCGCCGCCGATGACGATGCCGATCTGGACACCCATCTCACTCACTTCCTTAATCTGCCGTGCGTAGTCGCTCAGCCGTTCAGGGTCGATGCCGTAGCCCTGCTGTCCCATCAGACTCTCACCCGAGAGCTTCAGGAGAATTCTCTTGAATCTTGCCATAGTTATAAAATAAAAGTTACTTCCTTGAAGGCATAGCGGCGCTCACGGCCGTCGCTGTCGGTCATTACCAAGCGTCCGTCAGGCTCTACGCCCGTGATAGTTGCCTGGAAGCGACCGTTCTGGTCTGAGTACCAACTTTGTACCAGCCGTTGGTACAGCCTGTTCCAATAGTTGATACGCATCGTACCAGTAGTCGGTACTGCCTGTACCAGCCGTAGGTACTCGTGGAGAAGTCCCTCGCGGTCGACATCGTGCCCTAAGAGCTGTCGGAGCGAGACGGGATTGGGCGCGTCGCTATGGAATACCTGCTGGTTGACGTTCAGCCCGATACCGATGATGCTGTCCTTGATGCGGTCGCCCTGCAGACGGTTCTCAATCAGGATGCCGGCAATCTTCTTGCCCTCGACGTAGATGTCGTTGGGCCATTTGATTTCCACCTTATTATATATATAGTGCTCCAGTGTCTCACAGAGGGCTATGCTGATCCTCTCGCTGATGGCGAACTGGCGCGCGGCAGGCAGAGGCTTCGTGGCATCGCCGCCGATGAGTGCCTCAGTGGGGTGGAGCAGCAGCGAGAACGTCAGGTTCTTGCCTCGCTCCGACTCCCAAGTGTTGGTGCCGCAGCCGCGGCCCGCCGTTTGGTATTCGGCCACAACGGCAATGGGGGCAGAGGGGCGATCGGGGACAGAGGCGACGGGGACATCGCGGATTTCGGGGATTTCGCGGACATCGGGGCTGAACCCCGATGCACAGTCATTGGCGGTCGCCTGTTGGCGGTCGCGCAGCCAGCGGTTCGTGCTGTCCGTCTCGTCGATATGGATGATTTCCCAGTTCACGATGCAAAGATACAAAAAATATTTCGTATCTTTGCAGCATGGAACAGAAAAATAAGGATGAAGAGTATATGCGCAAGGCCCTCGTAGAGGCTGAGGCTGCATTCAGAGAAGGCGAGGTACCCATTGGCGCCGTCGTGGTGTGTCAGGACCGTATCATAGCCCGTGCCCATAACTTGACGGAAACGCTGAACGACGTGACGGCGCATGCCGAGATGCAGGCTATTACGGCTGCGGCCAACGAACTCGGAGGTAAGTACTTGACAGACTGTACGCTGTATGTGACCGTTGAGCCGTGTACCATGTGTGCCGGAGCATTGGGGTGGAGCCAGATTCCGCGTGTGGTCTATGGTTGCCGCGACGAGAAGCGTGGCTATAGCGACTATGCTCCTCGGGCTATGCATCCTAAATGTACAGTTACTGGCGGCGTCCTTGAGGAGGAGTGCCGCCAGTTGATGCGTGATTTCTTTCAGCAGAAGCGTTGACGATTGAGCGGAAGAGGCGTTGACGGCTGAGCGGCGGAACCGCTCAGCACAGTTAGCGCAGTTGTTACTTCTTTAGTACCTTTTTGCCGCCCACAATCACCAGCCCCTTGTAGTCGTTGGCAACGCGCTGGCCGTTCATGTTGTACATCGGCTTGGTTGCGTCGTTGCTTGTCGGTCTGATGACGTCGGCAATGCCAGTGGGTGGTGTTACCTTGGTCGGGGTCTTCAGCATATATAACTCGTTGATGACTTCGCTGTCGAGCACATCCGTGCCATAGATGGCGGGAATGTCATAGTAGTTGCCGTCGTAGTTCTTCAGCGAGATGTTGGCAATCTTGAACATATTCCACAAACGGGCTTTCTTCTCGTTGTTGGAGTTGACAATCCAAACGCCGCCGTCGGCCTTCAGCTTGCCGGCTTTCACCAGCACATAGTCGCAGTAGTCGTTATCCGAAAGTTCATCGATGGACACTTCGCGCGGCTGCACCTCACTGCCAGCGGTGATGTATAGGTTTTCGATGCTGGTTCCTTCCGTACTCATGGCCAACGGCATTTTGTTGCGGACACCTACCTGGGCTATGACAGTACCGATGATGCGGTCGTTTTTCTTCAAGCCCAGAACGGAGTTGTCCAGGATGATGCATCCTGTGTCGTCACGGACATAGGCATCGTTCTGATAGACATAAAGCACCTCGGCATTCGTCAGATTCAGTAGGGCGGTATTGCCTGCCTGCTGCTTCTTGAATTCAGCAATGGTATAGACGGGCACATTCTTCACCGTTACCTGGCATGTTGCTTCCACGAAGTTGTCGCTCAATAGACGAATGGTCGTTGTACCTTCGCTGATACCCTTTACCAACCCATTCTCATCAATGGTGGCAATGGCGGGGGCGTCGCTGGACCACGTCAGTTGGTTGGTGGCATACGATGGAGTTACAATTGCCTTTAGCAGTTTCGAAACACCTACAGGCAGTTCGTTAATGGCTGCAGGTTCGATGGCCAGACTGGAAACCTCATAGTTGCCAACGTCAAAGGTGATGACGGCGTTACTCATACGGATGTTGGTGATAGCCCATTCGTTGGGAGTACCATTCCATGTCTTCAAGTTGGCAGGTGACGTCTCGTTGGTTAGTGACGTCTTGTTTTTAGCAGGGAAGACATCATCGGCTGAGGCAGTGTAAGCCCCTCCTGATGTGTGGGCGCCGTTAGCACGTACTAACTCATAATAATTATGGGCTGCGTAAGCATTGACGATGTTCTTTTTAAAGCTTCCAAGGCTCCAGATGGAGGGGTCTGAGAACTCTACGCGGTGTACCAGCATACCGCTGCCAGGCAGATAGGCATCCCACTTAAAATCCGTCTTCTGACGATTCTCCATCAGGAAGAACTCGTCCTCCAACGGAGTAGGAAGCAGGAAGCCTTTCTGGTTCTTGTGTAGTGATTCCAATGTACAGGAACCTTTGGCTGCAATGGTCTCAGGAGCATCACAGAACCCAACCGACCAGCGCTCATACAATGAGTAGCCTACTGGTGTGCGGCTATTGTTCATATAGCTGCCGCCAGCCATGACTGACCAGTCTCCGGGGGCGTTGCTCTGACCATTATCTTCATAGTCCGTATCGTAAAAGTCTGGCAGTCCCAATACGTGGCTGAACTCATGGCAAACGGTGCCGATACCGTCAATCATGACTGAAGAAGGTCTTGATGTGTAGCCCGTCAGTTCAACGGAGCTGGCATAGTCCCATAGCGTGACGTTGTCCTTGCGGAGATAATAGAGGTTTTCAGTAACTAAAACTGAACGATGAGGCCACCACAGTCGTTGGTCGTTACCGCTAAAGTTAGAACCGTTGCCTGCCAGGACGAAATATATCATGTCCACATAACCATCGTTGTCGCGGTCGTAGTCTTTAAAATTGATATCGGCGTCGGCGGCATTGATGGCTGCGTTCAAGATGGGGGTGGCCCCACTGGTCTTGTTGGCGGAATACTGACTGTAATTTATTTTGTAAGGGCCATAGATATCGAACTGCGGCTGGAACTTGCCCAGTGAATTGTCGGAGAAATAGTCGCGGACACTGCCTGTATAAACCTGCTTTTTTGTGCCGTTGTAGAAACCGGTATAGTTCTCCTGATTGAACATATCCTTGATGATGTCTGCATAGTCCTCGCGCGAAAAACTCTTGTCGTTATATTCTATCAGAATGACCAGTCCGCGGAAGTTGTTGTAGTCGTACTGGGCAGCCCGGTTGCCCTTGTTGCCGGCACGACGTGCTGCAAGCTTCCGAGCTTCGCCTTGCTCTACCATTTGCTTCATTTCTGCCACTTCCGGAGCCATCGCAGAACGCTGGTACTTGGTCATGCCTGACAGGAAAGCCTGCTCGGATGCCTCACGCTGTTGGGCATCGTGAGCAATCATCTTGGTGGCCTTCAGCAGCCCTTTCTCCAGTTGGGCATAGACATAGAATCCCTTGTCGTCCTTGACAACGGAATAACCGTCTTCCGTGGTATTGAAACTCTGCCACTCGTCACCGTGCAGCAGGATGGTTACATAGCTTCCGTCGGGCTGTTGTACCTTCACAGCACCTGGCGCGGCAGGTATTGCCCATATGGCAACTGCTATTACAAGCAGTACCAACGTTGTCCAAATTCTTGTTTTCTTCATCTTTGCTTAATATCATTTAGATACCACGACCTTGCGACCTTTGACAATATAAATGCCTTGCTGCGGATTCGTCACGCGTTGACCGGCAAGATTATAGTAAGGTGCGTCGTCAGTATGATTTGTGCGCTCTATCGTGTTAAGACCTGTCGCTCCACCCATGAAGTCGAACGAAGCCGCCTCTCCGATAACCGCCATATTGGTCAGCGGTTTCGACATCAGTTTGGAACTGTCCTTGTTGAGATTCCAAAGGGTAGCAGCAGGTGTCGAGGTGTCCGTCAACTCATTGTTGTTATTGTACGGATAAGACCAGTTTCGACAATTGTATGTTGCTGTAGATGAGTTGTTGTTGGCAGGGAAGATGAGATAGTGTTGACGGGAAGGTTTGTTGACATTTTCCGTCACGCTGACCCATAGGGTCGGATCGTAGTCGATATGAAAGATAAGGATGCCTTTGCCGGGAATATTGGTGTCCCATCCTTTCTGCTGGCGGTTCTCCACCAAGTAGTATTCGTTTTCGAAGCCATCGTTGCGGATGAGGTAGGCCTGTGGTTCGTCACTCAGAGCAGGCATATCAGTAACGGTTGTTGCCGATGCCAGCTCGGTGGGCGTGAGCCAGCCCATCAGCCAGCGTTCGTGGGCAGAATAGCCTGCAGGACAATAGCCGTTCCCGTTATAATTGCCATAGTCCATCAGTTCCCAAGCACCAACATATGAAAAGAGCCGTAGTCATCGTTCTTGGTCAGCTCAGCCAAGGCACAGTAGCAGTCTACCTTGTACTCCTTGTCGTTATAGGTGACGGGGATGGGATCGCAGTAGACACCAGACTGTCCGTCCTTCAAGTGCTCGCTCATCCACCACTGGTGCGGCCAGATTAAATCTGTAGCAGAAGGGAATTCGTTCATACCGTGACCGGCATAGACGATGAGCAGTTGGTTGACGAAGCCATCGCCGTTCCAGTCGTAGAGGCTCCAGTCGATATTGCGGGTCTCCAGCACCTCCATGATGTCCTCCACGAGATACTGCGAGTTCTCGTCGTAATCATCGCTTGCATACTTCACGGCATTGCCTTTCACCTTGACGTACACCAGGTCAAAGGTAAGGTCGAAGTTGCCATAGCTTTGGGCATAGAAGTAGTCGTGTACCGAACCCTTAAAGGGAGCCTCCGTCAGGTTCTTGGCATTAAAAATGAGATTCCATTGTGCTAAGGTAGCGTCCTCGTTTCCTTTAAAAGCACGGTCGTTGAATTCTACCATGACCGTTAACTGATGACGCTCACTATGATAGAAATCACCGCCCGTCTGCTTTGTCTGCCCACCTGAAGCGCCACGGCGTAGCGCCAAGCCTTCCGGACGCGGTGTGCCACGCCGACAGCCTTGGCGAACAACCACGTCCTCAGCTACTGCCGTCAATGAGACGAGCAGCAGCAGGAGAACGGGATATAAGCGGAATTTCTTCATGTTTCTTTCGTTATAACGTGATGGCGGTATTTCGACGCATTACTTCTTCGGGCACCAGGGTTTCAACTGCTTGAAGAAGTCGTTGCCCTTGTCATCGACGAGGATGAAGGCGGGGAAGTCCTCGACCTCAATCTTCCAGATGGCTTCCATACCCAGTTCGGGATACTCCACACACTCGATGCTCTTGATGCTCGACTGGCTGAGTACGGCAGCAACGCCACCGATGGTTCCCAAATAGAAACCACCATGCTTCTTGCAAGCCTCTGTCACCACGTCGCTGCGGTTACCCTTGGCGATCATTACCAGCGAGGCACCGTTGTCCTGAAACTCGTCGACGTATGGATCCATACGATTGGCTGTGGTGGGACCCATCGAACCACAGGGATAGCCCTCCGGTGTCTTGGCTGGTCCGGCATAGAGCACGGGATACTTCTTGAAGTAGTCGGGCATACCCTCGCCGGCATCGAGACGAGCCTTCAGCTTGGCATGAGCAATGTCACGGGCTACGATGATGGTTCCCTTCAGGTTCACACGAGTGGAGACGGGATATTTTGACAGTTCCTTGCGGACGGCATCGATGCCTTCGTTCAGGTCAATCTCAATACCTTTGCCGCCCTCGCCGGGCTTGCGCAGCTCCTCGGGAATCAGTTCCGTGGGGTTCGAGTCCATCTTCTCAAGCCAGATACCATCGCGGTTGATCTTGGCCTTGATGTTACGGTCAGCCGAGCAGCTGACGCCCATACCAATCGGGCAGCTGGCGCCGTGACGGGGCAAACGGACAACGCGGATGTCGTGAGCGAGGGCCTTGCCGCCAAACTGGGCACCCAGTCCAATCTTATGGGCTTCCTCCAATAGTTTCTTCTCAAGGTCGATGTCGCGGAAGGCACGACCTGTCTCGTCACCAGTAGTGGGCAGTGAATCGTAGTATTTGATGCTGGCCAGCTTCACTGTCAGCAGGTTCTTCTCAGCACTCGTGCCACCAATGACGAAAGCAATGTGGTAAGGAGGACAAGCTGCCGTGCCTAACGACTTCATCTTCTCTACCAGGAAGGGCAACAGGGTGCCTTCGTTCTGGATAGTAGCCTTGGTCATGGGGTAGAAGTAGGTCTTGTTGGCCGAACCGCCGCCCTTGGCCACCATGACGAAGCGGTACTCGGCTCCCTCCGTAGCCTCAATGTCTATTTGTGCAGGCAGGTTGCAGCGGGTGTTGACCTCGTCGTACATATTCAGCGGAGCATTCTGCGAATAGCGCAGGTTGTCCTGTGTGAAGGTGTTGTAGACGCCGCGGCTCAGAGCCTCCTCGTCCTCGAATCCTGTCCATACCTGCTGGCCTTTCTCGCCGTGAATGATGGCTGTACCGGTGTCCTGACAGAAGGGTAGAATTCCCTTGGCTGCCGTCTCGGCGTTGCGCAGGAACTGCAAGGCTACATACTTGTCGTTCTCTGAAGCTTCAGGGTCGGTCAGAATCTGTGCAACCTGTTCGTTGTGTTCACGGCGCAGCATGAACTCCACGTCATGGAAAGCCTGCTGAGCCAACAAGGTCAGTGCCTCTTTTGAAACCTTTACTATCTCTTTACCCTCGAACTGGGCGGTGGTTACACCGTCCTTCGTAAGCAGGCGATATTCGGTTTTGTCCTCGCCTAACTGGAACATAGGGGCATACTTGAAATCTACGATGTTTGCCATAGTCGCTTTTTGTTTTGCTATTGTTGCTTTAAGGGGATTATTATTCGAAATTAACCAGGATGCGGAATACCTTGGCGGGCTGGGCATCCCACTTCTCCATGGCCTCTTGAGCCTCCTCAGGTTTGACGATACCTGACGTCAGTACTTCATAAGGAGGATTGTACTTCTTCAGGTAGCGGATGACACCGTCAAAGTCCTCGGGCAGGGCATTGCGAGAACCACGGATGTCCAGCTCCTTCTGTACGAAGTATTTCGTCGTGAACTCGACATCCTGCTTGGAATAACCGATGCAGATGACACGGCCACAGAAAGCTACCTCATTGACAGCCATCTGGTAGGTGGCGGGAGAACCCACGGCCTCGATGACGATGTTCGGTCCCATGTTGTCCGTGAGTTCCATCAGTCGCTCATGGACATTCTCCTTGGCAGAGTTGATGGTGAAGTCAGCACCCAGGCGCTTGACGATTTCCAGTTTATCGTCATCTACGTCGCAGGCAATCACCTTCGAGCCGCGCAGCAGTGAGCGGATGACAGCACCAACGCCCACCATGCCACAACCGATAATCATCACCACATCCGTATCAACGGCTTGGGCACGACTGACGGCGTGGAAACCGACGCTCATAGGCTCGATGAGGGCTGCATGAGCTGGTGTGATGTCACCAACGGGAATAATCTTCTGCCAAGGCAGGGCAATGTACTCTCGCATGGCACCGTCACGCTGAACACCCAGTGTCTCGTTATGCTCACAGGCATTGTAACGGCGAATGCGGCAGGCAGAGCAAACACCACAGTTTGTGTATGGATTGACAGTCACAATCATACCCTTGCGGAGAGTGGCAGGTACTTCGCTGCCAGTGCCGACAATCTCGGCACCAATCTCGTGTCCGGGAATAACCTGCGGCTTAGCCATCAGGTTCAGACCGCGCCAGGTGTTCAGGTCGCTGCCGCAGAAGCCTACGTAGTGAATCTTCAGCAGCACTTCGTCGGGTCTGCATTGAGGAGTCTCCATCTCGACCACCTTCATAACGTGTGGTTCGGTAATCTGTATTGCTTTCATATTGCGTATTTGTTGTTTAGTTTATTCACTCATGTTTTTGATATACGGCAACTCCTTCAGTTCGCCAAATCCAAAGAATCGCCTGGCATTGTCGCAGAGGAATTGTTGCTTCTCTTTGTCCGTCAGTTCCTTACTCTTGGTGACGAAATCATAGGACATCTTATAAGTGATGGCCGTGATGGTGCGTGGATAGTCCGACCCCCACATCAGTTTCTCCATGCCTACGGCTTCGGCAGCTTCCTTGATGGCCTTGATAGCCGAGGGGTAGGGATAGAACTCGTCATTAAACAGCCATGTGATGCCACCGCTCTCCACGAATACATTCTCATGGCGCGCCAGACGAATCTGACTCATCCAGTTGGGACGTGTCACCATACCAAAGTGTCCGATGGTCATCTTCAGTTGCGGACATTCGCTGATGACTTCTTCCAACTGTCCAACCTGTGCATCGCCGTCTGACAACTCTATGCCTAAGATGATATCCTGTTGCTCCATCCAGCGGAACAGCTGCATGAACTCCTCGTTAAGGAACTGAGTCTCCAGACGGGCAGCAGGAATCTTGATACCCCTAAAGCCACTGCGGATGAGGCTTTTGGCCTCATCAAGAAACCCCGGCTTGCGAAACTCTGCCATCGCAAAGCAGAAGAAACGGTCGGGATACTGGCGCTGCACCTGCTCAAGATAGCTGTTCTGAAGACCATCGATGAATTCCTGCGTGATGACGGCCGCTGACACTTGAGCATAGTCCATGTTGCTGAGGAAACGCTCAGCAGTGTTCTGCCCGTCCGTCATGTAGGGCGGCAGCATCTGGCGCTCCTCACCGAAAAACAAGCTTCGGCTGCGGTTTGGCTCCAAGGGGTGAATGGCGGAACCATTCACCACAGTATCTACGTTGAGCCACAAGTGGGCGTGAGCATCGATGATCATTTACAATTTGACAATTTATTGGGCAATGGGGTGATTGGACAATTTACGTGTTGGCCCAACTGACGCGCTGTTGGTTGCCGATGATGTTGCGTACATCCTGCACCAGTTGTTCGTCCATGGGCTCGCTGAGATATTCCAGATTGCGCTGGATGGCTTCGGGGCGTGTGGTGCTGAAAACGGTTGAGGCGATACGGGGATTGGAACATGAGAACTGCATAGCGAGTTTCTCGATGGGGTAGTTCTTTTCCTTGCAGTAGGCAGCAGCCTTCTTGCAGACCTCCACCAATGGCTTGGGGGCTGGGTGCCAGTCGGGAACACCGCGTTCCGTCAACAGTCCCATTGAGAAAGGTGATGCGGAGAGCACGCCGACGCCATGCTGTTCAAAGAAGTCCAGGAAGTCCACCAATTTGTCATCGCACAAACAATAGTGGCAGAAGTTCATGACACTCTCTACCGTTCCCTCCTCGACATGTTCGATGACCCACTTCAGGTTCTCCAACTGGAGGTCGGTAATGCCAACGTGCTTGACGACACCTTCGCGCTTTAAGTCATGCAGGGCTGGCAGTGTCTCGTCGACTACCTTTTGCAGACCACCTTCCATGCGTCCCTGGAACTCAATGTCGTGGACGTTGATGATGTCAATGTAGTCAATATGCAGGCGCTCCAGACTCTCATAGACGCTCTCCTTGGCGCGTTTGGCTGAATAGTCCCAGGTGTTGACACCGTCCTTTCCGTAGCGTCCCACTTTGGTGGACAGGTAGAACTTGTCACGTGGAATATCCTTCAAGGCTTTGCCTAATACGGTCTCTGCCTTGTAGTGGCCATAGTAGGGTGATACATCGATGATGTTGATGCCTGCATCGACGGCGGCAAATACGGCATCGATACCCCGATGCTCGTCGAAGGCATGGAACACCCCACCTAACGAAGAGGCGCCGAAGCCCAGCTCCGACACCTGCATTCCTGTCTTTCCTAATTGGCGGTACTTCATTGAACTGTCAATTATTAATTTAATTATTAATTATAATTTAAATTGTCAATTGTAAAAAAGCAATAGACAATTATCAATTACCAAGGAATCATGTCACGCTCGTCGGGGCGGTGGGCCTTGCCGTCTTCACCAAGTACATAGACCTGCAGGTCATAGAAGTATCCGGTTGTATCCTGCAACTCCTTGAGAAGAGCCTTGGTCTCTTCAAAGCCCTTGAACTCCTTAGCTGTTGCGATGTGGTTGGTAAACTCCAGTTTCTTGTTCTCGGTGTCTAAAACGGAGATCCACTCGTCTTTGGTGCGGTCTCCAATCAGGAATTTCTTGCTCATGGTAGTATAATCTTTATTGTTTTCGATATTTGTTCTGCTTCTTTAAGATATTTCATTTAGAACATCCAGCCAATACGGATAGCGGGTTCGAAGTAAACCTTCATGGTGTTGCCCGTGTTTTCGTCAACGTTACCAGCTGTTCTGCTGTAGGTCTTGGCAATGTTGTCAAGGTGCAGGGTGACACCGGTGTCCGAAGCGTAACTATCACTCCAGTTTGCTGTCTGTTTGCCGTCTGTTGTGATAACCTCACCCTTGTTCTCTGTATAGGTGCCGTTCGCCTTCTTAGCCATATTGAAGGTTACTCCAAGCTCTGCACCGATATACAACTTCCGGTAGACAAAGAAGTCGACACCCGTAAAGATTGTGCCGTAGAATCCGTTCTCGTTGAACTTGTTGCGGTCGGCATTACTCTTTTTATACTCGAAATTGTCATAAGTTGAAGTGACGGTTGTCTTAGCCGCACCTGTCGTGCTGACACTGGTCTTGTCTGTCTGTGTCTCCTTAGTGGCCGAGTAAAAACGTCCCAGATAGCCAGCCTCTGCACCGGCATAGAAGTCAAGACGACCAGAATTGGCGAAGTGGTATTCGTAACCCGCTCCTATCTTCAGCGTGGTCTCTTTGTTGATGGTCGTCGTATTGCTGTTACTGATATCGTAGTTCTTTGAGTCAACAATGCGAGTGTCCAACTTTTGTTCTTTTTCATCCTTGTCTCTTTTGAAACCGACTCCTACGGAAAGGCGTACGACACTTTTCTCGTTCAAGAACATGCGGGCAGTGAACTGCGCCATGTTCTTGGGCTTATCCTCGTAGTCGAAGGGATTGAACTTCCACTCTAAAGTGAATAATCCGTCGGGCAAGTAGTCATTGTCAGAGTCTTGGGCTGATGCGGGGATGCACATAAGTGCAGTGACAGCCAATAAAACCAGTTTCTTCATTGTTGTTTTACGATTGTTGTTACGTTATTCTGTTTGCAAAGGTAGTGAATCCGCGGCAAACAACCAAATAATTTGTTGACAAATTTGTCTCGGCCCGTTTATTATTAACGTTTCTGGGGGATAAGGCATGCTGCCTCGTCCGTCAAAAGGGGCCTGATATCATCGTATGGAATCGTAAAGCTCGGCATACCTGCAGCGTAAGGAGCTATCTCATACTGCTGATAGACGAAAGCCAGTCCGTCTGCCGTGAAGTAGGGTGGGAACTGTGGCAGTGGCAGGTTGTCGACCGAGGCATCGTAAAGCAGGTAGTCTTTCAGGTCGGCATCGCTAATTGGGGTCTCCTGGTTGTCTTGGAAATAGCTGCGAAGACCTTCTTTGATGAGATTCCGGAGGTGTATCCCTTTGGGATCTTTGAAGAGCCGCTGGTTCAACTGTTTCCAGACGTCGCGTTGTTCGTCATATTGACTCTCATAGCCGATGGCTCTTCCACTTTGTTTGCTGAAGGTGCAGCCTGCTGAAGTGGCATACCCGTGGGCTCCGCCCAAGTATCCTTCTGTATTGCACATATAGGTGACATAAGTCTCCGTCTCCTCCAGCTTAAAGAGTTTCTTGTAACTGCTTAGCGTCATCCCGCTCAATCCCTCCTTGTGCAAGTCAAGCCACTGGTTGTGCAGGTCTTTATAGATGGTCTTGACGCACTTGTCAACGATGGTTTGTCCATTGCTGGTTTCTTTTACGTTTTTCATATCCAACCCGCGGCAGAGGTATTGTCGTATGCTTGTCACCAGTACCTCTGGCCCTTCCGTGGGCCAGTCTATGGTAATGTTTACGCTCGCTGTGCTGTCGTCTTGCTCTAGGTTGATTTTCTGCGTCTTTAACTTGAGGGCTTCTGTCACGGAAGTGCTGTCGACGACAACAGAATCGCTATCTTCTTTGTTGTCAGAAGAAGCACGATGGCCGCAAGCTGTAAACAGTGCGGCCATCGTAAGAGTAGTGATAATGATTTTCTTCATCTAATCATTATTTCTTGTTGGGTTACTTTGTGCTTATCCTTTGATAGCTGCTACGCCGGGAAGAATCTTTCCTTCGATAGCCTCCAGCAGAGCACCACCGCCAGTAGAGATGTAAGAAACCTGATCGGCCAGACCGAACTTGTTGACGCAAGCTACAGAGTCGCCACCACCAATCAGAGAGAATGCACCGTTCTTGGTTGCCTCAGCGATAGCATCGCCAATGGCACGGCTACCAGCTGTGAATGCATCGCACTCGAAGACACCGGCAGGACCGTTCCACAGAATGGTCTTGGCACCCTTGATTGCTTCTGCGAAAGCCTTCTGACTCTCTGGACCGGCATCTACGCCCTCGAAACCAGCGGGAACCTTGTTGGCAGGGCAGGTGATAATCTCAGCGCCAGCCTTAACGGTCATGGTGTCGAAGTCCAGGCCATTGGTAGCTGTGCAGTCAGTACCAAGTACCAGCTGAACACCATTTTTCTTAGCCAACTCCTCAACACCCAAAGCTACATCCAACTTGTCGAGCTCAACAATCGAATTGCCAATCTCGCCATTGTGAGCCTTTGCGAAGGTGTAGGTCATGCCACCGCAGAGGATGAGCTTGTCGACCTTGCCCAGCAGGTTCTCGATGATACCAATTTTAGAAGAAACCTTTGAGCCACCCATGATGGCAACGAACGGGCGCTTGATATTGCTCAGTACGTTGTCAACAGCAGTAACCTCTTTCTCCATCAGCAGACCCAGCATCTTGCTGTTTGCATCAAAGTAGTCAGCGATAACAGCGGTAGAAGCGTGCTTGCGGTGAGCGGTACCGAAGGCATCCATGACGTACACGTCAGCATAAGAAGCCAATGTCTTGGCAAACTCCTTCTGGCTGGCCTTCATGGCCTTCTTGGCATCCTCATAGGCAGGATCAGCCTTGTCGATACCGACGGGCTTGCCTTCCTCCTCGGGATAGAAACGCAGGTTCTCCAGCAGCAGGGCCTCACCCATCTTCAGGGCCTTGGCAGCATCCTGAGCCTTAGCGCAGTCGGGAGCAAAAGCAACGGGAACACCCAGTGCCTTCTCGACGGCCTCGCGAATCTGACCCAGCGACTTCTTCATATCCACCTTTCCTTTGGGCTTGCCCATGTGGCTCATGATAATAACAGCACCACCGTCAGCCAAAATCTTCTTCAGCGTGGGCAGGGCACCGCGGATGCGGGTGTCGTCAGTAATTTTACCATTCTCGTCCAGGGGTACGTTGAAGTCAACACGTACAATTGCCTTCTTACCGGCAAAGTTCATCTCATTGATTGTCATAACTGTTCTTTTTATCTTTAAATGATTTGACTAATTATCCTTGAAAATCGAATGCAAAGATACGAATAATAATTGATAATAGGTAATTGATAATTGATAATTTAAAACTTTTTTGCGTACGGCCCCCCTGTAATGCAAAGTGGAGGTGTCAAAAAGCCACCGAAATCTCCGTTTGGGACGTTTCGATGGCTTTTGATGTGGGTGATAATAAACTTATACCAAATGCTCGATGAGGTCGGCACGGTCACCGGGAAGCATGTCAATAACAGGTATTTCAATCATGGTATAGCAACCGGGCTGCAAGCGCATAGAAGCACGGGCAACGTTGACAAGCACCTGTCCCGTGAGGGCAGGGTTGTTAATTTGCATGTTAAACTCCAGTCGCTGGTTCTGGGTTTGTCCGCTGACACCCTTGCGAACCAGGTTGACGCCGTGACCCATGTCGCGAACGTCGTCTACACTCTCCACCTGGAATACGTGTGTCTCGTCATTGGCGAAGTAGGGGTCGGCCTTAATGTCCTTGGTAACCTGCTCCAGCGTATAGCCATCCTCCAGCTCTACGTACACCATGCGACGATGAATGCCTTCGCCCAAGGGAATGGTCATCGAGAGAGCGTTCTTGACACCTTTCTTGGAACGTACGCATACACTGTGTCCCATAGACATTCCTGGGCCGAAGTTGGTGTAGCTCAAGCCTTTGGGAGCCAAGCTCTGCATCAGGGTACGTACAATGCTGTCACTGCCTGGATCCCATCCTGCTGCAATGACACTGACGGTATTTGTCTGCTTGTTCAGCTCCATCAGTCGTTCACGGTAGCCACGGATATTAGTATGGATGTCGAACGAGTCAACGGTATTGATGCCCAAGGGCAGGATTTGCTTGGCAAACTCCTCGCACGAGCGGGTAGGAGTGGCCAAAATGGCAACGTCGACGTCCTTCAGTTCCTTGATGTCCTTAACGACCTTGTAAGGTGCCAGTTCGGCGGGCTTGTCAGCATCACCGTTGCGTCGTACTATACCTGCAATCTCGAAGTCGGGAGCGGCCTCGAGTGCCTGAATACTGTACTTTCCAATGTTGCCGTAACCTACGACGGCTGCGCGAATCTTTTTCATTGTCTTTTTCCTTTTGTTTGTTATGTTTGTGTTGTACCTATGTCAATAATTGGCTGCAAAGTTAGTGTAATCTGAACAAATAACCAAAGAAAAGCGCACTTTTCTTGCAAAAAGCACGCTTTTTCTTGTTTTTTCTTACGTTTTGTTACTTTATGGGTTTGTCCTCATCTTAGTAAGTAACAACGAGTGTCTGTCGAGGCGATAGGGTGAAGTCGTCAGTCAAGTCATAACGTTGGTCGCTAGTGACTTCGCGGGCATTCTTAGCCTTGTCGTTCAGCAGTTCGGCATAGCGATTCGCATGCCAATGTGCTGTCAGTCGGGTTCCATTAATAATGGTGACGACGGTATGTCCTTGATAGCGGCGGGCAATGACATATACACCTTTGTAAGGGATGAATTGAGTCATAGTACCGCGGGTGATAACCTCGTTTCCCTGACGCCAGTGCAGCAGCCGTGACAGCCACTGGAACATGCTTTGCTCTGCACGGGTTCGACCGGCTGCGGTGAAGCAGTTGTGCGTGTCACCGGGGAATCCGCCAGGGAAGTCTTTGCGTACATAGCCGTCACTCTTTTCCTTGGTGCCGTTCATCAATATCTCTGTTCCGTAGTAGAGCTGTGGTATGCGTCGCACAGTAAGTAGTAGGGCCAGTGCTTGGCGTAGGGCCAACGAGTCTTTGCCTTTACCCAAGAAACGGTCGGTGTCGTGGTTATCGATAAAGGCCATAACGCTCGATGGGTTGGGGTATAGGTAGTCGTAGCAGAAGGAGTTGTAGAGTCGGTTATAGCCTCGCCACCAGTTGTCAGTTTGCTCGTGCTTGGCAGAGTCGAGCTTCTCTTGGAAGGAGAAGTCCATCACGGTCTTCAGATAGGAGTTCTGGTCGTTTAGCTTGGAGTCCTTCTGCCACGCAGCGGTATAGGCAGGTTGGGTGACCCATGTCTCGCCAACGGTGTTGAAGTGGGGGTATTCCTCATCCAGTTCTTTCATCCAACTGGCCATGGCGTCTGCATAGGCATAGGGATAGGTGTCCATGCGGATGCCATCGATGCCAGCGGTTTCAATCCACCATTTGCTGTTCTGAATGAGGTAGCGCATAAGGTGTGGATTGCGCTGGTTGAGGTCGGGCATCGTGCTGACAAACCATGCTTCCTGTGTCTCCCGGCAGTCAACCTCGGAAGCATAAGGGTCAAGGACAGGCGTGAGCTTATAGCTGGTCTGAAGAAAGTCGGTCCCACGCGGATCACTCGTCCCTTTCGACTGCTTGAGCCAGTTGGACAGGTTGAACCAGTCCTTCGATGGCTGGTCGGCTACCCATGGATGTTCAAAGCCGCAATGGTTGAAAATCATGTCCATAACAACCTTCAATCCTTTCTGGTGGCAGGCATCTATCAGTTGGCGATATTCCTCATTGGTGCCGAAGCGCGGGTCGACGCGGTAGTAGTCGGTACAGGCATATCCGTGATATGTCGACCACGTGTTGTCTTGATCGGGGGAGTTGTTTTCTAAGATGGGCGTGAACCACAGGGCGGTGACACCTAAGTCAGTGAAATAGTCCAGATGCTCCTTTAGGCCTTCCAGATCACCGCCATGGCGCAGTGAGGGAGCATTGCGGTCTTCATGGTAGGGACGCAGGTCTTTGAGCTGTTTCTGGTGATGACTTCCCTGCGCAAAACGGTCGGGCATGAGTAAATAGAGTACGTCACTGATGTCAAAACCCTGTCGCTGGTCACCGGCCATTTCACGTCGCTTCAATTGGTAGTCAATTGTTAGCTTTTGACTTTTGGCTTTTGGCTTTTGGCTTTTGACTTGAAATGTAAGTTTCATGGTGCCAGGCTGGGCGTCTTTGATGTTAAGATAGACCAGCAGGTAATTAGGAGAGTCCAGCCGTACCAGACTGTCAATGGTGACACCGGGATAGTCGGTGACGACTTGTTGGACGTCACGAATGCCTTGTCCATAGACCATTAGTTGTAGCGTGGGATTCTTCATACCCACAAACCAGTTCGCGGGGTCAATGCGGTCAACCTTTATTGGCATTTTACTCTTGGCTGTTAGCTCTTGGCTGTTCATAATGCTTAGTAATAGTAAGCTAATCAATAGTAACTTTTTCATCGTCGTTGTTGTGTTATTCATGCATAATGAGTGCCGACTGACAGGGAACAGTTACGCTGTTGCCTGTGAAGTTGGAGAGCCCTTTTTCGTCAATACGGCCGTCGTAGCAGACAACGGTGTAGTGACCGTGGGGGATGTTGATGCTTTGTTGTTGGCGATGGCTATTGAGCACTACAATGATGTTGCGCCAGTCGTCACGTCCGGCATAGTTTTTTAGTCGGAATGCCACCATTCCCTGTGGCGCATCCAGAAATTCGAGATGCTTGCGGACAAGGTCAGCCGAGCCTAAGCGGAAGGCAGGGTGATGACTCCGCAGGGCGATGAGTCGCTGGTAATAATCGAACACCTGTGGAAAGCGTTGCTGGTTCGTCCAGTCCAGGTGGTTGATGCTGTCAGGGGAGTTGTAACTGTTGTGAACGCCCTTCTTGTTGCGCAGCAGCTCTTCGCCGCTGAGCATGAATGGAACTCCCTGTGATGTAAAGACAGCTGTCTGTGCCAACAGGTCGAGGCGAATCAGTTCATCTTGAGTGATATGGGGTAGGCTAGCCATTAAACGGTCTACCAGACACATATCGTCGTGGCATGAGACATAAGCCATCATTTGTGTAGGCTCTAAGGCCCAAGGCTGATGGCTGTAGTTCACCTTCGACATATCCACTTGCGGATGATTAATACATCCGGCGATACCGAACTTCAGACTCTCTTCGCAATTGGGCACACCGATTAAGAAACCTCCTTTTGTGTCGTCACTGAACGGGCCGCGCAGCGCATCGCGCATCTCATCGCTAAAGGCGGCAATGCCCGGCAATTGTGGAATGTTTGCTTTTATAGCCAGTTGCTTTGCTGGCAGACCACAGCTGCCGGCACTCCAGCCCTCGCCATAGATGAATATCGAGGGGTCGATGTCGTCCAAAGCCCGACGGATGTCATTCATCGTTGTGATATCGTGTACACCCATTAGGTCGAAGCGGAAACCGTCAATGTGGTATTCGTTAACCCAATACTTCACCGATTCTATCATGAAACGGCGCATCATAGGCTTCTCAGAAGCTGTCTCATTGCCACAACCGGATCCGTTGCTGTATTTTTGATCGGGAGTTTTCCTGTAGTAATAGTCGGGATATGTCCTTTGGAAATTGGAACGCTCGATGTCGTAGGTGTGGTTGTAGACCACGTCCAAAATGACACGAATGCCGGCTTGATGAAGAGCCTGTACCATCTGCTTGAACTCACGGATGCGCACTGTCGGGTCTGCAGGATTAGTGCTGTACGATCCTTCCGGCACATTGTAGTTCACGGGGTCATACCCCCAGTTGTACTGAGGTCGCTCAAGGCGTGTCTCGTCCACCGAACCATAGTCATAGCTGGGTAGGATATGTACTGCATTGACGCCTAATGCCTTCAGGTGGTTGATAGCCCATGGTTCCGTGAGAGCCAGAAACTTACCAGGATAGCGTGCATTGCTGCGAGCTATAGAGAAGTCGCGATGGTGCATTTCGTAAACCACCAAATCTGCCCAGTGGCGAGTCACTATGCGCTGGTCGTGCTCCCAACCTTCGGGATTGGTGTCGCCCAAGTCAATGACATACGCTTGCTGCCCATTGATACCTACCGCCTTGGCAAAGACTCCCGGCGTGTCGCCGTGTCTTGTGTTAAAGACATAAGGCTGCCCTTTTTGATCACCCTTGACGGTCGCAGTCCACAAGCAGTCGCCAGCCTTCTTCATGCGCACCAGTTTCTTGCCAACCCTGACCGTACACTTGGCATCGTTAGGGGCAAAGAGCTTGAAGGTGGTCTGCTCCTTTGAGTAGGTCATCTCGTCAAAACAGAATGCGGTGCTGCACTCCCGTTGGATGGCAGACGGTTCTTGTGCCTGCAGGGATGCTGCCATGGCTGTTGTTAACAGTAGTGTGAGAGTAGTCTTTTTCATTTACTTGGCAATTAGTGATATGGCAAAACCTCCACCAGAGGCCTCCTTCAACTTGAGTACGTCGCCCTGTTTGACGGTACGATGGCTGATAGTATAGGCCTTGGGATTTGTCTTCCAATGGGCATCCTTGGCATCGGCGTAGATGGTACAGTCGTACTTACGGCCTTTGTCCAGGAAGTCCAGGCGTAATGTCGTCTGGTGACCCTGCTCGTCGCACTTTCCCCCCACGAACCAGTTGTCAGTACCTTTAGCCTTGCGCGCTACGGTGATGTAGTCGGCAGGTTCTGCCTCCAGATAGCGTGAGTCGTCCCAGTCGCAGGCTACGTCACGGATAAACTGGAAGGCGTCGTCGAACTTCTCATAGTTCTCCGGCAGGTCTGCGGCCATCTGTAACGGAGAATACATGGTGACATAGAGCGCTAACTGTCCCACCAGTGTCGTTCCCACCTGGTGGGGATTGTCACTCCATGTTTTCAGCTCCGTTTCCAAGATACCTGGGGTGTAGTCCATGGGCCCACCCTGAAGACGAGTGAACGGCAGGATACATGTGTGGTCGGGATTGTTGCCGTGGAAGGCTTCATATTCCGTGCCGCGAGCTGATTCGCCACCAACGAGGTTCGGATAGGTGCGACATAGTCCTGTCGGACGGGTAGCTTCATGGGAATTGACCATGATATGGTGCTTGGCAGCCTCCTGGATGACGTAGAGATAGTGGTTGTTCATCGATTGCGAGAAGTGGTGGTCTCCACGCGGTATGATATCACCTACATAGCCTGTTTTGACGGCATCGTAGCCATAGTGGTTCATCAGTTGATAAGCCTCCTTGATGTGTCGCTCGTAGTTTTGGGTCGAGCTGCTGGTCTCATGATGCATCAGTAGTTTGACGCCCTTCGAGTGTGCATAGTCATTGAGCATCTTGATGTCGAAGTCTGGGTAAGGAGTGACGAAGTCGAATACGTCACGTTTCCAGTGGTTGGCCCAGTCTTCCCAACCGACGTTCCAGCCTTCCACCAGCACCTCTTGCAAGCCGTTCTTGGCTGCAAAGTCGATGTAACGCTTTACCTTCTCGTTGTTGGCAGCATGGCGTCCATGTGGCTTTACTGCTTTCCAGTCGATTTTGTCCAGATGGATGCTGGGGTAGTCGTCCGTATAGTGCCAGTTGGACTTGCCGACAATCATTTCCCACCAGACACCACAGTATTTTGTGGGATGAATCCACGACGTATCTTCCAACTTGCAAGGCTCGTTGAGGTTGAGGATGAGGTTGCTCGACAGCATGTCGCGGGCATCGTCGCTCACCATAATGGTGCGCCACGGGGTCTCGCACGGTGTTTGCATACAACCTTTCAGTCCTGTGGCATCCGGTGTGAGCCACGATGTGAATACCATAGTGGTGTCGTTCAGGTTGAGGTGCATGGTGGCATAGTCCAGACAGGCTGCTTCGTGCAGGTTGATGTACAATCCGTCGTTTGTCTTCATCTGAAGAGCGGTCTGTACACCGGTCTCGGAGAATACTGCTACACTGGAATTACCCCAGTTGACCGCCTCTTGGAAACGGCTGCGGATTTCCGATAGCTTTGTCTCCTGTGTCACCTGCTCCTGGGTGTCGTAGTCACCGGGAATCCACCATGCCGTATGGTCGCCAGCCATAGCAAACTCAGAACGTTCCTCTTTAATAAGGAAGTAGTTGAGGTCAGGCTGCTGGGGGAATTCATAGCGGAAACCTACACCATCGTCATAAATCCGGAAGCGGATAATCATCTCCCTGCGGTGATGACGTGGTTGCCAATGTATTCCTGGACGAGTCGGTTTGACATTCTCCCTCCACTGTTGTGACAGAGTGGCGGCATATTCGTTGTAGTGGTTTCGGATGTTGCGGGTTTCACCCCAGACAGGCTGCCATGTCTCGTCGAAGGTCGAAGTGTCCTCACGTTCCAGCGTAAAGCCATCCATGAGGTCACGTTCTTTCTCTCCCATCGATGCATGCTTGTCGCGTGCCAGTTCAAGACCGAGATGAGAGGGTAGAATGACGGCGCGTCCCTTATAGTTGACGCTATAAGTGGGACGTCCGTCCTCTATATTGAAGTTCAGCACGATGTTGCCGTTCGGCGACTTGACTTCCGTTGCATGCAAGCCAATGGCCAACAGGCAGCAGCCAATAGCTAAAATAGTCTTTCTCATTTTCTTCCGCTCTGAGTGATGAGTGTTTTGATGTTCTCGTTGAACTCGTTAGCCTGCATGAGCTGCTCAATGGTGAGGTGCATGCGCCAGCGCCAGTAGTGGCGTGGATTGGCAGGGATGTTGATGCGCTCACCGTTCTGGTCGGGCAGTCGTAGCTGCTCGTCCATGCCAAGCCAGTCTTGCAGTGACAGCAGACAGAGCATGGAGGGCGACGTCAGCTGACGGCTGATGATGTCCTTGGCCAACCATCCTGGCAGCGGGTGAGGAGCCTCACCGGTTCTGCGCAACGGGATGTTGTAATACTGCTGCGTCCGTTCATTGTCCTCATCCCACCACTGTCTCATGGTCGGCATGTCGTGTGTCGAGAAAGTACATACGCTACGGTATGGGTTGTGCGACAATTTGCCGAAGGGAATGTTCGGCTCCTTTGGCATGGTCTGGATTTCCAGCGACAGGATGCGCAGTTCGTTCATAACCCAGGGTACACAGTCGGGTACCATACCCAGGTCTTCGGCACAACATAGCATACGGGTAGCCTGTGTCAGGCGGGGCAGCTTCTTCATGGCCTCCTGGTACCAGAATTGGTTGTTGCGACGGTAGAAGTAATCGTTGTACAGGCGATTGAAGTTATACTTCTCGTCTTCCTTCAGCTTCTCGTAAGCCTCCTGGTATTGGATGGCAATACGCGGATGCCATCGGTCGTTGCGCTTGTGGTCCACAAGGAACAACTCGTCGTGGCCATAGATGCCGTAGCTCTCTATCTCCTCGCGACTCAGTCCCAAGGCTGGTGCAAACTGCCCCATCAGTCCCGACTTCTCGGGCATGGGAATCTCCCAGATGCGGAAGAATCCCAAGACATGGTCAATGCGGTAGGCATCGAAGTACTGTGCCATCTTGCGGAAGCGGTTCACCCACCAGCGGCAGTCGTCCTTCATCATCTCATCCCAGTTGTAGGTGGGGAATCCCCAGTTCTGGCCGTCGGCAGAGAACGGATCGGGTGGGGCACCGGCCTGCTGACCCATGTTGAAGTAGCGGGGTTCTACCCAAGCCTCTACGCCGTCGCGTGAAATACCGATGGGGATGTCACCCTTCAGGATGACGCGATGCTGCCGGGCGTAGTCGTGAGCAGCCCGCATTTGAGCATCCAGATGGTATTGTACAAAGTACCAGAAGTCCAGCTCTTTCTGAACGGGCTTGTCCAGTTTCTTTGGCCATTCCGAGAAGGTGGCGGTACCAAATTTGTCGCGATAATAGCAGAACTGTGCATAAGGCTCCAGCCACTCCTTGTTTTCCTCGAAGAATTCCTTGTAAGAGGCTCTGCGGCGGATGGTCGTCCATTCCTGAGCAAACAGCACTTGCAGATACTCTGTCTTGGCATTGATCATGCGTTCGTAGTCAATCTGCGGCAGAGCGTTCAGTTCCTGACGTAATGCCTCGAACTTCTGCTTCTGAGTCTCATCCTTGATTTCAGGCAACTGTCGGAAGTCCATATACTGAGGATGCAGGGCATAGATGCTGATAGAGTTGTAGGGATATGAATCCTGCCATGTATGGTTGATGGTGGTATCGTTGATAGGCAACACCTGAATGACGCGCTGGCAGGTCTTGTCGGCCCAGTCTACCATCATCTTCAGGTCTCCGAAGTCGCCTACGCCGAAGCTGCCCTCGCTGCGCAGTGAGAAGACGGGAACCACCACACCGGCACCCTTCCACGGATAGATGTCGAAGTTCGCCTGTGGCAATTCGTAGACAATGACCTGGTCTTTGTCCATGTGGGGTATCTCAAGTATGCGGTTGGCACCCTGTTCCCACATCTCAGGCACTTCCTTGCGGTCGCTGAAGACGGCGAACTTGAATTCAAAGCGTTTGTTGAGTAACTTCGAAGCATCCAGGCTAACCACCCATTCGTGACACTCGTGTTCCGTCATGGGCAGGGCCTTGGTCAGTTCCCAGGCACCCATCACATCCAGCTCACCGACGATAGCCAGTCGTTCGCCCAGTCTCAACTGTGGCGCGCGTACCTTGATGCGTACAGTCTGCTGGTATTCCGTCGGGGTGCTCAACTGACGCTTGCGCGCCATGACGCAGTCCGTGAAGGCGGAACTATACATAAAACTGTCCTCGGGGATGTCCAGCCAGTGGTCGTACACCGTATAGAGTGCAGCCTTCTGTGCAGCCATTTCCAGACGATGGGGAATGGTCGTCCACTCGTGGCGCAGCTCGTTTTCGCCGCGTACCACGCTGTAGTAATAGTCGATGTATGTGCCAGGCTTCATGGTCTTGGACACTTCACAATACCAGTGGGAGCCGTCGGACGACATCATCTTGTGTTGCGTAACCTTGGCGCTGCCGTTTTCAGGCAGGATGTTGACGACAAGGTTCTCGCCGAATGTGGTGTGATACTCCAGATTGAATAGTATTTTCATAGTGATGATATGGGGTTAGTTGTTTTTATTCCTTGATTCGGATCATTGTCACGCAGAGTGCACCGATGACCAGCAGTACTGCCGATACAAACATCATGGATGTCTGGGCATGTCCAACGAGTGAGAGCACTGTGCCTCCTAAGGTGGCGGCAATGATTTGCGGCACACAGATGGTTCCGTTGAACAGTCCTAAGTAGGCGCCCATGTGGCCATAGCCCTGCAGGGCGTTGGTGACCAACGTAAACGGACATGCCAGCATGGCAGCCCAGGCGCAGCCGATGAGCAGGAAGGGTACAATCTGCAGGTATTTGTCGGCACAGAGGGGGATGAGCAGGAACCCTGCACCACCCAGCAGCAGACTGATGGTATAAGCCCACTTGATGTTCTTGAAACGGGGGATGAGTGCCGCCCATGCCACCGCTCCAATAGACTGAATAGCGTAGAGTACGCCAGTCCAGTTACCTGCAGTCTGGTAAGCCTCAGTCTTCGAGTCTGCAGTGTCCCATACGGTCAGCGAGACAGCATCTACCACATAGGTCCACATGTACAGGAATGCTGCCCAGCAGAAGAACTGCACCAGTCCGACGCGCCAAAACGCTGCAGGAGCGTTCTTCAGCAGCACGAACCAGTTGGCAGAGTCTTTCGTCCCATGAGCCCCATTGGCCTCTTGAGTCCCATTATACTCCGCATACTCCTGCGGGTTCCATTCCTTCACCTTCAACGTGGTGTAGATGACACATAGAATCAGAATGGCGGCACCGATGTAGAACGACCAGATGACGGTGTCAGGCACAATGCCCTCGGGAGCTACATTGCTTATTCCGATGGCTGCAAAGACAAAGGGGAACAGGAATCCGGCGATACTTCCGGCGTTGCACAGGAACGACTGGATAGAGTATGCCTTGGCTTTCTGCTCTTCGTTTACCATGTCGCCCACCAGCATCTTAAACGGTTGCATGGCCATGTTGATGGAGGTGTCGAGCAACATCAACATCAGTAGTCCGAACATCATTACCATCGACAGTTCCAGCCCTAACGACCCGGCATTTGGCAACAGGCACATAACGGCTACTGCAACGGCAGCTCCTATAAATAAATAAGGTATACGTCGTCCGAACCGAGTCCATGTCTTGTCCGACAGGCTTCCAACAATGGGTTGCACTAAGATTCCCATCAGCGGGGGAAGAATCCAGAAGAAACTCAGGTCGTGCGGGTCGGCTCCCAGGGTACGGAAGATGCGCGAGATGTTAGCACTCTGCAGCGCATACGCAATCTGTACTCCAAAGAATCCAAAGCTCAGGTTCCATAAGCTCCAAAACGGTAAATTTGGTTTCTGTTTCATTGTTTATCTATTTTAATCTTTACTTCTTACTTCTTACTTCATACCTCATACCTCTTAACTCTCACCTCGTAGAGCCTCTGACCACGAGGCGTGTTCTGATAATGCGACGCTCGGCCTTTTCCTCGGGGATGCTGCCTTCCACCTTGCCAATCAGTATCTTGGCGGCCTCCTTGCCCACCTCCTGTCCTCGCTGTTCCACGGTGGTCAGCATGGGGTCGCAGGCAATGGCACGGTAGCCGTTAGTGAAGCCGCACACCGAGACGTCCTCCGGAACACGCAGCCCTAAACGCTTGGCGGTGTACATGATGCCTATTGCCGTATCGTCGTTGATGGCAAAAAAGCCATTGGGCGGGTTGTCTTGTGTCAGGACTTCGGGAGTGATGGCTTCCGCATCCGCTCTGTTGTCGCAGATGCGTGTCAACGACTCGTCATAGTTGATGCCGTGCTTCAGCAGCGCATCTTTATAGCCGTTGAAGCGGTTCTTCGAAATCTCCAGATTCATGTTCGAGCCATAGAAGGCAATGCGGTTGCATCCTGTCTGGATAAGATATGAGACAGCGTTGAACGCTCCCATGTAGTCGTCCACCACCACGCGACTGGCATTGACACCGGTGCAGATGCGGTCGTAGAAAACTAGCGGCACCCCCGCGTCCATCAGTTGCTGGAAGTGCTCATACTGCACCGTGTCCTTGGCCTGCGACACGATGATGCCGCACACCTTGTTCTCATAGAACGATTGGCAGATCTTTACCTCCCGCTCGTATAGTTCACGACTGGTAGCCACCAGTATCCGGTAACCGTGCGATGAGGCTTCCTCCTCAATGCCCTCCAGTACGGATGCGAAATAATAATGAACAAAACTGGGCAGTATGACCCCGATGAGCTTCTGGGGCTGCACACGGGCAAAGCGCAGTGATTCCGCAATGACATTAGGAGTAAAATGATGTTCGCGTGCGTAGGCCTGAATGGCTTCCCGTCGTTCTTTCGAAATACGGGGAGAGTCTTTCAGTGCACGTGATACGGTAGCCACCGAGATACCAAACTCGCGGGCTATATCCTTCATCGTCAATGGTGCTGTCTCTTTCATAGCGGTTCTTAGTGCTTGCTGCTGCAAAGTTATTGAAAAGTTGATTACGTCCACTTTGTGCAAGGCGTTTTTATGGCTTGTAGCGCATGCAAACGTTTGCACTACTCTAATAACGATTTTCCTTAACAAATAGTATGAACGAATGGAAACAAATCTTATCTTTGCAACGAAATTGTAAAAACGTGCCTTAAAAACACTAACTTTAATACCTAATTTAATAATGAAGCAAGTAAACATTCTTCGGCAAGCGAAGCGACTTTGTCGTTTCCAAGCTCCGTTCAGGATGCTGGTTCTTTTATTGGGACTATTCCTGACGGTGGGTGCCTTTGCGCAGATTGACGTCAAAGGCCATGTTAAAGATGCTCAGGGTGAACCCGTCATCGGTGCTACCGTTCGTGTTGTGGGAACACAGACCGGAACGGTTACCGACTTCGACGGAAACTTTGCCCTTAAAGCTAAGTCGGGTGCCACCATCGAGGTGACTTACGTAGGCTTCCAGCCTGCAAAGGTTCAGGCCGCACCTACTGTGGAAATCACACTTCAGGACGATGCCACAACATTGGAGAACGTGGTAGTTATCGGTTACGGTCGAGCTCGTAAGAGCGACTTGACGGGTTCTGTCACTGCCATCAAACCTGATGATAAGAACCACGGTCTGAACGTTAATGCTCAGGACATGATTCAGGGTAAGATTGCCGGTGTCAGCGTTATTCCTGGTGACGGTACTCCTGGAGGTGGTGCCCAGATTCGTATCCGTGGTGGTTCGTCACTGAATGCCTCTAACGACCCGCTGGTTGTCATCGATGGTCTGGCTATGGACAACTATGGTGTACAGGGTCTTGCTAACCCCCTGTCAATGGTGAACCCCAACGACATCGAGTCGTTTACCGTGCTGAAGGATGCCTCTGCTACTGCTATTTATGGTAGCCGTGCATCAAACGGTGTGATTATTATCACCACTAAGAAGGGACGTTCTAATCAGAAGCCCAAGTTTACCTACAATGGTAATATCTCGATTGCTGCTAAGAAAAAGACTGTCGATGTGCTTGATGGTCCAGGCTTGATGGATTACGTCAAGAAACTCTATGGCGAGGATAGCGATGCCTTCAAAGAACTGGGTTATCTCGACGCCAATGGCAATAAGGCTTATGCTAATACCAACTGGCAGGACGAGATTTTCCGCACTGCCGTCTCTACAGACCACAACCTAACGATGACTGGCGGTATCAAGAACATGCCCTATCGTGTTTCTGTAGGTTACACAAATAACCAGGGTATCATCAAGACATCGAAATTCGAGCGCTTCACGGGAAGTTTCAGCCTGTCACCCAGTCTGTTGAAGGACCACCTGAAACTGAATGTTAACGGTAAGGGAATGATAGCCAAGAACCGTTATGCCGAAGGTGTGGTGGGAGCAGCCATTGCAATGGACCCCACCAAGGCCATTACAGGTGACAATTCTATCTACCAACAGTATTTCGGTGGCTACGTGCAAAATTTCACCACCGCCTCCTATGAAGGTGCCGACAGTTGGCTCTATATGCCCAAGGGCTGCGCCAACCCCGTCGCTACACTGAACCAGAACAACAATCATGCCACGTCAAAATCGTTGATGGGTAATATCGAGGCTGATTATTCTATTCATGGCTTTGAAGACCTGCATCTCCACATGAATGCCGCTATGGATCTTTCTACTGGTAAGCAGTGGTTTGAACGTGACCGTTTGTCAACTTCCGCCTACTACTGGGGTTATGACGGATGGAGTACGATGGATACCTACAATCTCCAGCTTTCACTCTACGCTCAGTATATGAAGGACTTTGCCAAGATTCACCACTTCGATATCATGGCAGGTTATGAATGGCAACACTTCCATAAAAAGACCGACTGGGGGGGCTATGGTACTTGGCCTGCCGGTAATACAGTGCATGCAGCAGGCAGTCATCACGAGGATCCCGCCGAGTTGGGTACCATTACGCAATATAAGACCGAGAACTACCTGGTTTCTTTCTTTGGCCGCCTGAACTATTCGCTCATGGATCGTTACATGCTGACCTTCACGCTGCGTGCTGATGGTTCTTCACGTTTCAACTGGCTGAAGGGTAACGACAATAAGCAGTGGGGCTACTTCCCCGCCTTGGCATTGGCTTGGAAGATGAAGGAAGAGTCGTTCCTCAAGAATATCGACTACCTCAGTGATGCCAAGTTGCGTTTAGGCTGGGGTATCACTGGTCAGCAGGAAGGAATTGGCGACTACACCTATATTCCTGTCTTCAAGCCTAACACCAATGCCCATGCACTGTATCCTGTGCTGGGTAACGGTACAACCTATCGTCCTCAGGCTTACAACCCACAGCTGACCTGGGAGAAAACCACGACTTGGAATGCTGGTTTGGACTTGGCATTCTTGAATAATCGCCTTGAATTTTCTTTTGACTGGTACTATCGTAAGACAAAAGACCTGATCAATACTGTCTTTGTGGCCGCAGGTTCTAACTTCCGTAATAAAGTGACGAGCAACATCGGTTCTCTACACAATACTGGTTTTGAATTTATGACGACTTTGCGTCCCATCCAGACCAAGGATTGGCGATGGGAGGTGAACTACAACTTTACCTACAACCACAACGAGATTGACGAACTCATCGACGGTGTTGCTGCCGACTACTTCGTTGAGACTGGTGGTGGTCTGACAGGTACTGGTGGTAATATCCAAGCTCACACCGTGGGCAAGCCCGTCAGTTCTTTCCATGTTTACCAACAGGTCTACGACCAGAATGGCAACCCCATTCCCAACACCTTCGTTGACCGTAATGGTAACGGATACCTTGACGGTGGTGACCGCTACTACTACTACAAGCCGGCCGCCGATGTTTTGATGGGTCTTTCTTCTAAGGTGCAGTACAAGAACTGGGACCTCGGCTTTTCTATGCGTGCTAGCTTGGGTAACTATGTGTTCAACAGTACTGCATCAGGTTCCAGCAACGTGGGCTCTGGAGCAGTGTATACGAACGGCAATTTGAACAATCTGCGTGTGGAGGCTGTAAATCGCGGTTTTACGAACGTCTCTCAGCAGCAGTATGCCTCCGACTACTTTGTGGAGAATGCTTCGTTCTTGAAGATGGATAATATCACCTTGGGTTATAGTTTCGATAAACTCTTTGGTGCTCCTCTCAGCGGACGTGTCTATGCTACGGTTCAGAATGTCTTCACCATTACCAAGTACAAGGGTATTGACCCCGAGGTGGCCAGTGGTGTTGATGGCGACATCTATCCACGTCCTTTCACAACGATTCTGGGCGTCAATCTGAACTTCTAATATAATAATGAGTATAAAAGAAAAAAATAAAGCTATGAAACTTAGATATATTTTGCCTGCTGCCCTGATAGCCTGCGCCACGCTCTTCACTGCTTGTGTGAAGGACTTAGAGGTAGATAATATCAATCCGCAAGAAGAGTCAGACTTCAATGTAGACTATATCTTCAACAAGATTTATGGTAATCTGGTGCTGACAGGTCAGACAGGCCCAAACGGTGACAGCGACCTGGACGATATTGACGAGGGTACATCTAACATGACTCGTCTGATATGGAATATGAACACACTGACCACCGACGAAGGTCATTGCTGGTGGAACGACCCTGGTATGCCTGAGCTGAACCGTAACACCTGGACTAATTCCAACGTAATGATTAAGGCACTCTACTATCGTCTGATGTTTGGTGTTACCATGTGTAATTTCTATTTGGAGAATGCCAATGGAGACGATGCTGCGACAAAGCAGAAGCGTGCCGAGGCTCGCTTTATGCGTGCATTCCATTATTTCTACCTGATGGACCTCTATGCTAATCCTCCGTTCCTCACCAAGTTGTCAAGTGAGAAGGCACCTCAGATTCAGCGTGCCGATTTGTTTGCCTTTTTGGAGAGTGAACTGAGGGATATCATTGGTGAAGGTTCCAGTGGTGAGGTTTTGGCCGATCCCAGAAGCGTCGATTATGGCCGTGCCGACAAGGCTGCAGGTTATATGTTGCTGGCCCGTATGTATGTTAATGCTGAGGTGTATACAGGAACGGCTCGATGGGCTGATGCCAAGCGTTATGCCGATATGGCCATTAACAGCCGCTACGAGCTTTGCACAGAAAACAACAGTATTTCCACAACGAGTGGTTTCTCGCCCTACCAGCTGCTGTTCATGGGTGACAACGACAAAAATGGTGCTCAAAACGAGATTATCCTTCCTGCTTTGCACGATGGTGAAAAGACTCAGACATGGGGCGGTTCGTTGTTTATGATTGCTGCTCCAGCCAAGGCTACTATGAAAGATGAGGATCTTTATGGTTGCAAAGATGCGAACGGAAATGCAATTAAGGGTTATGGAACAACTGAGGCTTGGGACATTGGCATTCGCGCTCGTCAGCAGTTCTCAAAGTTCTTCTTTGGCAATAGCGTTGCTCCGTCGGGTGTACATAAAGATAATGTCGTTTTTGTAGGTGATGATCGCGCTATCTTCTATACCAGCGACCAGAAGTTGAGCATTCAGAAGGAAGATGACAAGAACCAAGGTTACATCTATATGAAGTTCAACAACCTCCATGCCGATGGTACATCAGGACATCACGCTGGTGGCCAGTTCGTGGATACCGACTATCCAATGATTCGACTTGCAGAAGCTTATTTGATTTCTGCAGAGTGCGATGCCCGTATGAACGGCGGCAACTGTACTGCTGAAGGTGTGAGTCGCATTAAGGCTCTGCGCCAGCGTGCCCATGTGAAGACTGGTAACAAGTATGACAACATGAGTGCTGACGCCTTGTCTAGCTTCACTCTGGAGAACGTTTTTCAGGAGTGGTCACGTGAATTCGGCTTCGAAGGTATGCGCCGTATGGTGCTCATTCGCTGGAACCGTTATGGCGGCCAGAGCGACTACAGATGGGAATGGATGGGTGGCTCTCAGGCTGGTCAGCCGTTCGACAAGCGTTTGAACATCTTCCCGATTCCTGACAGCGAGTTGAATGCCAACCCGAATATAAAACCCAATTATAAATAAGCAACCTTAACACGTAACAGTTATGAAAAAGCTAAATATATTTGCTGCACTGTTGGTGGGTGTAATATGTTTCTCGGCTTGTGAGGCTGACCGTGACAGTAATCCGTCTATCGATCTTTCACATCCTCAAGCACCTATTCATCTTAACACACCCACTTTTGCCAACAGCACGTATGACTTTGAGATCAGTGATTCGATTACGCTTGCATGTACTGCTCCCAGCTTCGGCTTCCCGACAACAGTAACCTACGTCGTTAATTTGTCGTTGGATGCAGACATGTCCAATCCTACCAAGCTGACCACTACCTACTATAAGAATCTGATGAGGGTTCCAGCCAAGGAGCTGGCTATTGCCACTACCAAGCAGCTGATGACCAAGAGACAATTGAAGCGTGAGGACTTCCCCGCACAAACTCCTGCTTACATTCAGATTCATGCCTATATCGATGGTGTGGCTAATTCTGACAGCTATTCGAACATCGTCGCCCTCAATGAGGTGAAGACCAAGTTCGCATTGCCCGATGTGGTGGTTCCAGAGCACTTCTACGTCAACGGCAAGTTTACGGAGAACAACTGGGAGAAGTCTGTACCTTCTACTCAGGTTAACAGTAACACGAATGTCCACTGGCGAGTATGTTGGATTGACGGCGACGGCATCCAGACAAGTCCTATCAAAGGAGCACCTAACTATGCTGACGACTGGATTGATGTTACCTATTCTTGCCAAACTCCCGGTTTCCATGTTGACCCCGTTACTGGTGTCATTAAGGCCGATAACAAGGGCTGGTACACGATGATTATTGAAGGCAAGGTCGACAATGTGAAACGTACTATGTCACTGAAGTTTAGTTTTGAAAAGGCTGAGGTATGGCTCATTGGCACCAGCATTATCAATTCTGATGCTGTCAGTTCTAATCCCTCAGTAGTACCTAATGGTATTGTTATTGATGATGTTGCTAATGGCTGCTGGAAGGAAGATAACCTGCGTCAATATTTCACGGAGTACGTCAAGTTTGAGACTCCGACGACTATGAGTGGTGAGTTCGTATCACCAAAGTTGACGCATAAAGTCGAAGGCGATGGTGGTACACGCGCCTATGTTAAGGTAAGGAACTATGACTGGTGGAAGACCGAGTTCTTCGTATTCAAGAAAGGTTCTGCAGAAACAGGCGAGATTGCTTATCGTGGCAACGGTGGTGATCAGGAACGCGTCGATGGTGCTGTTGGCCAGCGTGTTTACTTCAAGTTCTCTGACGATACTGGTTCACTAAAATAATGCTAACTCAAACAAAATGATAAGATTATGAAAAAGTTATCAATATATCTGTTGCTCTTGATTGCAGGCTGGTCTCTGACCGCCTGCACAGAGAGCCACGACGACTATCCGCAGCCCGAGGTCTATGCTCAGGGGCCACTCTACAACGTTACGGGCTTCTCGGCAACTCCTACGGCTGCCGCCGGCAATCCTATTGACTTGGCTACCATGCCCGAGGCTACCACTACCATTAAACTGTTTACCATGACGAGAGGTACGCTGCCCGAGGGTGTCGTCCTTAAGGATGTCCGTTTGGAGGCATGGCCTGCCGACAAGGGCGAGAATGTCTCTACCAAGGTGGTTGCTACCGAGGAAGGTATGGTGACCAGAAAGGGGCTGGAAGACATGATTTACGCCCATTATGGAAAGAAGCGCACAGAGCGCACATTCAAGGCTAAGTTGCTGGCTGACGCTGTCAGCGGCACGGAGGCTCAGCTCATCACGATGTGCAGTTTTACGCTGAGGGTAACACCCATTGAGATGGAGAACTCTTACTACTATGTCTTTGGCAAGGTGAACAGTGCTGATGCCAAGGCTGCCAACAAGGCCATCATGACGCCTGATCCGGAGAACGACCAGAAATTCTACTTCACCAGTATGTTTGCCAGCTCGTCAGACATCCTCGTATGGAACGAGATGTACTGGAAGGTGGCTACCAACAATGGTACCAAGAATGCTGTAGCTGCTGATTACGACAAGGTCTATGGTATGCCGTCGCAGGAAGAGGCCAACCAGAAACCTATGTCGGGCACCTCCTTCCAGGGACTTCCTGAGGGCACCTCTATCCCCGTATACTTCCTGGCTCCTACGAAGGCCTTCTACACCTTCACAATCGATCTCGAGGCCAAGACCTTCAAGTGGGAACTGCTGGCAAACCAGAATCCTACCAAGTATTCGACCATGACGCTGAAGGGTCTGGCTGCTGACGTGGCTATGACGTCGGTGGGTGTCGCTGGTAAGACAGGTATTGGAACCGACAAGCACAACTGGTGCGCCCTTAACGTCAATGTTGCTGCAGAGTCGCTGGTGACAGTTGCTTCCGGTACCACTACGTGGGGCTTTGGCGATGCCGACGGTGCCTGGACGGTAGACTATGACCAGGACAATATGTGGGCTAAGTACTGCACTACGACAGGCAAGGCGATCAAGGTGCCCGCAGGAAAGTATAATATTTACTTCTGCGACATCACGGGCGCCCTCCATTTCGTACCAGTGGAATAAAGTTTCCGTACGGGAAAAAGGTGGTGCGTAATCGTTTGCGCACTACCTTTTGAATTTTTTTACGTTGTAAAGGAACATTGTATGATAATAATCCTTATCTTTGCAGACAGAAAAAAATAACTACTCCATAGTGAATTTTATATTTACAACTTTATTACATAACTTAAATAATTATCAATTATGAAGAAAATTTTTACTCTTATTGTGATGCTCGCTGCCACATTAGGTATGCAAGCACAGGACACTTGGACCGTTGCTGGTCAAAAGGCTATTTTGGGTGTGGATTGGGCTCCGTCTGATGCCACCAATGACATGACCTCTACCGACGATGTCAACTTCACGCTGACGAAGACTGGCATGATGGTAAAAGCTGGCAACTATGGCTATAAGGTGGTTAAAAACCATGCTTGGGACGAGGCTTATCCTGCTGATAATGCAGTCCTGCCTATCGCCGAGGATGGCGAGTACACCATCGTATTCTCTTTCAATGCCACAACACACGATGTGGATGCTCAGGCCACAAAGACTGGTGCTTATGTAGGTCCGTCCACTTCGGACTGGTTTGTTGCAGGTGCTAAGGAGCTCTTGGGCGTAGAATGGAGTGCAGACGCCGAAGAAAACAAGATGACCACTGAGGATGGTAAGATTTACAAGTTGGTAAAGACTGGAGTTGCACTGAATGTCGAAACCCCTTATCCTTTCAAATTTGTCCAGAATGGTTCTTGGTTAGGCAATATGGGCGAGGGCGCTCTTGGTGATACTGGTATGGGTGGTAACTTTGAGCTCTATGTTGATGCCCCTGGCATATACACTGTTACTTTCACAGCTAATGAGGAGACAATGATAGGTACTGTTTCTGCCGTGAAGACTGGCGATGCTGAGTTTGGCGAGAAGACTTGGACCATCTGCGGTGAAAAGGATCTCTGCGGTAGCGACTGGAACCCTGAGGATACTTCAAACGATATGGAGAAGGTCGACGAGGGCGTGTTCGAGCTAACACGTGCCAATGTTGAATTGAAGGCAAAGGACTACTCGTACAAGGTCGCAGCCAACCACTCTTGGGGTGAGTCTTATGGTAACGAGTCTGGTCAAAACCAGGTACTGACCGTTACTGCCGATGGCACTTACGATGTGACCTTCTCGTTCATCGTAGCTACCAAGACACTTGACGCCGGCTATGAGACCACTGGTATTGAGGCTGTTACCGTGAAGATCAAGCCCAGCGCTGCTATCTACAACCTGCAGGGTCAGCGCATCGACCAGAACTATCGCGGCATCGCCATCATGGATGGCCGCAAGGTCGTGATGAAGTAATCAAGGTCGTGATGAAGTAAATCAACCTTATTTCTATATTTCATTCAGGCGGACACCCCTAACCGGTGCCCGCCTGTTTGTTTCGATTTTTGACAATTACTTCACAACTTCGCAAAACTTGGAAAAAAACGCTTTTAGGTGAAAAAAGTGCGGAAAAGTTGCAAATATGAGAAAAAGTGGTTATCTTTGCATTCGACAACGTGCAAAGAATGAGCAATGACAATATTGAACAGCTATCACCGCAAGGTGACACAAGAGAAAATGAATTCGGTGGCCTACTGGCAGCTGCATCCGATTTCGCACGAGGAGTGCTTGAGTCAATTCAAGCGCTTGCGGGAACAACGGCTTGCAAGGGAGTCCAAATTGCAAGACTAAAGGATTGGGCCATAGCCAACCATTGTTGGATAGACAGAACTACCCTAGGCACTTATTCTGACCGTGGCTCAGAGAATGAAGTTTACATCTCGGTGGATAATAAACACGTTTACAAATTGAACGACTTCCGCTATTCAGACGACAACCTGACACCCTTTTTCAATCGCATTCTGATTCACAATCAACTTTTCCCTGATTGTGCCTATGACTTCATTGGCTTTTCCGAAAATTGCGATGGCAAAACGTGTGCCGTTCTTCGTCAGCCATTCATCTTAGCCCAGCGTGAATCCACTCAAGAGGAGATTGATCAGGAAATGCAATGTCTTGGTTTTAAAAGACAGGACGCTGGATACTTTTCTAATACCGACTATGACATCTTTGATGCCGTACCTAACAATGTGTTGATGGGGGCTGACGGCCATCTGTTCTTTATCGATACCATTATCTTCAAGTCTAATACTGGTGGCCTCGACACATACAATAGCCTATCGCCGAGAGCAAGTAAATCAAAGTGAAAAGAAATGAGACAGACGCTACCTGAATACATAACTCATGAAACAGGATCTGTCACTTGTGTCACAACGAAGCGGGGAAAATCGCGGGTGAAACGGAAACGAAAAGAGGGCTGACAGAATTCTGTCAGTCCCCTATATGTCTTGTTCGAAGGTCGTTCCGCCGTCGTTCCAAGGTCGTTCGTATATTGTAGCGTAGGTGTTCGGTAGTCTTTCATTAGGGTAAGAAGAGGGCAAGAAGAGGCTAAGAAGAGGGATGGAATACTCCATGAAGGTTTCTTCTATAGCGATATAAAAACGGAAAATCAAAAACGAAATGGGCAAAATCGGCGACAAATGGCTATTTTTATCGCCGATTTATGGATTTCAGATTCAAAATACGAATTTTAAATGCCACTCAGTTCATCTTTTATCTCTTCGTATTTCTTATCCATATAGCCTATCAGCTTGTAGAACAAGGTTTCTTCGTCCAGTTGCTCAGTCCAATCCAACAAATTCAGTCTCATTCATTTTATACCCATGAAATCACTCAGAGGTTTGATTTTGGCTTTGAATGTGTACTTATCTTCTTTCAAGTCAGGACATTTCTTCATAGGAATAGGCTTGCTTGAATCGAAGTGTAACACCACGTAATAACTTGCGCTACGAGGGTCAAAGCCGTATTGTTGCAGAGTCTCGCGTGTCCATATCTGAAAATGGCCTCGTGTCTTCAGCTTAAAGAGTTGGCAGTTCTCGCCATTGGTATGCAGTAGCACATATTGCAGACGTTCAAAACCTGGCGTTACAAGCAATGAGCCTTTCGAGTCGCCAGCCCGTAGATAGCAGATGCCTGTATCTAACATCTTCCTATATAAATCAGAGCGAGCGTGATTCACCATTACCATAGGAGTGCTATCAATAACTTCTTGTTTCTTGACTTCTTCCTCAAGTTCTTTTTTTACTTTTTCATCAAAAGTTTTCTTCTCGCCATAACCACTTTCTGACGGAACAGCAGCTTCATCAAGGCTGTGAGGGTCTTTGAACAGATACGGAAGTTCGTTCAAGGATTCTGCTATATCAAATTGCTCGGTGTCATTGTGGAATGCAAAGGTCGCTCCAAAATCTTTTCCATTTGAAACTACCTTCTCATTATAAAAAAGCCGAAAGCTCTCATTGACTTCATAGCCCACAGAATTTCTATCTAATTTTAGAGCAGCCAAGGCAGTTGTACCACTACCCATGAAAGGATCACACACTACATCACCCACGAATGAGAACATCTTAATGAGGCGTTTGGGTAACTCTTCTGGAAATACGGCGATATGACGGTCTTGGCGAGCTCCACCAAAATTCCAATGGGATTTAAAATAAGTGTGCCACTCCTCATCTGTTAGTTTTGATAGTTCCCTCTGCTCTTTTGTCGGACTCGGAGCCTTACCCTGTTTCTTGAAAAGAAGAATATGTTCAAAGTCTATTTTAACATATCCGTTTCCGGGGTAAGGATAACTGCCCATCACATTTGCTCCACCAGAAGTATGCATGTTGGTCTCTTTTTGCCAAATGATGCTCCCGAGATAGTCAAATCCAACGGCTTCACAGAATCGAATAATCTCAGAGTGTATAGCAACGACCTTGTATCGCCCGTAATATGCTGAGCGTGCAAACTGGTCACCAATGTTGATACATAAGCGTCTGCCCGGCTGAAGTATGCGATAACATTCAGCCCAGACGAGATTCAGGTGGTTGATATAGTCCTCATAGCTCTGATTGAAACCTATCTGTCGTTCAGTTCCATAATCCTTCAGTTGCCAATAAGGAGGAGATGTCACTACAAGTCCTACAGATTCATCTTGAATCTGAGACATGTTGCGACTATCTCCATTAATCAGAATATGATGAGTGGGCATTTCTACAGGCTACGCAAACGTTTGATTTCTTCGCGAATACTCTCAACGACTTCCTTGTTGGAGATTTCTCCTTTCAAGCTGTAGACAATAAACACCTTACCACCATATTGTTCGGTAAAGTCGTTGAAACTGGCTTTCATGCGTTCACTCAATGAGTAGCCACCGAAATTGGCATTTGCAGTAACGGGCTTGATTTGGATGCCGAACTGATACTTTCCAACTTCTGCGACATAATCAATATCGCCAGCGTGGTCAAGTTCTGGGTCACTTTCTTTGAATGTGATGTCTGGGAACATCTTGGCAAGCCCATCATTTACAACAGATTTCTCACGGATGTATCCGTCGTATGTCCTGTTGATAGTGAGGTTGTAGATATAGTCTATGCAGTCTTGAAGCGTCAACTGTGCGAAAGCCTCTTGCCAATCGGGAATAACAAATGTTTGAATCTTCTCATAGAGGCGTTCGCCCAATTCTGTCAGGCTTTCTAAAGACAACTTCACAGGAGTTTTTGTTTTTGTATATGCATTCTCGAAATACCATTCTTTCCATTCTTCGTATGATGCGGGCTGGCACTCGCGAATCAATGCCATAACTTCTCCCACTTTCGCAGGACGTGATAATTGATACAATTGGCAAGCGTAGTTTAGAACATGCTCTTTCTTGCCAAATTCCATTGAATACTTTTCCATGTCTTCAACCAAATTTCATAATTAACTGATAAGGTATATTTCTCATATCTGAAACAGATTCGTAGTCTGCTTCGTAAAAACCATCTTTTGTTTTATTGATAGAGGTTATGTAGTTGAAAGAGATTTCTTCTTCCTGTTTCGTCATAACAGGAGAGTCTAAATGCTTATTGAAGTGTTTTACTTCTTTGCCTTGTTTCTTTCGCTCTTCAACGAACGACTGATGACGATCGAAACGTTGCTTGATAAAAGCGTTGCATTCATCTACATCCATCGATGCGATACCATTTTCTATAAGACTCTTTAGAGCCCCGTCAAGTTCATAACCTTCGGAATTTCGTCCACACATTAAAGCTGCTTGCATCGTTGTGCCTGTGCCAAGGAATGGATCTAAAACCACATCACCTTTCTGCGAGAACATATTAATAAGGCGGAACGGTATTTCAAACGGGAAGGCTGCGCTGCGTTCACGGCTTCCAGATTGTTGCATCTTCTGTTTCGTTCCCTTTACGTCCCATACATCAGAGAACCACACATTACGCTCTTCCCAAAAGAAAGAGCTATCCATTCGGTCATGCTTCTCCGTTTGAGTTTTATATTGTCTTTTGTCACCCTTACGGAACAGAAGAATCCATTCGTGTTCGAGAGTTACATACGCTCCACAGGGAAGCATACCACTACCCATGAATTTATTAGGGGCATTGGTTTGCTTGCGCCAAATAATATTTGGTAGCGTGGTAAAACCTAACGAATTGCAGAAATCAGAAATACGGGTATGGTTATTATACAACTTGAACTTCCCGTTAATGGTACGTGTAGCATCGCCAATATTGATGCACATGAAACCTCCTTCCTTCAACACACGATAACACTCTTTCCACACTTCATCCATTTGCCGATGCATCAACTCAAAAGCCTTGTCTGGGTTTGACTCAATGGATTCTCCGATTGATGGATCTTGAGAGGAAAAGCACTCATCCCACATTTCAATCATTGGATATGGTGGAGACGTTACCACAATATCCACGGAGTTTGACTCCGTTCTATTCATTGCCCTTGCATTACCGATAAATGTTTTATGTATTGTACACATCTTGTCTATCTTTTAATATCTCATTTGCGTTAAAGCTTCTATGATTATTCGAAATACCTCAAAATACTTATTAATTCTCAAACCTAACGAGTTTAATTCTGCTCTCGCACTTCTGCTATCTCAGGCAGTTCTTCGAATCTCAGCAGGTCATCCACCTGAACTTCGAGAAGCTTGGCAATCTGCATGAGGGTTTCGAGTGAGGGTTGACACACGTTGGTACACCACTTGCTGACGGTTGCAGGGTCTTTGCCCAGCTGCTCGGCCAGCCACTTGTTGGTTTTCCCCTTGTCAACTAACGCAGTCTTAATACGATTTATTTTTCTGTCCATTGCGACACATTATTTATTATAAGTGGTGCAAAAATAATATTTTTAATTGAGAAAAATGCATTTCACGCAATAAAAATGATATTTTTCTGCTGATTTTCGTCAATCGTCGCACGTTTTCCATTGTTTTTGAGTATTTTTGCAACCTAATAAGCCATACTCGTATGGCTAAGGAGAAAGAATCCCGTGAGGAATAGCGGGAAGTTCATAACATCAATTTACGTCATACAACAGAATGATAGTAAACAGTACAAAAATTGAGTTAGCCGAAAAGGTTAAAGTGATTGACCTCTTTGCAGGCATTGGTGGTTTTAATGTAGGTCTTCAAAGGGCTTACAAAAAGAACAGTATTCGCATGTCCGTTGGACGTGATGATTTCTTGTGGAACCAATGTTCATCGATAGCAAAAGAGGATGAAGTCTTTTTCAACAATTGGGAAGAGGAAACCACTGGCATTACTCCAGAAAGGACTTATCAGGCGGAGTTTGAGATGAGCAAGAATTATCGGCTTGCGAAGGCTGTACTAACACAAGGTATCGTCAGATATTTCAGGAAGAGAGGGTGCCCAGTTAGACGAGACTTTATCGGGCGAGCCGAAGTATGGATAAGAACACAACAAGTAGATGGAATTAGTACCTCATATCAGAGATATACCATTCAGCCAAGATACAACGACCAATGTGATGGATGGCAATTGGATATAGCCGAAGGACGAAATTCTGTTGTTTCCATGACTCCGGCTAAAGATATTGCCGAATTGCCGCAAGATGGGTATGATGTGATTTGCAACCATTGCGTTGTTCCTATAAAAAGAATTGAGCAACGACACTGGACAACAACAAATGGGCTGTTCTATCCTGTTGTAAATCCAAACATTAGCAGAATTATTGGTATTAAAAGTTCCTACAAAAGGGAAACTGATAAATTTGCCAACAAACTTGCTGCTGCCCAATCATTTCTTGACTCATGGATTTGCACAGATGACTTCAAACATGAGGTTGGTGTGAGCTTTCCTAATGGCAATCAGTTCATCACATTACCGGAAGAAAAGGTAATGATGGTAGATGAAGAAGCCAAAGAATTGGTCTATGGTGATGGTGCTAATGGCAAAACTCCTCGTTCTGAGTTTCGTAATCATGGCCCGTATAAACGGCCAGAGGTACCCTTTACCTACTTCTTTATTACAAAGGATGATGACACATCAAAATCCTATAGGATGCGATTGTTCAACATCCTGCAATATGCAAAAGACTATGAAAAGGGGAATTGGTACAAGGCTAATCCTGAAGAACAATTCAAAGCAAAAACGATTGATAAACCCATAGCTGATTACCTACTACAAAGGCCAATATGGGAAGGAGGACTTAGTTGCACTTACACGTCAGACCGAACTGCGATAGCTGAAGTCAGGAAACACTTACAATCCTCTCGTTTTCATACAGACCAAAGGTACATCGCTATTATTATCAGCGATATTTCTCGTGACGATCTGAACAAAGAGAAGCATGAGTTATACTATCTGCTGAAGGAATTGCTCATGCAATATGGTATCACTTCGCAGGTCATCTATCGCAACAATATCGGAAATCCTTCCTTCAACTGGTTTATACCCAACATCGCTGCAGCCCTTGTCGGCAAGATGGGAGGAATGGCATGGGGCGTAAAGAGTCTTGTTCAGGGAAATGATATGATAGTCGGCATTGGTGCCAGTTGGCAGAGAGGTATCAAAAAACCCTATCTCGGAAGTGCATTCTGCTTTGATAAAGAAGGCAGCTTCCGCAATTTCAATTCATGCAGGGCTGATGATACAGAAACTCTCCAGAGCGATTTGAAGAAATCAATCTGGAACTTCTGCGAAGATTACGGCAAGCCTGATCGCCTCATTATTCATTATTACAAGAAGAAATTGAAGCGTGAGGAGTCTGAGCAGATTGAGAACATGTTGCGCCAATGTGATTTTGATTGCCCGATTTATGTTGTCAACGTCGTTACTGCCAGCAATGAGGATTTGATAGCCTTCGATACGGCTCAATATGACAAAATGCCAATGAGCGGAACCTATATTCACCTTCGTGGCAACGAGTATTTGTTATATAATAATGAGAGGTATGCCACAAATGGCAAGGCAGACAAGCTCTATCCCATCAAACTGACCATCAGCAATGGCTCGAATAAAAATGCCGAAAATCTTGAAGGTAAGGTTGTAAGAGAAATCATCACTCAGGTATATCAGTTCTGCAGATTATACTGGAAGTCCGTTAAGATGCAGAATGTGCCGATAACCATTGCGTATCCTGAGTTGGTTGCCAAGTATGTCCCTCATTTCAGTCAAGAGGAGCTACCTGAGTTCGGACGTAAAAACCTTTGGATGCTATAATGCTTATGAATTATGACGCTGCCAATTACAGATAGTATTCTCAGGGGTGAACTTCGCCCTAACATATTGAAGCAGTCTCTGGAGCCTAAGGCTCTGGAGCTGCTGATACGCAATGCTCGAAAGGTTTCTCAGAAGAGCCAACTCTTGGAATTGGAATTTGCCATCAATAACGTATTAAGTGATCTTGTCAACACGAAAGACATTTATGCAGAAGACAAGAAAACTCGTGATGCTGCCATAAATGCCCGTAAAAACAAGATTAGCAAGAATGATGCCCATTACAAATTTCCTTCTTACGAGATAGTCATTGATAACGTACTGACTTTACCCGAACTGAATACTCCCTTACTACGTTTCTATAATACTATCATCGATGCCGAGATATTTAGAACGAGGCAAGCCATTTTGCATATGAGCAGGGCCGTTCAAGACGATGCGTTTGTGCGTAGCACCTTGAAAGCCCTTTTCAAGAAAATAAAGTTTGCCTGTCAGGAGTCACAACAATGGGAGGAACATCAAGATGTGATGTCGCTTATTCCTATTAAACTGACCCACCTATACTTCACGTTACTCAATACGTATGGAGAGGTCTTGCAATCATACGACACGCCAGAATTTGAAGATGACTTTATGGACTTTGTGTATAACTGGAAAGGAGAGTACCCATCTAATGATGAATTGGCCAAGTATATTGAACAAAGTAAGGTTAAAAAAGAAATTGGCAACAGTATAACAGATATACCTGATTCATATAAACCGCAAGAGTTACCCGGCGAAGGGAAAGCTAATCGTCCCAAGGATAAGGCAGACTTGTTCTTGGAGGGTGTTTCTGCTTACAATTTCCTTGAGATGCCAAAGATAAAGCAACTTATCACTCCAGAAAAGAAAACAGAAAAGGTACACGACCTTGTTATGATGATGCTGGAGAATTCTGGCCATGCATGTGCTATGCTTGAATATCTGAAATTCTATGATTGGATTAAGAAGACACAACGAATAAAGTTTACCAAAAACGATTATGATGCTTTATGCTCCAAGGTCATTATGGGATTGGAAAATGGTAGCAAAGCATTTCATACAGTCCGAATGTCTCTTAATTCAAGCAATATGAATGCAGAAAAGTACAGAGCATACGCTTATATGGTTCAAGTGGATAATGAGTATGTCACTCTTCTGAACAGTTAGTCCAAACTTTTTTATTAGATTATTCACCCTCGAAACAGATACAAAACCCTGCTTCGAGGGTCTTTTTTTGTCGAGTACCTGAAAATACCTGCCTTTACCTGAATACCTGAAAGTACCTGAAACAGCCATCTTTCTGTCCTAAAAATACCTTGCGTCCTTTGCACCACGGTTGATTTTGACCGCAACAAATAATGCTTTTCATTATGACAAAAGAAAGCTTATTGACATCTGGCAGAGGACAAGACAGAAGAGATTGCTGTCCTCGCCGCGTAGGAGACATCATCACAGAGATGTTCCTTGGTAATTCATCTCTCGCAAATGGATACCGCAAGTTCATTGCTTCCGAAGAGAATAGCGCGGAGAAAGGAGGTGAGCTATGAAAACAAATACGGAGTTATGCATCGACTTGAAAACCAAGTTGCAGAACGATGTACTCATGAAGCCAGGAAAAGATTACCCTGGCATTCTGAGACGTGAAATCCCAAATGAGGAGTTTGGTTTTGATGATGGTCGCTATTACTTTACAGAGACTATTCATCCATCCGCAGGCAAGCGCAATCCCCATGTGTTCAACGGGCAGTACGTCACAATCACTCGTAAGGATGATGGCTCGTATCGCCCTAACTTAAAACAGATACCAGAGCTTGGCGCAAAACTGAGTGTTGACAACTACGCCTTCGAGGTATACCGTGAACTTCGTGGAGCGCTGAAGGGCCTGGTAGAGAAGTGAAAAGTGAAAACGATGTGTGACAGTTACAGTTGTGACAATTAAAAAAAAGAGGGTCAGGCTACCCTTAATATTACTTATAACTTATTGATATATAGATAGTTATATATATAATAAAGAA
>ONQT01000018.1 GCA_900320045.1 uncultured Prevotellaceae bacterium | reverse complement strand
ACGAGTGTCTTGTTCTTGGCACTCTGTGTGGCGATATATTCCGTGTGGATGCCTACCTCGGTATGTTCGCGGTTGATGTACATGCGGAAGGCTGACACGAAGCCGTTATCGACATTGTCGAGCATGCGCAGGAAACCTTCGTGGAAAGGCAGTCCGGCGCGCAGCACAGTTGCCAGCACGATGTCCTCCTGCTTGGTGAGGGGAATATCGATCGTGCCAAACGGAGTAGTAACGGTCTTGGGCTTGTAGTCGAAGGTCTTCGACAGCTCGTATGCCATCAGTTCGCCAATGCGTTGGATATTGTTACGGAACAGCAGGCGGTTCTGCTGGTACTTCTTGTCGCGCAACTCAGCCATGTAGTGGTTGATGATGCTGTTCTGTTCGGCAAAGTTAATTACTTTCATAGGATGTAGTGATTGTTATCTTCAGTTTGCAAAGATACGAAAAAAACCTATAAGTTATCTTGATTTATACTAAAAATTGTACACGCGAAGCAAATATTTGGTCTTTTTGCTTCTGAAATCCTTATTTTATTTGTAACTTTGCAGCCGTAAAAAGATTATAATCACACATTAAAATAAGTTATTAAGCATTATGGCAAAGTTAGATTTGACAAAGTATGGCATTACGGGTTCAACCGTGATTGCCCACAATCCGTCGTATGAGTTCCTCTTTGAGGAAGAGACCAAGGCTGAGCTGACTGGCTACGACAAGGGCCAGAACACTGAGCTGAACGCTGTCAACGTAATGACTGGTATCTACACCGGCCGTTCGCCTAAGGACAAGTACATCGTAGACGATGCTCAGAGCCACGACAAGGTTTGGTGGACCTCCGAGGAGTACAAGAACGACAACCACCCCATGAGTGAGGATGTATGGGCAAAGGTGAAGAACATTGCTATCAAGGAGCTCTGCAACAAGAACCTCTATGTTGTTGATGCTTTCTGCGGTGCTAACGAGGCTACCCGTCTGGCTGTCCGCTTTATTGTGGAAGTTGCCTGGCAGGCTCACTTCGTAAAGAACATGTTCATTCAGCCCACCGCTGAGGAGCTGGAGAAGTTCGAGCCCAACTTCGTCATCTACAACGCTTCCAAGGCTAAGGTTGAGAACTACAAGGAACTGGGCCTGAACTCAGAGACTTGTGTTGCCTTCAACACCACCAGCCGCGAGCAGGTCATCATCAACACCTGGTACGGTGGTGAGATGAAGAAGGGTATGTTCTCTATGCAGAACTACTACCTGCCTCTGCAGGGTATCGCTTCTATGCACTGCTCTGCCAACACCGATATGGAGGGTAAGAACACCGCTATCTTCTTCGGTCTGTCTGGTACCGGTAAGACCACGCTGTCTACCGATCCGAAGCGTCTGCTCATTGGTGACGACGAGCACGGCTGGGACGACGAGGGTGTGTTCAACCTCGAGGGTGGCTGCTATGCTAAGGTTATCAACCTCGACAAGGAGTCTGAGCCCGACATCTACAACGCTATCCGTCGCGACGCCCTGCTGGAGAACGTCACCGTTGACGCCAACGGCAAGATTGACTTCGCTGACAAGAGCGTTACTGAGAATACCCGTGTAAGCTATCCTATCGACCACATCGAGAAGGTTGTGAAGAAGGTGAACGGCAAGAGCGCTGGTCCCGAGGCCAAGAACGTTATCTTCCTGAGCGCCGATGCCTTCGGTGTACTGCCTCCCGTGTCTATCCTGACTCCCGAGCAGACCAAGTACTACTTCCTCTCTGGTTTCACTGCTAAGCTGGCTGGTACAGAGCGTGGCATCACTGAGCCCACTCCTACCTTCTCTGCTTGCTTCGGTCAGGCCTTCCTCGAGCTGCATCCTACCAAGTATGCTGAGGAGCTGGTGAAGAAGATGGAGAAGAGCGGTGCCAAGGCTTATCTGGTGAACACCGGTTGGAACGGTACCGGCAAGCGTATCTCTATCCGCGACACCCGTGGTATCATCGATGCCATCCTGGGTGGTGCTATCCTGAAGGCTCCCACGAAGAAGATTCCTTACTTCGACTTCGAGGTTCCCACAGAGCTGGAGGGCGTAGATACCAACATCCTTGATCCTCGCGACACCTACGCTGACGCTGCTCAGTGGGAGGAGAAGGCTAAGGATCTGGCTGCCCGCTTCATCAAGAACTTCAAGAAGTACGAGGGTAATGAGGCTGGTAAGGCACTCGTTGCTGCTGGTCCGAAACTGTAAAGCACAGGACAATGATAATAAGAGAGCTGCATCATCGCGATGCAGCTCTCTTTTGTTATCCTTCTCTATATTAAGACTACTTGCTATTCACTCCCCTCGCCCCTTGGAGAGGGGTCGGGGGTGAGGCTTTTACTTTACTAACGCTACCAGTTCTTTCGAATATGCCGGCATAGCGCCGTTCTGGGTGCAGACGTAGGCAGAGACCTTTACGGCAATTTTGTGAGCTTCCTCTATGCTCTTGCCGTTCAGGATGGCTGCGCAGAACGAGCCCGTGAACGAGTCGCCAGCGCCTACTGTGTCGGCAACCTCCACTTTCGGCGTGTCCTGGAAGGACGTAATGCTTGGCGTGAAGACATACGAGCCGTTGGTGCCACAGGTAAGTACCAGCATCTGCAGACCATAGGTAGACAGAATCTTCTGACAGGTCTCGCGCATGTCCAGACTTTCGTAGCCAAAGAGATGACTGAAGGTTACCACCTCCTCGTCGTTAATCTTCAGCACGTTGCAGCGCTTCAGCGACTCCTCGATGACGTTCTTGGTGAAGAACTGCTGACGCAGGTTGATGTCGAAAATCTTCAGGCAGTCCTCGGGGGTGTCATCCAGGAACTGGCGGATGGTAGCCCACGACGTGACGTTGCGCTGAGCCAGCGAGCCGAAGCATACGGCACGGCAGTGTTTGGCAATGTCGGTCATCTCCGGCGTATAGGGAATGTTGTCCCATGCCACGTTCTCTCTGATTTCATACGAAGGGATGCCGTCGCCCGACAGCGTCACCTGCACCGTTCCGGTGGGGTAGGGAACACGTGGCATGAGGTATGTCAGACCGTGCTCCTCCAGTGCCTTGATGGTTTCCTCGGCCAACTTGTCCTCGCCCAGTGCACTAACGGCGATGGTGTCCAGACCGAACTGTCCTGCATGATAGGCGAAGTTTGCCGGTGCACCACCCAGTTTCTTACCTTCGGGCAGCACGTCCCACAGGGCCTCGCCGAGCCCTACAACATAACGCTTATTCATATTATTTACAATTTAGTGTTTAACTTGCGGAATATAGGTGAAGAGGTAGACAACACCAATAGCCATAACTGCAACGGCACCGGCTTGGCCGACAGCATCGCTGCAGAAGCCCATGATGAGCGGGAAGATGGTGCCGCCGAAGAGGCCCATAATCATCAGTCCCGATACCTCGTTCTGCTTCTCGGGAACCGTCAGCAGCGCCTCCGAGAAGGCCATCGAGAACACGTTCGAGTTGCCGTAGCCCACCAGTGCGATGGCTACATACAGCTCCCACTGCTCCGTGCCGAAGAACATACCGATCATCGACAGAGCCATGCAGGTGATGCAGATGATGAAGAACCAGCGGGTTTTCAGCACACGCAGGAAGAACGATCCCGTCAGTGCACCGATGGTACGGAAGATGAAGTACAGCGAGGTGGCAAAGGCTGCTTCGTTCAGCGTCATGCCCACACGTTCCATAAGCAGCTTCGGTGCTGTGGTGTTGGTGCCGACGTCAATGCCGACGTGGCAGACGATGGCCAGGAACGACAACAGCACGATGGGCTTGCCCAGCAGTCGCAGACAGTCTACGAACTCGGTGACGAGGCCCTTCTCGTTCTTACGGGCTTCCAGATCCTCCTGGATGGGCGTTACCCACAGCAGGATAGATGACAGCACGCCGATGACGAAGTAAACCAGGAACAGCACGCGCCAGTCATAGCCCATGGTGGGAATCACCTGCGTAGCGCCCCACATGGCCAGATACGGAGCCAGGAACGAGGCGATGGCCTTGACGAACTGTCCGAAGGTCAGCGTCGATGCCAGGTTCTTGTCGCCGATAATGAGCATAGCCAGCGGGTTGATGCTGGTCTGCATGAAGGCATTGCCGATGCCCAGCAGCGAGAAAGCTACGAGCATGATGCCGAAGGAGTTGCCGAACAGCGGAATGATGAGCGACACCACGGTTACTATCAGTGACAGCAGCACCGTGTTCTTACGACCTATCTTGTTCATCAGCATGCCCGTGGGTACGCTGAAGATGAGGAACCAGAAGAATACCAGCGAGGGGAATATGTTTGCGACACTGTCGGTTAGTCCCAGGTCTTCCTTCACATAGTTGGAGGCAATGCCTACCAGGTCCACGAATCCCATGCAGAAGAAGCACAGCATCACGGGAATCAGGTAAATAGATTTATTTTGATTCATAGTTGTTTGATTTTTTTGCGTTTCGTTATTTCGTTAGTTCGATTATTTCTTGATTTCGTACATCGTGACCTTGCCGCCTGTAACCTTTATATTATTATAAGGTACCTGCGGGAACACGAGGTTGGTCATCGACAGGCGACCCTCGGCGTCGAAGGCCTCGATGCTGCTGTTATCGATGAAGATACGCAGTTGCTTGATGTCGCCATAGACGGGAGCTGTCGTCACGCAGGGGAAATTCTCGCTGAACGAGGCATAGCTGCGGGTGCGGTCCATGCTGAAGGTGTGCTTCTGGGCGTCGTAGCTCATCACTACCTGTTCGCCCAGGGCGTTCGACAGCGTAATCTCCGTCGAGCCCTTCACGTCCACGACAATCTCGCCGGCCTGCGGCAACTTCTTTACCACCTGTCCGCGCAGGGCATTCAGCTCGCGTGAAGGTGTCACGCCGCAGTACGTCTGACCGTTGTACTCAAAGAGATCCAGGTCGCGGGGCACACTGTTGGCCGAGCGGAACTGCTTGGTGGGAACCTGGTTGGCATACTGCCAGTTCGACATCCATGCCAGTGCGATGTGACGGCCGTCGGGGGCGTTGTCGAAGGTGACGGTGGCGTAGTGGTCCTTGCCATAGTCCATCCAGCGCGTGTCCTGATGCTCGCAGGTGAACTTATGTCCGTCGAAGTCGCCGACGAAGTACTGTGTGGCCGAGCCTCCGTAGGGGCCGCCCGGGTTGATGTTACAGATGAGCAGCCACTTCTGCTTGTCCGTGCCGCGTACCTGCAGCTTGATCAGGTCGGGACACTCCCAGACGCCGTCGTGACAGCCAATCTCTGTTACTTCGTCTGTCAGCTTGTTCACCGACTGTCCGAAGGAACTCTCGTATGTCCAGTCCGTGAGGTTTGTGCTCGAGTAGATGCGCATCTCCTGACCTACGGCCAAGATGAGGTTCCACTTCTGGATTTCAGGGTTCCAGAAGCACTTCGGGTCGCGGAAGTCCTCTTCCTTGCTCACCAGTACGGGGTTGCCCTTGAACTTCTCAAAAGTCTTGCCGCCGTCCGTAGAGATAGCCATCGACTGGGTCTGCTTCTCGCCGGCAGAGGTATAGAAGGCCACCACGCGGTTGTTCTTCTTATCCACTACGCACGAACCGCTGAAGATGCTGCCCAATGCGTCAGGCTCGATGGCCGTGGGCTGAGCCTCCCAGTGTATCAGGTCGCGTGACGTAGAGTGTCCCCATGTCATGTTCTCCCACTGGCTGCCATAGGGGTTCCACTGGTAGAACAGGTGGTACACGCCGTCCTTGTAGAACATACCGTTGGGGTCGTTCATCCATCCGTACAGAGGGGTATGGTGATACTGCGGACGGTACTTCTCGCAGTTCTTCGTGTCGAAGGTGTCGCTCTGCTTCATCTCGCGCCAGCACAGGAAGTCCTTCATGGCGCCGGTGAAGCGGCGGTCGCCGTGGAACTTCACGTCCAGCAACAGCTCATCGCCCATCTTCGTGTTTATCTTCTCGTCAGCAATCAGCAGCGGAACGAAGTAGTCCACCTTGTCTACTGCCAACTTGACGTTCAGTGTCTTCACCTGCTGGTTGTCCACCAGCACTTTGATGGTGGCAATCTCCTCGCGCTCCTGCACGGGCAGCAGCAGGTACTTCTTTTCCACTTTCACGCGCTGCATGGCGTGGCTCTTGCCCAGCAGCAGTGGCGTCTGGGCTTGTGTCAGGCAACAAGCAATGGTTGCCATCAGGGTCACAATCAGTTTTCTCATGTTAAAAATGCCTTTAGTTATCAATTTCTGCTGCAAAGATAATTCATTTCTCCCTTTAGGCGTATAAATAATGATTCATTTACTAACAAAAATCGTTCATGGTAACATTTTTACTATAAAAAGAGATACATTCTTCCACGTTTTCTTGGTTGGCAGACGACTTCACGGTGGAACGTGCTGTCAATCTGAGTCAGTTGGACTCATGGTCATTACATGGATAATTTTTGGTAATTCGTGTTTAAACTAAAGAAAAGAAGAAAACAATGAAAAAGACATATATCAATCCCACATTAGAGGTTGTGAAACTACAGACCATTGGCATGCTGGCAGCATCGCTGCCGCTGAGTAGCACGGAAGTTACTGACGAGAGCGAGATGCTGGCACCGAGCGTTGGCGGCGACTTCACCTTCGACGACGACGCCTTCGACTTCGGCACGGAGGAGTCAATCAGTAGTTTTGAGTAAGAATATTGTAAGTACGTTCCCGTTCAACGTGGACAATGAAATCCGCCCAAGTTTCCTCTCGAAACCTGGGCGGATTCACTTTGAAAACAATCTAATTACTAAACTACTAACAAACTACTAATTAAAGAACTAATATCTTGTATCCTTATTTGATAATCTTTTTGCCGTTTACGATGTACAGACCCTTGGTGGGCTGGGCAATGCGCTGGCCGGCAAGGTTGAAGTACTCATCAGCGGCAGCAGACTTCTGAGCCTTCACAGCTGAAATGGCAGTGCCATCCTTCTTGACGAGAATGATGTCGGTAAAGTTGAAGGCAGCACCACCTTCCTTGTTGCACTGAATCATCAGACGGTCAAAGCCTTCCAGCTTGGCAGCCATGTCGATACCTTCAAGGCTCAACTCAGCATAGGCGTTGGTCATGGTCATTGTGGTTTGGTCGCCCAGTTTACATGCGGGGTCGTCGAACTTGGTCAGCACATTGATGACGTAGTCGGTGCGGTTTGCCTCTGAGCAGAAGCGGATGGCCTTGTAGTCGCTCCAGTTAATTCCGTTGAAGGATGTCTTTGCCAACTCTAAAGTGCACCAGTTGTCCATCCAGAAATAGCCTGTCCAGACTGCATTGTCGTCTACCGTCTCCTTGCCGTCGCCATACCAAATCTTGGTAGCGGTAAATTCCTTGCCTAAGACTTTTAGGCCATACTGCTTCAGACTGGCCAGCATGCCTGGTGTGATAAATACATCGATGCTGGTTTTGTCTTTGATGAAATTTGCATAGTATGTACCGGGCAGCATAGCAGAATTGCTATGAAGCTCAATCACATCTTGGGCATTGGTAAACTCGACCACAATCTTCTGGCCAACCTTTGCGTCTGCAAACTTAGTAGCTTCAATCTCCAAAGGGGTGTCCCACGTTACTGCGTGTGTACCTTCCCATACATCGGTTGCCGATGCGATCACTGTTGTTGCCATCAGGCTCATGAGTAAAAATAACTTTTTCATACGCTTTTTTGTTTTAAATGATTAGTACTAAAGTGAATTATCTGGCTGCAAAGTTAGCCTTTTATCACGCGTACTATTATAATTTATGTTTCATCGACTAATAAAAATCGTTCGTTGTAACAACTGTTGACTATTTTGTCAGAAATGAGAAATCACCCAAGGCACAAAGACCTTGGGTGATATAACATGAAACGGTGTCGTGTGACGGCTTTAATCCTCGTCCGTCCAGTCGAAACCTTCGTCCGTCCAGTCAAAGCCTTCTTCCTTGACGTTGAAGTCGCCCGAAAAATCGCCAGTTGCAACATCTACGGTAATAGAATTGGCCAGCATTTGCTGAGTTTGAATCTTAATAACCTCTAACTGAGGGGTGTTATATATCTTTTTCATTGTTTCTTCTTGTTTAATGTTGAACACGAATGTCACGAATCACACTAATTATTTCAGAACGACCTTCTTGCCATTCACGATGTACAGGCCCTTAGTGGGTTGAGCCACACGGCGACCCTGAAGGTCGAACCAAGCTCCCTCTCCTTGGGAGAGGGCTGGGGTGAGGTTTTCAATCCCCGTCACGTCGCCTTCAAAGGAAATCTCGCGAGCCTCACCGACAGCGGTCAGATAGGCGCGGAAGCTCTTGATGTTAGCACCAGAGCCACCCTTCTGCAGTTTGCCGCCATTGTTGATGCCATAGAGGTTTTCAGCACTCTTAGGAGCATAGACGCCTACGAATGTGGTGCCGAGAGAGCCGGTAGCGCAAACACCCTTATCATAGAACGTAAGACCAGTGCCAGCATCGACAGCGTCATCGACATCAGTAGCCAAAAAAGGTACGTTAGCATCAGCATGATCAACAAAGGTAAAGGTAGTACCATTCTTAAATGTGGCAATCTTGCAGTTGGTGCTGATTTCAGCCTGACCGACATAGAACGGCAGACACATGGTGTTAATACCTGCCTGAAGACTACGATAGACATGAACCGTAGTGGCATTAAAGTCAGTAGGAGCAGCGAAAGGATTCGCTTGATTCAGGTTCAATACATTGGCTTTCCAGACTTCACCATCTTTGTAGAGTATATTGGCATGGTCGGCTCTATGATCAACAGCGGCATAGACTAAGTTATTCGGATTCTTCCAGAAAAACTGGTTTGCATCGAAATCACTTATCGTAGCCTCAGTAATATCGACCGAGGTGATATTATTGGAGAATTTTGAATTCATCTTGACATAGTCATCGTAAGACAGCTTACTCCAACCATGATCCATGTCGCTACATACTTCAGTTCCTTTTGCCAAGATACCGGTTATTTTTGCTCCCGCAGATATAGTGTTGTCTGTCATGCCATCAATGCCAGCACCACCTACAATAGCCCCTTCCAACTGAACATTATCGATATATGCGACGAGGTCACCGCCATAAGATTCATTTTCATGCGGAAAGAGTTCAATACAAGTATTCGCATCAACGACACTGGCTTCCGGGAATAGCACCGTCTTTTTCTGCCATGCGCCATTGCCATCATACCACACTGCACGTGAAAGCCAGTAGGTACCATCCTTAATCAACTTTACTTTCACGTTTACACCACTTTCTGGCATCTTAATCATAAACGAAATACGACGCATTCCATTTAATGAAGTTCCACCCATTCCTAATTTTGCACATTTATGGTCATTGTTGGCAGTTATCTGCAAGCATTTGTCAGAAATGTTTATACCATCTTTGGTCGGGTTGTTTGCTATTGTAGCACTGGCGTCACCCCACCAAGGATCCTTACTACCACTCTCACCATCGAAGATTACCGTCTGTGCCGAGGCGGTCATTGCGGCCATTGCAAAGGCCAGCATGAGCAATTGTTTTTTCATTTGTTTGATAAGTTTGATTAGTTAATAAATTACTGGCTGCAAAGTTAGTCTTTTATCGCGCGTACTATTATAATTTATGTTTCAATGACTAACAAAAAAAGTTCGTTGTAACAACTGTTGACTATTTTGTCAGAAATGAAAAATCACCCAAGGCACTCGCTCACGGTGATGGAGCCACCGTAGTTGTTGATGCTCCAGCAGTTCTTGCGGACGCCATAGATGCGCTGCGTGTAGCAGACATTGTCGTTGATGTACATCACGACGACGTTGTTGTCGGTGTAGATGTCGACCTTGTAAGTATTGTCAGCAGGACGGGGGAACATGTAGCTGTCGATGCCGGCTACGAAGCCCTGGCCGTACTTTTTCACTTCCTTGCCCTGGTCGTCCTTCTCGATGATGTAGCCATTCTGCTCGAAGTTCACCTTGCGCTTGTTGTCGTTGTCCTCAGGGTTGACGACCATGGTATAGTAGTACCCGACACCGTTACTGCGAACCAGGGAGACGCCGAACTTGTCAGAGTTGCCCGCTGTCTTGACGGTGAACGACAGGTGGTTGCAGTCGTCCAGACGGCTGTACAGGACGAAGGCATCGTCGCCGGTGAGCTTACCGTCCTGATAGCCCTGGCTGGCCATGATGCTGACGGGCTGCTGCTTGTTGTACTTGCCAGCCAGTCCGGGAACAGCGACCAGTGACAGACTGCCGTCCTCGTGCTGCAGGATCTTGTGGCATACCAGTGCACCACTCCAGTTAGGCTCTTTGTCGCCCTTTACGTCCATGTTCTTCTCGTCAATGTTGCTACCCGAGCGGAAGGGACACCATCCCCAGATGAAGCGGTCGGTACCGTTCGATGCGGTCTTGCCGGCATAGAAGGCGCGGCTGTCGAGCTTGGAGCGGTTCTCGTCGTCGCCAATCCACTTGGGAGGATCGAACTGGTTCTTCAGGTTCTCCCAGGAGTCAGCCCTGACGTACTTCACCTGACGGCTCCAGGCCGGAGCCTCGCTGAACACCATGTACCAGTAGTTGCCCATCTTGAAGACATCGGGGCACTCGCACATGCGGTCGTTCCATATCATCTTGAAGGAACCTACGTGGGTCCAGTTCTTCAGGTCCGTCGACTTGAACTCGACAAACAGGGGCTTGCCCTCCTTGGGAGCGGTGACGATGAGCATGCGATAGGCACCGTCGTCGGCCACGAAGATCTGCGGGTCGCGGAAGTTCTCGCCCCAGTAGCCGTAGTCAGGACCGTTGAGTGCCCAAAGGTTGTCCTTCGTCCAGGTCTTGAAATCCTTCGAGGTGGCACGCATCACGACCTCGCGGTTCTTGCAGAGTCCGTTGTGGCCGGTATAATAGATGTAGTACAGGTCTTCCTTCTCGTCGTAGTAAGCACAACCAGTTCCTAACGCAGCATCCTGCTGGTAGTCGGTCTCGCCGTAGGGCAGCACCTCGCCCAGCGAGCGGTAGTTGCAGCCGTCGCCGGTGGCTACGCCCCAGAAGGGGTGGAAGCGCTTGTCGCCGTTGTTGGCAAACTCTTGCAGGTAAAGCACCTTGAACTCGCCGGCCTTCTTGTCATAGAAAGGCATAGGGTCGCCTACGCGTCCGAGTTTGGGCGTGAAGAACGTGCCGAAGCCGTTCTCGCTCTCAGCGTTCGTTTCGAACTTCCCTGTCGTTCCTGCCCAGTTGCGGGGTGCATCGCCCACGACGTCATCGCTGGAGCAGGAGGTCATGGGTGCGCAGAAAGCGCAGCCCAACAGACCTATGCAGAATATATTCAAGATTTTTTTCATAAGACGTTTCATTAAAGGTTATTTTGTTAAATAGTCGTATGCGTTGAGCATCACCTGACCCCAGTTGTCGTGGTAGTTAGAGGTGTACTCCGTCGGTGAGTGCCAGTCGAACAGGCCTGAACCGATACAGATGATGCCACCCTTGCCGTAGTTGCCGTCCTTGCTCTTCAGCTCCCAGCCGGCTACCTCCTCGGAGTGTCCGATGAGGGCACGTCCGCCGAGCAGTGCCTCCACGTCGGCTACGGTGTTCAGCGGAGCCCAGGTGTGGAACTGCGATGTGGTGTTACAGATGGTATAGTTCTTATCCAGCGCGCAGATGCTGTTGTCTGCAGCACCGGGGAACTTCTTCAGGTTCTGCCATAGCGGGTGTGTCGTGTCGAAGATGGAGAAGCGCCAGGGCTCATCACCCATCAAGTCAGAGCCGTCGCCACCGCTGCCCCAGCAGTTGTTGGGGAATGCATTCTCGGGTGCGGCACCCAAGGCAATGGCATAGTTGACGGCTGAACGGCCTAAGACAAAGCCTACGCCTTTCTCCCAGAGCTGCTTCATAGCCGGTACGGCAGCCATAGCGTCGGGCTCGCCGGTCTTGAAGTTCTCGTAGTTGCCGTATGCAGCACAGTGGCGCAGGAAGAAGACGAACTTACACTCGTCCAGTGAGATGTTGCCGCTGGCAATGTCCTTCCAAGAGACGTAGGCGGCTCCGGGGATGTTACCGGTAAACCACTTGGCGGCGGCCTTCTCCTCGTTGTTCAGCTTCTCCACATTGTCAGCCTCGCCGACAAACAGTGCCACAGGCTTCTCGATGAGCTTCACCTTGACGGTGTAGGTGCTCTTGGCCGTGTTGTCTGTTAGGGTAATGACGAACGGCTCATTGAAGTTGCCCTTCGTGCCACTGGCAGGATAGCATACGGCATCCTCGCTGCACTCCACCTCGAAGGTAGCGTTGGACAGGTCGATGCCACTGTTGGCCGTCACGCTGATGTCCACGGTCTTGGCATCCTCGTCGATGGCTCCCATAACGCCCTCCAGAACGAACTTCTTCAGGATGGCCTCGTCGTTGCGTACCGACAGGCGATAGTCCATGATGCGGTCACCGTTGCTTACGCGGAGAGCCTTTTCGGCCTGCAGGTTCAGGTGGTCGCCGACCTTGAAGTTGGCCGTAGCACCGGCCGAGATCTTCAGACTGGTGATTGTCATGTCACCTGTCTGGGTGAAGTCTACGGGGACCTTCACCTTCAGCAGTCGCTTCTCGAGATTGATAGAAGCCTTATACTGGCCGTTAAGCTCCAGTTCCTCCACCATGCAGTTGCCTCCGAGGGCCATGTCGCTGGTGTTGTCTTTGCTACAGGCTGTCAGTACTGCAGTCAGGCCGCAGCACACGATGACAGCGAATAATAAGCTTTTTATCTTGGTTTTCATAATTATCAATGATCAATTGTCAATTATCCATTATTCTCATTGCCATCCGCAGTTCTGCGTATAGTGTCCGTTAGAGGCTGAAATCTGCTCATAAGGTATAGGCACATATTCGTTCTTGTCAGCTGTGAAGTGAGCACCGGCGAGGAATGACATGGTCTTGCCTTCCTGGATGTAGAAGTGGTTGATGACACTTTCGGCATCGCCCCAGCGCACCAGGTCGAAGAAGCGCTCGCTCTCCATAGCGAGTTCCAGACGACGCTCCATCTTCAGCATCTTCATGGCCTCTTCCTTGGTATAGGTTCCCTTGTACAGGCCTACAGCGTAGAGGATAGCATACTTGACGCGATAGCTTGCAACGACACTGTTGGTAATCATATCAGCAGCACGCTGGCGAACCTGATTGATGAGGGGAATGGCCTCGGGGACGCGGTTCAGCTGTATCAGGGCCTCGGCGCGCATCAGCAGCACGTCGGCATAGCGGAAGACGACGCGGTTCATCGAGCTGGCCCACTGGTTGTCGGCATTGAAGAGATAGACGTTCGTCAGGGCGGGGTCTACATTCTGCTTCAGTGATACGTTCCAGCCGTAAGTTCCCTTACCGGCACGACTCCAGGTATCGGTCTTGGCTATCATGTAGTTGGTGTTGAACATATAAGGAGTGCCAGGCATACCAACGGTGACAAACAGACGGGGGTCAACGGTCTCGGCAGCACCTACCTCATAGTCCTTCGCATCGAAGTCGTCCAGTCTGGGCAGACCGTCGCTCGTGGTACGATAGGCGTCTACCAGGTTGTGGGAGGGCTTGTAGAAGTCGTTACCGGAGTCGTGCACCTTGGGGATGCAGGGAACAATCAGACGGTTCGAGAAGTTCAGGTTGCCATACTCCGTACCGTCGTTCTTGGAGTACTGGATGGCCCAGATGCTCTCCATACCATTCTCGTAGGCTTCCTCGGGACGAAAGTTGCTGTGCAGGTCGGCTTCGAGATTGTAGCCGGCTGAGGTAAAGGTCGACAGGGTGGTGTAGTCAACCACCTTCTGCAGATCGTCAGCGTTGATGCTGGTCACTTTGTTGCTGTTGGCATTGTCCTGATGATAGGCCTTGTAGAGGTAAACCTTGGCCAGGAAAGCGGCAGCGGCAGCCTTCGTGGGGCGTCCCTTCTCAGTCTGCTTGGCAGGCAGCACGTTGTAGGCGGCCACCAGGTCGTTGATAATCTGCTGCCAGCCCTCGTCGTTGGTGTACTCCGTGTTCGACAGGTTGTTATAGTCCTCGTCCGTCATGTTGGGCTTGTTGACGAAGGGAATCTTCTTGAACAGGCGCTTCAGCTGGAAGTGTCCGTAGGCACGGAGGAACTTCATCTCAGCCAGACGCTGCTGAATGACAGGGCTGCTCTGGTCGGCCTCGTTCAGCATATCGATGGACAGGCTGACGCGCGACAGGTACTTATAAAACTTGTTCCAGATAGACGAGAAGGGCCAGTCGGTAGTCATGATACCCGTACCCAGCTCCAAGTGGTGGAACGGCTCACCGTCAGAGAAGTTCGAGCCTCCTACGTAGGCGTCGTCCGAGCGTGTGTCGTAGTTCCACAGGGAGAACGATGCGTTCATGTCCTCGATGGACACCAGACCGGCGTATGCCGACACGATGACGTCGTCCACATACTTGGGGTCTTTCACCTCGTTCTGTGTCAGCATGCCTTGAGGCTTCTGCTCGTCCAGGAAGTCGCTGCAGGCAGTCAGTGCCAGCATCATGCTGCTACAAACGAAGCAACTGTATATGATATTCTTGATTTTCATAATGGCGATATTTTTAGAATGAGACATTGAGACCGAAGGTGAGGTTAATAGGAATAGGATAGTTGAATCCAGGATTCTCAGGATCGGCACCGGTGAACTTACCGCTCTTGATGGTCAGTAGGTTCTGGGCTGAGACGTAGAGGCGCAGACGTTCCAGCATGAGCTTCTGGACAAAGCTCTTAGGCACGTTGTAGCCTAACTGTACGGTGCGCAGCTTGGCGAATGAACCGCTCTCTACATAGTACGTGGAGATACGTCCTTCGTTGTTCTTGTCGCTCGTTGTCAGTGCGGGGATATCGCTATCAGGGTTCTGCGGAGTCCATGCATCGAGCAGGCGGGTACCCTTGTTCAGGTAAGGCACGTTACAGTCGGGATGGCTGCTGGCCCAGAGGTCGGTCTGCGTCTTCACGCGGCGTACCTCGTCGTAGTTGGCGTCAACACCCTGCACGCCCTGCCAGAACATGGTGAAGTCCCAGTCCTTATACTGCAGGTAGATGTTCAGACCCCACGTGAAGTCGGGAACGGGGTTGTAGATCCAGGTCTGGTCGTCCTCGGTAATCTTGCCGTCGCCGTTGATGTCCTTCCAGCGGATACGGCCTACGCCAGCACCCTCCTGATAGGCGTGGTTGTCAATCTCGGCCTGGCTCTTGAAGATACCATCGGCTACATAGCCTACGATAGAACCCTTGGCGTGTCCGATGACGCTCATCTTACTGTTACCACCGAACTTACCGTTGGCAATCACTGTCTGCGGCAGTTTGGTAATCTCGTTGGTGTAGCGGCTGATGTTACCGTTGATGTCCCATGAGAAACCGTTCTTCAGCTTGTGACGGTAGCCGATGGAGAATTCCCAACCGACGTTCTTCATCTCACCGGCGTTGACAAACTGGCCACTGCCTTCACCCATGGAACCGATACCCTCCATGAACAGCAAGATGTCGGTGGTCTTCTTGTGGAACCAGTCGAAGCTACCATATACCTCGTTGCGCAGCACGGCGAAGTCAACACCGATGTTGTGCTGGGTAGTCGTTTCCCACTTGATGTCCTCATTGCCGCGCTGTGTGCGGACATAACCGTTGTTCAGCTGGCCACCGCCGTTGGTGCCGCCAATGTCGTAGGCCGAACCGGCTTCTCCGCTTTCCCACAGGCCGGTAGACGTTACGGGCTTGTAGAGCGTGTAGCGGGCCATGTTGTCGATGGCCTGGTTACCGGTCTTACCCCAAGAATAGCGAATCTTCAAATCGTCGAGCCAGCTTCTGGTGGGCTGCATGAACTGCTCCTGGCTGATGCGCCAACCGGCACTGACGGAGGGGAAGGTACCATACTGGTTATTGACACCGAATCGGCTGGAACCGTCACGGCGAAGCGTGAACGAAGCCATATAGCGGTCGGCATACGTGTAGTTGATCTTTCCGAAGAACGATACCAGTGAGTAGCCGCTGCCGGAGCCTTGGGCCAGCTGGCGGCCACTACCGGCTGAGGGCCACATGAAGTCGGTATTCAGAATGGCCAGGTCGTAGCGCTTGGAACTGTTCCAGTCGTAGTTCTCGCGGTTGACCTCCATACCGATCATGGCGTCGCCACGGTGCAGACCCATCTCCAGGTTGTAGGTGGCAATGGCGTTCCACATCCAGCGCATCCAGTGTTCCTGCTTACTCTCGGCAGCCGTCTCGGTGCGCGTTACCTTACCGTTGGCAATGGGGTAGGTGAAGAAGCGCTGCTTCTTCTGTGAGTAGTCCAGACCCAAGGTGGTGCGCAATGTCAGGTTCTTGATGGGCGTAATGCTCAGGTGAGCATCGCCGAACATGCGCCACATGGTGTATTCGTTATCTCTGTTGTTGGCCAGGATGCTCATCGGGTTCTCACGCTCCGAGTAGGCACCTAAGGCCTGAGCATACTCTCCATTCTCAGCATAGATGGGGAAGTTCGGGTTGAACTGCAGGGAGTTGGCCAGGATGTTTCCCGGTGCATCGACACCCTTCGTGCGGTTGATGGTAAAGTTCTCACCGATGACCACCTTGCCGTCGAACAGCTTGTAGTCAGCATTGGCGCGGGCAGACAGACGGCTGAACTGCGTGTCCTTGATGGTACCTTTGTTGTCGTAGTAGCCGATAGAGAAGAAACTGTTACCCTTCTCGTTGCCGTTGCTCACGGACAGGTTGTACTGCTGTACCACACCTGTGCGTGTCACCTGGTCGAACCAGTCGGTATCGGCTGAGCGTACCGTAGCACCCTCGTCCAGGAACATATTCATCTTGACGTCGTTCAGCACGGGGACACCGTTGCCGTCAACGCCCCAGTTGAAGCGATAGCCCAAGGGATTGGCGTTGGGGTCCATACCGTCGTTGACGTTGGCCTGCCAGAAAGCGCGGCCCCACTGCTGGGCGTTCATGGTCTCAATCTTGTGGGCATAGAACGAAGCGGCAATACTGCTGTCGAAGTTGACCTTCACCTTGCCGTCCTTGCCCTTCTTTGTGGTGATAATGATGACACCGTTGGCAGCACGCGAACCATAGATAGATGCTGAGGCGGCATCCTTCAGTACCTGGATGCTTTCAATATCATTACCATTCAACTCGTGCATTCCCGACGTGGTAGGCACACCGTCGATGATGTACAGAGGGTCTACACCCGAGTTTAGCGTACCCTCACCACGAATACGTACCGTGGCAGCACCGGCCAGGTTACCGTCTGCGGAGATGTTCATACCCGGCACACGACCCTGCAGGGCCTTCATCGGGTTGTTCTCGTTCTGCTTGGAGAGTTCGGCAACACTGACTACCGAGACGGCTCCAGTCAGGTCGGCCTTGCGCTGGCTGGTATAACCTGTCACCACCACCTCGTTCAGTGTCGTGGAGCTCTCGGCTAACGTCACCTTCATGCCGTCGGCGGCACGAAGTTCCTGGACGTCGTAGCCGATGTAGGTTACCAGCAATGTTTTGCCAGCCTGCACCTTCAACTTGAAATTTCCGTCGAAGTCCGTCACCGTACCGTTCGACGTTCCCTTCTCCATCACGGTAGCACCGATAATCGGTTCGCCGCTTGGGTCGACGACGGTGCCGGTGATGGCTTCCTGCGCGTACATTATCATATTACACAGCAGGAGCATCGAGAAACTCAGAATGAATCTTTTCATGTGTTTCATTTGCATTTGCATTTAATTGGTTAGTAACTATGTGATTTGTGGGCGCAAAGTTACTAAAGTTAAGAGTGAACGATTAGCAAATATCGTTCACTCTTTAACAATTATGTTTCATGGAACAATTGTTGACTATTATGTCAATTTTGTCCATTTCTTACTTCCATGGGGTATTTGCCGTATTGTTGGCGGAAACACTTCGAGAAATAGCCCGGCGTACCGAAACCTACCTCGAAGGCAATCTCCTGCACCGTTTTGTTGGTAGTTGTCAGCAGCACGTAGCCCTGACCCAGTCGCATCTGGCGCAGCAGTTCCACAGGCGTCAGACCCGTGATGGCCTTCACCTTGCGGTACAACTGCACACGGCTCAGTCCTACCTGCTCGCCCAGGTCGTCCATCTTCAGGTTCGGGTTCGACATGTGCTGGCGTATGGCCTCGTTCAGCGTCTCGGCAAAGATGGTGTCCTGCGAGCGCGGTGCAGGCACTTCGTCGGCAGGAGTCTTGAACACCTGGCGCAGTGCACGGCTGTCGGGATTGGTGTAGAACAGTGTCTCCTCCTCGTTCAGCGCCTGACGCTGGCGGATGGCACGACGTGACAGCACGTAGGCACGCCAGATGACGATCATGGCGATGATGAGCAGCACGACAAGTACCAGACTGGCCATAAGCGCCTTCTGCTGTGTGTTATACAGACCCTGATAGTCCTCCAGTTTGTCCTGAATGGTTACCAGGTCCTTATTCTGTTTCATCAGTTCGGCAGTCGTGGTAGCTACCGACCAGGCATTCTCTTTCACCACCAGGATGCCCTGCAGTGTCGTTTCACGCTTGTAGGGCTTGCCAGTCAGGATGTCCAGCGCCAGCCGGATAATCTCGGCGCCGCCGGTGGGGTAGACGTAGCTCGCCGTCTGGTGGCCGAACTGTACATAGTCCAGACCCTCGCCAGGCATGCCGTCAATGCCGAAAATCTTTACCTTTCCTTCCGTCTTCGTCTCAACCACGGCCCTGTAGACACCCGTTGCCATGCCGTCGTTGTGACAGAACACGATGTCTGGACGCCGACCGTTCACGATATATTCCTTCACCACGCGGTAGCTCGTCTCTGAGCTCCAATCACCCTCATAGCAGACATATTCCAGCTCATCGTGACCTGCCATAGCCTGTGCGAAGCCCTGATGACGGTCCCGAGCCGGCGATGAGCTCATCAGTGCCGTAATCTCAAGCACGAAAGGTTTGTGGCCGTTACCCGCCATGCCGCGAGCTACGTCGACCACATTCACTCCCACGGCGTGGCCAGCCTCCACGTTGCTGCCACCGATGAAAGCCGTATAGTTGTTGCCCTCCACGCTGCGGTCAAAGCAGATGACGGGAATGCCCTTGGCCTTCACGCGGTCAATGACCTTCGCTATGGGACCGGCTTCGTTGGGCGCCACCACCAATAGGTCGATGCCACTTTCCACCAAACTGTCAATATCATGAATCTGCTGCTGTGTATCGTCGTATGACGTGACGATGCTCACCTTCACATCCTGTTCATACAGGTGCTGTGCTGCCAGCATCTCGTTGTTGATTTTGTCGCGCCAGCCACCCGGTGCGCATTGCGACACACCGATTCTGTACGTCTTGCCACCCGTCGAGCAGGCTGTCAGCAGCACTGCTACCACAGCCATCAACAGGCATTTCATCGTGTACTTTTTCATAGTTGAAACGTTTGTTCTGTAGTCTTTATTTACAGTCGTTTTATAACAGATAATGCAAAGGTATATATAATTTCCTTTATTTCCTAAGAATAATGTTACATTTCCTAACAAAAATCGTTCATTGAAACATTTTTTGACTAAAAAGTACAAAACCATTCAGTTTTTTTCTGGTGTAGAGCAGGTGATTAAGATGGCTGCTCAGCGCAGCGGCATACGCCAAGGCGTGATGCAGACCTAAACTTTTCATAATTTCCGTGAATTCTTTTTGTGTTTCAAATTATTTTTGTAACTTTGCCGCTAAAAGTGTAGTCATCAACATAAATTCAGTAGATATGATGAAGGACAAACAGATTTTGGCGGCAGCTATGATTGCTGTGAGCATCTGCATCTTGGGGTGGTGCATCAAGGCGGGTATCGACAATTTTGCCAACAAGGACCGCAAGGTGAACGTGAAGGGCCTGGCGGAACGAGAGGTGGAGGCCGACAAGGTGACGTGGCCTATCGTCACGAAGGAGGTGGGCAATGACCTGCCGGAACTGTACCACCGTGTGGGCACGAAGCAGCAGCAGATTAAGGCCTTTCTGCTGAAAAGCGGTGTGAAGGCTGACGAGTTGACGGAGAATGCGCCGCAGGTGGCTGACCTGAACGCCAGGGAATATGACAACACGAACCATAACTACCGCTATATCGTGACAAGCGTCATCACTGTAACGTCGCAGCAGGTGAAACAGGTGCGCGGCATCATTGCCCGTCAGGGCGACCTGCTGAAGGATGGCATCGCCATCGTGGACGGCGGCTACGAGAACCCCATCAAGTATGAGTATGTGTCGTTCAAGGAGATGAAGCCGAAAATGATGCAGGAGGCTATCGAGAATGCGGAGAAGACGGCACAGCAGTTTGCCGAGAACTCGCACTCGCAGATAGACAAAATAGTCAGTGCCGACCAGGGACAGTTCAGCATTGACGACCGCGACTCGAACACCCCGTGGATCAAGAAGGTGAGGGTGGTGACGACGGTGACGTACTCGCTGAAGGATTGAAACCTCACCCCCGCCCCAGGCCTCACCCCTGACCCCTCTCCAAAGGGCGAGGGGAACTTTAAAGGCGAGGGGAGTGTTGAGAAATTGAGATAATTGAGATATAATTATGGGCGACCATTACAAGAAGAGTATTACGCTGCCGAACGACGTGCAGACGGTGCCGGCGCTGAACAATTTCGTGGACGAGGTCTGCGAACAGGCCGGCTTCGACATGTCGATGACGATGAAGATGAACCTCGCCATCGAAGAGGCCGTGGTGAACGTGATGGACTATGCCTACCCCGAGGGTACGAAGGGTGACGTGGTGGTGGAGGCTACGGTGGATGACCAGTGTCTGGCATTCGTTATCATTGACAGCGGAAAGCCCTTCGACCCGACTACAAAGGACGACGCGGACACCACACTGTCGGCCGAGGAACGACCCATAGGTGGACTGGGCATCTTCCTGGTGAGGCAGCTGATGGACGAACTGCATTATGAGTATAAGGGCGGGAAGAATGTGCTGAGGCTGAAGAAGAAACTCACTACGAATGATTAAAGATTAAAACATACATATATAAAATAAAAACGATTTGTATTATGATTACAACATTTAAGGAAGAGAACTCTGATTATGTAATGTTCTTTGAGGGACGACTGGATACCGCTGCAGCACCGCAGGTGGAACGCGAGGTTCAAGTGCTTACCGAGTGCGACGGACACGACATTGTGCTGGACTGCTCAGCACTGGAGTATATCTCGTCGAGCGGCCTGCGCATCTTTCTGGCTATCCTGAAGAATGCCAAGCCCAAAGGCAGTCATGTGTTTATCCGCGGCTTGAACGACGACCTGAAGCAGGTCTTCGCCATGACGGGCTTTACTAATCTCTTTGAATTTAAATGAACCTGGCGCTGAGTCCTACGGGGCAGATGTTGATAGAGGAGTACCATGAGCGGCTGCCGCAGTTGCAGCAGCTCAAGGAGCATGTCTATGGGGTGCTGACAGAGGTACTGCAGGCGCAGGGCGTGGAGCTGAACAGTATGGAGGCCCGCGTGAAGTCGGAGCAGTCGCTGGTCGGCAAGCTGGAGCGCAAGGGCGACAAGTACCATAGTCTGGAGGATATCACCGATCTGGTGGGTGTCCGCATCATCACGTTCTATACGGACGACGTGGACAAGGTGGCGGCTATCGTGAAGCAGCACTTCAAGGTGGACTGGGCGAACTCTATCGACAAGCGCAAGGCTCACGAGCTGACGAGCTTCGGCTACAACTCGCTGCACTACATCTGCTACCTGAAGGACGACGGCCCGTTTGCGAGCATGCCCTTCGAGATTCAGATGCGTACAGCCCTGCAGCATGTGTGGTCGGCCATCGAGCACGACATCGGCTACAAGGGTGCCGTGAAGCTGCCGCCGGAGTACCGCAGACAGTTCAGCCGGTTGGCGGGTATGCTGGAGCTGGCGGACGATGAGTTCAGTCGCCTGCGCATCACCATGGCGGAATACCGCCGACATGTGCAGTCGCTCGTGAAGAGCGGACAGTTGGAGGAGGTGCCGCTGTCGACGGACTCCTTCCGCAGTTTCCTGGAGCTGCAGCCTTTCCTGCGACTTAACCAGCGCATTGCCGCTGTGAACCAGGCGGAGATATATCCTGTGTCGCTCATGGCGTTCCTGCCGCTTCTGGAGCAATACGGCATGGAGACGCTGGGTGACGTACAACAGATGATCGTGGAGAACAGTGAGGCAGCATACCAGCTGGCACTGACTCAGTTGGCGGTGACGGACCTAGACATCCTCTCGGAGAGTGTGGGACTACAGAATCTCTGCATCGTCTATGCGCTGCGCCACGGACAAGGACGAGAAGGGGTGCTGAAGGTCTTCGAGACAATCAACGGACCGCAACCATACAACGAGGTCCTGGCAGACGGTATCTTGAAACAAATTACAAACATTAAGTTATAAAAAAACCGCTCGAAGTCGAGCGGTTTTTTATAGCTTGTTACGGATAGAGGTTACTCAGGGGGAAGGTGTGGCCGTCACCGGGACGGAGATACCAGTCGGTCTTCGTCGTGTGATCCTGCGCCCAGCCTTCGAAGTCGGAGTAGGCGGTCTTGATGTTTCGGCCCTCGAGGGGGTATGCCACCGTGCTGGGCACCATGACGGCCCACGGCAGATTGCCGATGACAGGGTTGTTGACGTAGGTGTTCCGGTATTCCTGATAGGTACTGATGTGTACCTCGGGGTGCAGTACTATGGCGTCCTTGTTGCCATTCTGTACGGTGTGCGTCTCCCAAAATCCGCCTCCGTAGCTCGTGACGATAAACGCGTCGTAGGTGGCCTCGCTGAGGAGCTTCTGAGCATCGCTCTCGTTGTTGAAGGTGAACTCGTAGGTGATGGTCTTGACGTCGGCACGGCCGTAGTTCGTCCAGCCCTCGAGTGGCGTGTTGTAGAAGAAGCGCTGTACGCCGCCATTGCTGCCCTTGTTGGGGTTGAGAGCCCAGTGGACGTCCTTGCAGAGCAGGATGACAAGGCTGCTCTTGTCGTTAGGATCCTGCGACGTGGTGAAGTCGCCGTCATAGATGTTGTTGCCGTAGTCGCCGAGCTCCGAGGGTGGGGCTGGCAGCGCTGCTGAGGTGCGCTCGTACTTGCTGAGCATGCCTGCAGTGACGCCCTTCAGACGGATGGCGGTGCCGTTGTTCTTCGAAGCTCCGGTGGCTTCGAGGTTCACTGTCACCTTGACCTTCTTGGCGTTGTTGGCATCCTGCTCGGGGGTAACCTTCAGCACGACGTCGTTAAAGTCGTAGTCGCCGGTATCGGGGTAGTTGTCCTCGAAGAGGAAGCGGAATCCGAGTGGCTTGCCGTCGGGCTTGCCACCACCGCTGTTGCCTCCGTCGTTATAGCCTGCTCCGGTACACTTGCCGGCAGGGATGGTGAAGGCGTTGGTAGCGGTGCTCTCGTTGACAAAGTACTTCATGCCGCTTGTGCACCAACTGCCATTATTCAGGATGTGCCAGGCAGCACCCCAGACATTGTTGATGTCCCACTTGTTATTATTGTGATCATAGAATTGCGTCTTATCGATGTCCCAATAGACATTGTTGTAGGAGTTCAGCGTGTTCGCATAGTCGACTAACACCTTGGAGGCCTTCACGATGCCGTATTCTCCGTTGTTCTTCGGACCGATGATGGTGGCATTGCTAAACTTGATAGAGCCAGCATTGATGACGCTCTGGTTGTAGAGTGTGTTGTTGTTATCTGCATCGAGAAGGCTTCTACCCGTCAAGAAAAGTTGTCCTGTGACATCCAGTCGGCTGTTGTCGAGCATGGTGATGCCACCGATGCCAGCGTCGCCCGTGAATGTCATGTAGCAGCCGTTGATGATTTTGCAGTTGTAGGCATCGCTTGCTCCCGTATTGGTGACGGCCTCAATGAGGCCGAAGTTGGTTATTTTGCCGCTACTGGTGTTGCACAGGGTGCTTACCTTGACGTTGCCGTCGGCGGAGTTGTAGAAGTTGCAGCCGTTGACGTTCAGCACGCCCTTGTAATCGATGCTGCCGGCATTGTAGCAAGGTGTGCCGTTGGTAACCTTGAGCGAGACGCCATTCTTGCCCGTGATCTTGCCACCGGCGAGGACGACGAAACGTCCAACACTAGTGATTTCGGTATTGCCGTCGATAATGAGCTCACCGCCGTTGGCGACGACGATGGTAGAACCGTTGAGCGTGTTGCCCTTGAGGTGAACCTTGCCTTCCACGTAAAGCACAATGGTGTTATAGACAATCCCGTCATAACTCATTTGGAACACCTTTGTTATTTCTGTACCGCTGGCTACGCGGAAGTGCTTGCTATCACCAAAACCATTGGTTAAGGTGCTGTTTTTGGTCAGGTCGGCATCGGTGAACGGCGTGTACTGCTTCATCTCTGCCTCGGAAATCTGCTTGCAGGTGATGGAACCGAGGATGGTCTTCGGGTTCAGGTAGTCGTTGACCGTCTTGACATAGCGGCTATAGACGCTGGCGCTCTCGCTGGCACGATGGCGTGCGGAAGCGTCGATGTTCGTGCTGATGTCGGCCACAGCCCGGCCGTTCTCAATCTTCACTGACTGCGCCATGCCTCGGCCCTGCTGGTCGAAGATGCCGACATAGAGCACGGGGCTTGCCGACTGATAGCTGAAAGCGGTGTTGATGGTTCCGCTGCCCGTAATCTTCTTCTCATAGACCCGGGTGGCGGAGGCGGTGTTGATGGGATTGTCGAGATACAGTCCGACATCGTACGTCACGCCATAGTCGAGGTTGACAGAGATTTCAGCCGTGGCAGTTTCCACGGTGGTCCAGCTCTGTGCGGGGTCCACGTTTTTGACGGGGAACGAGTTCAGAACCAGCTGGTTGTAGGTGTTCTGGTCGAAAACAGCATTGTCCTTACATGACGTTACTCCCAACGCCACGAGGGCCAATCCACATAAAAACTTAGTTTTCATAAGCTTCATTTCAATAACGTTATTTGGTTGCAAAGATACAAAAATATTTTGAACAAGGGTCATTTTTTCCCTAAAATGTTTAGCTATTAGCTAAATTATTCGTACTTTTGCAGTCGTTTTACTTAAGAGCAACATCAAGAAATGGAATCGAAACTTGTTATCTACAATACGCTTACTCGTCAGAAGGAGCGCTTTGAGCCGTTGCATGCTCCCAACGTGGGCATGTATGTCTGTGGTCCTACGGTGTACGGTGACCCGCATCTGGGTCATGCCCGTCCTGCCGTCACGTTCGACGTGGTATTCCGCTACCTGAAGCATTTGGGTTATAAGGTACGCTACGTGCGCAACATCACCGACGTGGGTCACCTGGAGCACGACGCCGACGAGGGCGAGGATAAGATTGCCAAGAAGGCACGTATCGAACAGTTGGAGCCCATGGAGATAGCGCAGTACTATACCAACCGCTACCATCAGGCGATGGACGCCCTGGGCTGTCTGCGCCCCAGCATCGAGCCGCATGCCACTGGACATATCATTGAGCAGCAGCAGCTGGTGCAGCAGATTTTGGACAACGGTCTGGCCTACGAGAGTAACGGCAGCATCTACTTTGACATCGAGGCCTACAACAAGTGGCAGGAGTCGCGCGGCAAGAAGCAGGAAGGCTATGGCCTGCTGAGCGGCCGCTCGCTGGAGAATATCAAGGACGAGAGCCGCGAACTGGCCGGTATCGGTGAGAAGAAGAACCAGGCCGATTTCGCACTATGGAAGAAAGCTCAGCCCGAGCACATCATGCGCTGGCCGTCACCGTGGAGCGACGGTTTCCCCGGCTGGCACTGCGAGTGTACCGCCATGGGTCGTAAGTATCTTGGTGAGCAGTTCGATATTCACGGCGGCGGCATGGACCTGGTGTTCCCGCATCATGAGTGCGAGATTGCGCAGGCTACGGCTTCGATGGGACATCAGGCCGTGAAATACTGGATGCACAACAATATGTTGACCATCAACGGACAGAAGATGGGTAAGTCGTTGGGCAACTTCATCACTCTGGAGCAGTTCTTCAAGGGCGACCACCCGTTGCTGAAGAAGGCCTACAGCGCCATGACCATTCGCTTCTTTATGCTCTCTGCCCACTACCGCGGCACCGTGGACTTCTCGAACGAGGCCCTCGAGGCTGCCGAGAAGGGACTGGAGAAACTCATGGACGCCATCGGCAACCTGGAGCGCATCACTCCCTCTGCCGACGGCTGCGATGCCGAGACGGAGAAGATTGTCAAGGGCCTGCGCCAGCGTTGCTACGACGCTATGAACGACGACTTCGCTACGCCGCAGGTCATCAGCAACCTCTTCGAGGCGTGCACGGTAGTCAACAAGCTCGTGGACCACAAGGCCACCATCTGTGCCGACTGTCTGCAGGAGCTGAAGGACGTCATGCACCTCTTCGCCGAGGATATCTTAGGACTGAAAGCCGCTGCTGGCAACAGTTTCGCCGCCGGCGACAACTCCGCCCGCGAGGAGGCCTTCGGCAAGGTTGTCGACATGGTGCTGGAGCTGCGTGCCAAGGCCAAGGCCAACAAGGACTGGGCTACCAGTGACCAGATTCGCGATGCGCTGGCTGCCGCTGGTTTTGAGGTGAAGGACACCAAGGACGGCGCCACGTGGAAGCTCAATAAATAACGGCAATAAATAATGGTCGGCCGACATCGGCCGACCAACAGAAGCCTACTCCTGCAGGGAGTAGGCTTCTGTTGTCATATAGACAGCCGCGACATCGCGCCACAGGCGGCGAGCAGGCATGTACACCAGACCACCGTGTGGCTGATCGGTACCCCACGAGTTTTTCAGGACGTAGTACGCATGGCGGTTCTCGTCGCGTGCCATGCCCACTATCTCCATGGCGTGGCCCGCACTCTCATAGCACACGGGGTGGCGGTGACGCAGGGCACGGTTGACATGACGGCGCAGGCTGTCCTTGGGGATGTTCAGCAGGCGGTTGCGTTCCCAGTTGTCGGCTACAGGCACAACAATCTTGCGGTAATACGGCGAATCGCTGACGCAGGTCAGTCCGATGTATTCGTCGGGTGCGCAGACGGAGTGGGCAAACTGTAGCGGTGTATAGCGGGCACCGAGCAGAAAGACGCTCTTGGGTGTCGGCAGGTCGTCGGTGGCATCGTCCGGCAGCACGTCGAAGCCCACGATGCCATAACGCTCCATGAGGTTTAGTGCCGTTAGGCACATGGCTCGCTCAGGGTTTGAGAATTGAGAATTGAAAAATGATAATTGATAATTGTTGAGTTGTCGACCGAGGAAGACAGGGGAGAGGTTGACGCTGTCGCCCCGCAGCAGGTGTTCTGTCTCGATGGTAGCCAGCATGGCGTAGGCCCAACACAGCTCGTGCTTGCCTTGGTTCTTTACGGGCGTCATGGGCAGCAGCACCTCGTGGGTGTAGTGGTGCGGATCCTGCTGCGACTTGGGCTTGCAGGCCGTCATCAGGCATGCCCCGATGAGGATAAACGGCAGGAGCCGATGTGTTCTTCCTTTGTTCTTCATGGTTGCAAAGTTACGAATAAGTGGTTGAACGGCCAAAAAAATCAGGTACTTTTGCATTTGCGACGGCTGATGACAAACAGGCACGTTTTGCGTCCTATTATAAATAATGTACGTACAACTAAAACAATTTTTCAAACAATGAAACAGTGTTATCCAAAGATTGGCATTCGCCCGACCATTGATGGTCGACAGGGCGGTATCCGTGAGGGTCTGGAAGAGAAGACCATGAATCTGGCCAAGGCCGTGAAGGACTTGATTGAGAAGAATCTGCGCAACGGTGACGGCTCGAAGGTGGAGTGTGTCATCTCGAACACCACCATCGGTCGTGTGGGCGAGAGTGCTGCTTGTGCCGAACAGTTCGAGCGCGAGGGTGTGGGAAGCACCATCACCGTCACCAGTTGTTGGTGCTACGGTTCAGAGACCATGGATATGAACCCCACCTACCCGAAGGCCGTTTGGGGCTTCAACGGCACGGAGCGTCCGGGAGCCGTCTATCTGGCCGCCGTGCTGGCTGCTCACGCCCAGAAGGGACTGCCTGCCTATGGCATTTATGGACACGATGTGCAGGACTTGAACGACAATAGCATTCCTGCCGACGTGGCCGAGAAGATTCTGCGCTTTGCCCGTGCTGCCCAGGCCGTGGCTACCATGCGCGGCAAGAGCTACTTGTCGTTGGGCAACACCTGTATGGGTATTGCCGGAAGTATCGTCAATGCCGACTTCCTGCAGCAGTATCTTGGTATGCGCACCGAATACGTGTCGTTGGTGGAAATCCTGCGCCGCGTGGACTTCGGTATCTACGACAAGGAAGAGTTTGAGAAGGCCATGCAGTGGGTGGAGAAATACTGCAAACCCCAGGAGGGTCACGACTATAACGAGGACCGCCCGCTGTTCCCCGGCGTGCCGATGACGACCTTCAACGGTAAGGGCAAGGGCAAGAACCGTCAGGAGAAAGACGAGGACTGGGAGTTCACGGTGAAGAACATGATGATTATCCGCGACCTGATGCAGGGTTCGGAGAAGCTGTTAGAGATGGGCTACAAGGAAGAGGCCATCGGCCACAACGCCATTGCTGCCGGTGTGCAGGGACAGCGCCAGTGGACGGACTACAAGCCCAACTTCGATTTCCCCGAGTCGATGATGTGCACCTCGTTTGACTGGAACGGACCGCGTGAGGCTAACATTCTGGCTACGGAGAACGACTTCCTGAACGGCATGTCGATGCTGTTCGGCCACCTGCTCACCAACAAGGGCGTGATGTTTTCAGACATCCGCACTTACTGGAGTCCGGAGGCCGTAGAGCGCGTCAGCGGCTGGAAGGCTGAGGGCGGTGCCGCCAACGGCTTCATCCACCTCATCAACAGTGGAGCTACGACGCTGGATGCCACCGGAGCCATGAAGGACCAGGACGGCAAGCCGACGATGAAGTCGCACTGGGAGATGACGAAGGACGACATGGAGGCTTGTCTGAAGGCTACCAACTGGATGCCTGCCGACCGCGACTACTTCCGTGGCGGCGGCTATTCAAGCCACTTCCTTACCAAGGGCGGCATGCCGATGACCATGCTGCGACTGAACCTCGTGGCCGGTCTGGGTCCCGTGCTGCAGCTCGCTGAGGGCTGGACGGTAGACCTTCCTGCCAATGTCAACGATATTCTGGACAAGCGTACCGACCCGACATGGCCTACGACCTGGTTTGCTCCGCGTCTGGATGCCACGAAGGATGCTTTCAAGGATGTCTATTCAGTCATGAATAACTGGGGAGCAAATCACGGTGCCATCTGCTATGGTCACGTCGGTGCCGATCTGATTACGCTGGCTGCTATGCTGCGCATCCCCGTGTGCATGCACAACGTAGCAGACAAGGATATCTTCCGCCCGGCATGCTGGAACAGCTTCGGCATGGACAAGGAAGGCGCCGACTACCGTGCCTGCCAGAACTTCGGACCGCTGTACAAGTAATCTTTTTCGGGATGTCGATATATCGATATTCCGAAATATCGAGATTCCGACATGTTGAAAGAAAAACCCGACGTTTTGGCGTCGGGCTTTTTCTTTATGAGTGATACTTGATGAGTCCTTCCATGGGACTCTGCAGCGTCTGTCCGATGGTGTAGCCTTCGAGCTTGGCAGCTTCCTCCAGTTGGCTGCGGTAGTGGAACGCCATGGAACCGACGAAGTGCACGGGCAGGTCCTTGCGGTTGTAGGGGTCGATGTTGCTCCGGAAGAACTGGCGGAAGTTGTCGATGACCAGTTGGCGCAGGGTAGGGTTGTCGAGGTGTTCGATGATAAACGTCGACGTGGAAGCCAGATAGCGGTTAGCCATCGGCTCGTTGTACACCTTTTTAATAATATCGGCCTGCGTCTGCTTGGTCTCCTCGAGGAACTTGTCGCGCAGGTTCGCCATTTTGGGATTCTTGAAGATGACATTCAGGAACAGGCGTCCTAATACCGAGCCGCTACCCTCATCGCCGAGGATGTAGCCCAATGCCGGCGTGTTCTGCACAATCTGCTCGCCGTCGTAGAGGCAACTGTTGGCACCCGTTCCGAGAATGCAGGCAATACCGGCGTCGTGACCGCACAGGGCGCGAGCAGCCGCCATGAGGTCGCTATGCACCTCGACGTCCTTGGGTGACAGCACTTCGCTCAGCACCTGCTTCATCATCGGCACATGAGCAGGTGTGCAGCCGCTGCCGTAAAAACAGACACTGGCGTGCTGCACGAGGGAAGTATCGAGTACACCCATGCTCACCAGGTGGGCGCGGGGGAAGGTGGACAACTGAGACATAAGCTCCTGTCCGAGAATTTGCCGAATGTCGGCCGCCGTTTGATGAATGGGCGTGATACCCTGGGTTTTAAACGTTGCAATGACCTTGTTAGTGTTCTCTTCCGATGAAGAAAGGAGCAGTGTCCAGTCTGTCTTCGTGCTTCCACTGTCTGCAATCAGTATCATAGTCGTTCGTATTTATTTTCGCGCAAAGGTACGAAAAAAAGTGAAAAATGAAAAGTGAAAAGTGAAAAATTTCGTATCTTTGCAGCCAAAACATCTTAAAAGCTTAGAATGAAACGTTTATTAACCATATTTGTGGTGTTGCTTACTGTGATGAGCACCCACGCCGTGTTGAAGGAAAAAGACCTGACGCATACCTTGCGCATCCTGCGTACCGAACTGACGACGAATCACCGTGAGATGTCGCAGCAGATAGAGATGAACAAACGCCAGAGTGAGCGTGTGCGCAACCGGCTGATGGAAACCATGCAGCGGTCGAACCAGAACTCGCTGATGCTCTATTCGCAAAAGCAGGAGTATGTGTTCGACTTGACCTACGCCTGCCATGAAGCCACCGAACAGTACCATGAGTTCAAGCGCCTTCAACTGCCGTTTAAGATGTTTCTTGAGAAGTCGGACACGGAGATTGCACGCTACGACTCGCTGATAGGCGCCCTAAAGGCAATGCCCGTAGCCTTTCTGGAAGACCAGGCGAAGGTAGACCGCAACATTTGTATGACGCTGGCAACCAATATTCGTAACTCGATGGAGGAAAACCGCGCAACGCTACGTGACTATATCCGCTACTACGATTTCACGGAGCAGCGCTTAGGGCGCCTGAACGACTATGCCCAGAAGCGTTACAACGATATCCAGACGAATATCTTCAAGAATGGCGGCGACAGTTACTTCAGCATCCTCAAGGACTGGAAGCGCTATTGGGGCACCATGTCGCGTACCGTCGAAAAGAAATACCAGCCCAACGCCAATTCGCAGTGGGACAGCCGGTGGATCTTCGGCCTCTTGTTCTCGGCCATCTTCTACGCGGTGATAGCTTCCTTGCTGAACTTCTCCGTCATCCGTTTCGTGGTTCCCAAGCGGTTGCGTACCGAGGAATTTATGAAAAAGCGCGCGTGCATCATCATGGCAACGACGACGGTCACCTTTGCCCTCATCTTGGGTGTGACGCTGATGGTGATTGACCAGAACTTCGTCATTATGGCCGCCAACTTGCTGGTGGAGTATGCGTGGTTGCTGGGCGTGATTCTTATCTCGCTGCTGCTGCGTGTGAAGGGCGACCAGATTAAGAGTGCCTTCCGCATCTATACTCCCCTGATGTTTGTGGGCTTCCTGGTAATTGCCATCCGCATTATCCTGATTCCGAACGAGTTGGTGAACATCATCTTCCCGCCCATTCTGCTCGTTTGCGCCCTGTGGCAGTGGAGCGTCATCCGTCGCCACAACCGCAACGTGCCGCGGTCGGACATGTTCTATACCTACATCTCGCTGGTGGTATTCTTGGTGAGCGTGGTTTGTTCGTGGGTCGGCTATACCCTGTTGGCCGTACAGATATTGATCTGGTGGATTATGCAGCTAACGTGCATCCTAACCATTACATGTGTCAGCGGATATATCAAGCTCTATGGCGAGCGTCACCGCTTCAGAGAGCGTCCCGTTACCCAGACGTGGGCCTACCATTTGGCCTATCAGGTGCTGCTGCCTATCTTGGGCGTGGCATCGGTGATGATCAGCATCTATTGGGCGGCAGACGTCTTCAACCTCTCCGACCTCTGTTGGCGCATCTTCCACATGAAGTTTATCGATATGGAGAATTTCAAGCTGAGCATCCTCTCTTTAGCCATGGTGGTCAGCCTGTGGTTCCTCTTTGCCTACATCAACCGCACCCTCTTGAAACTGATGCGTATGCACTATGAGTACAAGGATCCTGATACTGCCGCCAGTCGCGAGGTGATGGGCAAGAATGTGCTTCAGGTGCTGGTCTGGGGCTTGTGGTTCTTGATTACGATGGGCATTCTTAATATCTCCATGACCTGGCTCGCCATTGTGACCGGAGGTTTGTCGACCGGTGTCGGTTTCGCATCGAAGGACATCATCGAGAATATCTACTATGGTATTTCCCTCATGACGGGACGTATCAAAGTGGGCGACCTCATCCAGGTTGACGACATCACGGGAAAGGTAACGAGCATCAGTTACACCTCTACTGTGGTAGAAGCTATCACGGGCGAGGTGATTACCTTCCAGAACTCGCAGCTGTTCACGAAGAACTATAAGAACCTTACGCGCAATCATGATTATGTGTTGCAAATCATCCCCTTCGGTGTGGCCTATGGCTCGAACTTGCAACAGGTGAAACAGCTGGTGGAAGATGCATTGAATGCCTTGCACATCGAGTGGCTCGACCCCACGAAGCCCATCACTACCGCAGTCTATGAGTTGGGTGACAGTAGCGTGAACTTCCGCACCTTCGTATGGCTGGAACCGCTGAAGCGCGGATTAGTCATCAGTCAGGTGCTCGGCACCATTTACGACACGCTGAATGCGAACGGTGTCGAAATCCCCTTCCCGCAGCAGGATGTGCATATTAAGAATTAAAAAAGTAACAAAAGTAACTATGTTACTTTTTGCCGCCATCACGAAGTACCCTCCTCGACGCTAACGAGACGGCGACGAAGTGCCGTTTTGAAGCCAGTCCGAACGGTTCGGATTGGTCGTTCAGACTATTCGGACGGGGCACGTCAGAGGCTGTTGGGGGAGTGAAATGATGAAATGACAAAAAGAATTCCGCCCGGCTTCGTCACGAAGTCGGGCGGACACAAATATTAAATTGATTTAATGTTTGCGAATTCTATTAGAAGTTGTAGTAAGCACCGAAGCTGATAGCGTTGAACAGGTGGAAACCAAAGTTGTTCTGGCGATAGGTGTCCTTCATCCACTGGTGGTTGTAGTAGAGACCCTCACCCAAGTGAGAAACGAGAGTAACCTTATTGCTAACAGAGTAGGCAATACCAGGAACGATAGCAAAACCGAACTCGTTCTCGTTGTCTGAAACGCTCTTATAGTGAGTAGTAGCGTAATTGAGACCGCCATCAACGAATGCAAAGAAGTTACCAGCTTTTACAAACTTATAACGAAGGTAAGGGTTAATTTCGAATGTGTTTGCGTAGAACTTGTTACCACCAAGTTTGGTGTTCAGCTTGTCACTAGCATGAGAGAAGCCGAGTGCGATAGCAACGTCAAACTTCTCATTCAGTGAATAACCAATCTCAGGCTTGATAGTAAATATGTTCTCTGTGCCAACACCGTTCTGGTGCTCAGAGGTAAAGCCAATCTCACCACCAACCCATACCTGAGCGTTCATGGTAGCAGCTACTGCAACAGCTGCCAGAGTCATCATAATCTTTTTCATAATCTTTTCTTTCTTTAATTAATAAAACAATTTTTCCTATTCTCAAATTTAATGCTGTCTTAACCTTTGTTAGGTTTTGACGGTGCAAAGGTAAGTAAAATTATAATACGTTATACCTTTTAAGCGATATTTTTTTATTGTTTGCGGGCACAATCTTGATAAATATCAATTTTTAACAAATAAAATAGGACTTTGAAGGGTAAAAAGGTGTGTTTTTCTTTATCTTTTTGGCTTTTTGGCGCAAAAAATGGCAAAAAGCATGGTTATTTTAAGGAAAATGTTTAATTTTGCAGGATAATTCATAGGGAATAACGAAGTAACATGAAACAAGTGTTTATAGCTGGCCCGTGTGTGATAGAATCGGCAGAACTGCTGGATACTGTAGCAGCCAAGTTGGTGGACATCAATCAAAGGCTGGGCATTGACATCATATTTAAGGCCTCGTTCGACAAGGCAAACCGCACTTCACTGCATTCCTTCCGCGGTCCGGGCATCGACCATGGGCTGCTGATGTTGAGTGATGTGAAGTCGAAGTACGGCTTGAGAGTCATTACGGACATCCATGAGGCTTGGCAGGCCGATCCTGCAGGACAAGTGTGTGACGTACTGCAGATTCCCGCCTTCCTCTGTCGGCAGACAGACCTGTTGTTGGCTGCAGCACGGACGGGACGGATAGTGAATATTAAGAAGGCACAGTTCTTGAGTGGCAAGGATATGCGATATCCCGTTGAGAAAGCCCGCGAGGCAGGAGCTCAGGATGTTTGGCTGACAGAGCGCGGCAACATGATGGGCTATAACAATCTGGTGGTCGACTTCAGAAACATTCCCGACATGCAGGAAATTACGCCGACTGTCATCATGGACTGTACCCATAGTGTGCAGCGACCTGGAGGCAGTGACGGCAAGACAGGTGGCGACCGCCGCTTCGTGCCACAGATGGCGCTGGCTGCCAAAGCCTTCGGCGCTACGGGATGGTTCTTTGAGGTACACCCCCATCCAGATCAGGGACTGAGTGATGCCGCCAATATGCTGGAGCTGGACAAGCTGGAAAAAATTATAGATAAGGTACGCGCGTGAGAGAGAGGGCCATACAATGTATTCAGGACGAGGCACAGGCTGTGCTCGACTTGATTCCACAGTTGGACGAGAACTTCGACAAGGCTGTGGACTTGGTGTTGTCATGTCACGGTAAGGTTATTGTGACGGGTGTCGGCAAGAGCGGACATATCGGAGCGAAAATAGCCGCAACGCTGGCTTCCACGGGTACGCCTTCGTTCTTCATCAATCCCTTGGACGTCTTTCATGGCGATTTGGGTGTGATGGCCAAGGGCGATGTGGTGCTGGCAATCAGTAACAGCGGACAGACAGACGAACTGTTGCGTTTCATACCGATGGTGCTTCACATGCAGATACCTATCATCGGCATGAGTGGCAATCCACAGTCGCTGCTGGCGAAATACTCAACCTGCCACCTCAATGTCAGTGTCAAGAAGGAAGCCTGTCCTCTGAACTTGGCACCAACCAGTTCCACGACCGCTACGCTCGTCATGGGAGATGCGCTGGCTGTGGCATTGATGGAGCGACGCCACTTCCAGCCGCAGGACTTCGCACAGTTCCACCCGGGTGGCGAGTTGGGCAAACGCCTGTTGACGACCGCTCAGGACGTGATGTTGACGGAAAACCTGCCCTTGCTGTCGGCAGACATGCAGCTGGGCGATGCCATTATTCTGGTGAGCAAAGGTAAGCTTGGACTGGGTGTGGCAATCAATAGCGGTGAGATTGAGGGTATCATTACCGATGGCGATATCCGTCGTGCTATGGAGAAGTGGCAGAAAGAATTCTTCAGCCATACCGTTGGTGATATCATGACACGCCAGCCGAAGCGGGTAGGGCCGGAGACTAAAATTTCGGAGATTCAGAAGTTGATGAATGAGCATAAGATACACAGCGTGCTTGTGGCCGACGGTGACAACCATCTGCTTGGCATAGTAGACAGATACGCCTGTGTTCTTTGAGAATTGAAAATTGAGAATTGAAAATTGATAATTGTGAGGTGATGAAGACACTGAGAAAGATATTGCTCATCCTGTTGCTGGCGATGCCGCTGGCAGCAGTAGGTGTTTATTTGTTTAAGACGCTGGATGCCAAAAACGGACTAACGATTAGCAGTGTAACATGTATCTTGAAAGACTCGCGCGGCTTTATCTGGATAGGTACACCCGGAGGACTCTATCGTTACGACGGATACACCTTCCGCAGTTTCCAGAGCAACTCGCAGGACGGCTCGTCACTGCTCGACAGCTATGTCGTCAGTATCCAGGAGAGTCTGGAGGGTACGTTGTGGATTCGTACCTTGTCGGGTGTCTGTATCTATCACCCGCAGACAGAGAGCTTCGAGCGCGACATGAAGCAAGTCTATTCCAAGATGGGTATTGATGGCGACATCCCGTCGTTGGTTTATATCGACAAGCATAAGAACCTGTGGGCTGTGGTGCCCAGCAAGGGCGTGATGGCCTATAACATGCAACAGCAACAGCACTACGAATTCGGCTATGGTACCGATGCAAACAGTGTGCCGTCGGGTGAGATATGCTCGCTGAGCGAGTGTCGCGACGGAGCGCTGCTGGTGTACACTGACGGCCGCATCGTGTGTTGTGATATCACGCACCAACAGCACGTTGTCTGGCAGACTGACTTTATCGCGGAGCATGAGCTGCGTAACAGTCAGACGCTGAAGGCTTTCGCCGACCAGATGGATAATATCTGGCTCTATGGACAAGGCACGCTGATGCTTTACAACAAGAAGGCCAACACATGGAACACGACCATCGGCGACCAGCTGGGTATGACGAGCCTGAATGCCGACCGTAGTGTCAACGGCATGGCAGGAGACCGCAGTGGTAACCTTTGGATAGCTACCGACCGTGCCGGACTGGTGCGTAGCAATGTCAATACCCACGAGATGGAGACTGTGCAGTTGAATAGTGCACACAGTTTCCAGAATCCTCAACTCAATGCAAGCATCCAGAGTGTCTATGTGGACGACACCGATTTGCTGTGGGTGGGTACGGAGAAGTCTGGACTGGCCTTCTATGGCGACAATATCTATAAGTTCCAGTCGGAGCTGTTGGGTGACATTACAGCCATTGCTCAGATGCCCGACGGCAAGATATGGTATGGAACCGATGAGAATGGTATCATTGGCTTCGAAGGCACACTGGCCAGTCAGAAGGTTTCAGCGTTGGCGACAACACCCGACGGCAGCCTGTGGGTAGGTTCCAAGCACAATGGCCTGACGCGAATCAAAAATGGGGTTAGCACCATTTATTCGGCCAATATCGACAGGCATAGAACGCTGATAGACGACCATATCAACGCCCTTTGTTCCGATAAGAGCGGCAACCTGTGGATTGCCACCAATGGCGGCTTGCAGGTGTACAATCCCAAGATGGACACCTTCTCGTCGTACACCCGTGAGAACGGCATGCTCAATACGAACAACGTCATCTCCTTATTTTATGGTAGTGACAACCGCCTGCTGATAGGAACCTCAGAGGGAGTGGTCGTCCTCAACCTTTCTTCACGTGAAAAGACGGTACTAACGGGAAACAGTACGAACCTGATGCCCTTCACCAACAACTTTATCACGCAGATTTTTGAAGACTCCCGCGGACTGTTGTGGATTGGAACACGAGAAGGTTTGAACGTTCTCAATCAGGTGAACGATGAATTGACTCACCTGCTGGAGAAAGACGGCCTGTGCAATAACTCCATCTGCGGTATTGCTGAAGATAAGAACCACAACATTTGGGTGACTACTAGAAACGGTCTGAGTCGTATTGTCGTCCAGCGCAACCACGAGGACGGCACGTTCAACTATGGACTTTACAACTATGATGTCAGTGACGGTCTGCAGAGCAACGAGTTCAATCCGGGCTCCATCCTGACCCGTCAGGACGGTACGGTAATCTTTGGCGGACTGTATGGTATCAACTGGGTTCGCCACACCAGTAAAGATGAGCAGGTGGCACTGCCCAGCGTGATGTTGACACAGCTGTTTGTGGGCGAAGAGGAGATACAGATTGGTGTGCCTTACGACGGTAATGTCATCCTGCCGCAAGCACTTAACGAGAGTAGTAAGATTGAACTGGCCAACAGCCAGAATACCTTCACCATCAAGTTTGCCGCAGGCAACTACAACCAAGGTGAGCGCCTGCAGTTCATGTATCAGTTGGAAGGTCGCGACCAAGGTTGGCGCAACGGCGACGCGCTGTTGCATGGCGTGAAGTTCCAGGACCTGAGTAGCGGCACCTATACGCTGCATGTGAAGGCCGTGAGCGCTGATGGCAGTGTGAGCAATCAGGAACGCAAGCTGCAGATTGTCATCGATCGCCCCTGGTGGTTGTCGTGGTGGATGCTGACGCTCTATTTGGTCGTCATCATCGTCGTCGTGGCCATCTGGCGCTTTGGCATCAAGAAGTTCCGCTTCGTCTGGAGGAAGAAAATGACGGTCATCGACGAACTGATTCGTCAACGTGAGGAAATCAAGTTGGCCAGCGACGAGTTGCGCGCACCGATGGCTCGCATGACAAGCATCATAGGTGATATGGTGATGAAGGAGCAGACCGTGGAAGGCCGCGAGCAGCTGAACTCGCTGCATTTCCAACTGTTGCAGGTTATCACCCGCATCACTGAGATGCAGAGTACGCTGGAGAATCCGGAGAAGAAGGCAGAGTCGTCGGCCAAGGATCGTCTGGAACTGAACGACAATAACCTGGCTCTGCTCGGCATGGAGGACGGTACGGAGTCGTCGTTGAAGGAACTTACTGCCCGCATCCAGCCGCTGAAGTTCGAAAGTGGCGTACAGACCAGGAAGTTCAGCATTGTGCTGATAGATGATAACCGAGAGTTCCTGCAGTTTATGTATGCCCACCTGTGTGAAGTCTACGACTTCCATATCTATGACAATATCAAGGATGCGCTGCCTGATATCGAGACACTGAATGCCGACATTGTCATGTGTAAGCACAATTTGAGGAACAGCATGACGGGTAGTGAGCTCTGCACGCAGTTTAAGTCTGATCCGCGCCGCAGCAAGACGAAGTTTGTACTGTTGACAGACGGTGTGCTTACACGTGAGGCTATGGAAGACCAGAATATCACGCTGGCAGCCGACGACTATTTGGCCAAGCCCTTCAATATGCAGGAGGCTGTGCTGCGCCTTAATAAACTCATGGGTCTGGCTCCTGTCGAGATTAGCCAGAATGTCATTGAGGGCAAGGAGACCCGTATGTTGGAAGGCAGCAATGCCAGCATGACGACGGCTACGATGAGCTTTGAGGAGTTCAAAGGCATCGCCAATGGAGAGCCCGTGGAACCCGCTTCTGAAGAGAAACCCGCCCAGACGGCAGATGCCGAGCCGGAGGCAGAGACCGTCGAGACGCATCGGGAGGACATGCTGGCGAAATACTATGATGACCAGACCATCGGCGACTATTCCATGAATAGCGTCATGGATCAGGCGCTGATGCGTAATGTCGAGCAGTTCGTATTGCAAAATATGGGCCGCGGACAAATCAGTCTGGACGATATGGCCTCGGCTTTAGGCATGGGACGTGTGCCTTTCTTCCACAAGATACGCACCATCACCACGAAGACCCCCGCCGAGGTCGTTAGGGAGATTCGTCTGAAGCATGCCTGCCACTTGCTGGTAACGACCAATATCAACATGAGTGAGTTGGCCATCAATGTCGGCTTCATGACGGCAGAGAATTTTATCAACATCTTTAAGGAGAAGTACGGCATGACGCCGCTGGAATACAGACTTAAAAACAAACGATAAGTGATACTTAGGAATATCTTTTTGACCACGATGGCGTGGTTGACGTTGTCGATGAGTGCTCAGACGAGCGACTCGCTGATTGTCGCCACCTTGCGAGAGAGCAATATTCGTTTCAGCCATAACAACAGTGTGACGCTGCTCATGTCCGGCCAGCAGAAGTTCGATGACATGTTCAATGCTATCCGGCAAGCCAAAAGCAGCATTCATCTGGAGTATTTCAACTTTCGCAACGACTCTATCGCCTCCCTGTTGTTTGATATCCTGCGAGAGAAGCGCCGTGAGGGCGTTGAGGTGCGCGCCATGTTCGACGGCTTCGGCAACGACTCCAACAACCAACCGCTGAAGAAGCACCACCTCCGGTCGTTGCGTGCAGACAGCATCGACATCGTGGAATATTCGCCTATCCGCTTTCCGTGGATTAACCATATCTACGGCCGCGACCATCGTAAGATTGTGGTCATTGACGGCAAGATAGGCTATACAGGAGGCATGAACGTAGCCGACTATTATATTAAAGGTACGGAACAGGTGGGCGAGTGGCGCGACATGCATTGTCGCATCGAAGGAGATGCCGTCAATGAGCTGCAGCGCATTTTCCTGCGCATCTGGAATCGCACTACGGGACAGAATGTCCACGGTATGAAGTACTATAATGGCGGCACGCTGACGGCCTTTCACGGTCTGAAGCCGGACACTACCGCTACGGCAGGCCGCAAGATGGTAGGCATCATCAACCGTGAACCCGGCAAGACACCCAAGATTATGCGTACCTTCTATGTCAATGCCATCAACCAGGCCAAGGACTCTATCCATATTATCAATCCTTACTTTACGTTGATTCCCTCGGTGACACGAGCCCTGACACGTGCCATTCGACGTGGTGTAAAGGTTGAAATCATGCTGTCTGCCAAGAGTGACATTCCCTTGACGCCCGATGCAGCGCTTTATCAAGCTCATAAGCTGATGAAGCGTGGAGCCACCATCTGGCTCTATAAACCCGGCTTCCACCATTCCAAGATTATGATGGTCGACGGCCTTTACTGCACGGTGGGCAGCACCAATCTCGATGCCCGTAGCCTGAAGTGCGACTTTGAGGAGAATGCCGTTATCATCGACCCCTGCACCACGCGTGAACTTGACGACATGTTCTGGCGCGACAAGCAGAATAGCTTTTTGTTAACCCCCGAGTCGTGGAATCAGTTCCGCACGGGTTGGCAGAAGCGGGTAGGGTGGTTCGGTCACCTGCTTCAAATGTTTATGTAGGATAAAGTTTACGGTTTACAGTTTATAGACCAGAGTCTCCATCATATTGATGTCGATGTCTGTGATGCCGCGTTTCCTTAGCCAGTCGGCTTCAAAGAGGAACAGCGGTGCGTCACCCATCTCATTCAGTTCGGCATATTTCTTGAAGCATTTGGCGGCATCGTCTACATGCTTCAACAACCAAAGGTAACAGCCGTAGTTGTGGTAGTCGTCGGCAGTAGGCTGCTCTTGTGCCATGACCTTCTGATAGGCACTTTCTGCCTGCTCCAGCTTTCCGCAGCACGTCAGCGCCCATGCCAGCGCCCTTGTGGCAAAGAGGTTGTCGGGCTCTTCGTAGTCGAGCTGGTAGAGCAGCTTCAGCGCCCCGTCATAGTCTTCCGTATTGACCATGCACACAGCCTTGTTCAGCATGTAGCGGCTCTTTTCCGGATGCTGCTGCATCAGTTGGTCGTATAGCTTGGCGGCTTCGTCAAATTTGTTTGTCTTAAAGAATATACGGGCAGTTCCAGCCAGGGCATATTCGTTGTTGGGGTCCAACTTGAGGGCCTTGGAATAGTCCTTGCGCCACAGATAGTACTCCAAGTCCTTCATATTCTCAGGGAACGAGTCCAGCACCCTGTCGGCCAGCGCCGTATAGTGGTTCTTGCGCATCATTCGCACCACGTCGGGCTTGTAGCGCTCCAGTGGTGTGTCCTTGAACAGCCGGTTGCTGAAGAATTCACAGGGTGCCTTCACCTCTGTATTGAAAGGGTCGCGCAACTCTGAACGGTGCGAGAAGAGTCGGAAGAAGCGGTAGAGATCCATGAGGTAGGCTCGTCGCATAAAGGTCTTGCCGTGAATCTCGTCACCGTCCAATTCAACGTCGCCCATCATCGCCTCGCCTCGCTTCACCATTTGGCGCATGCTTTCGGGCAATTGGTTAAGTACCTGGTCGAAGGCCATGACAAAGGAGTATTTGTCGCTATTACAGAACATATTGTTCGTCATGACGCGCTGCACCAAACGGTTGCCTTCCATCTTGGCGACATACTGCTGAATGTCAGGATGTTGAAGATAGAAAGGAGACATCCAGTTGCTGATGTCGTAGAAGAAGGGAAAGCGCTTCATTTGCGAGAAGCCGCCGAAGTAGATGTCCGCACCTTGCTTCTGCATGTCCATCATGCGCTGGAAAGTAGCCTCCAGTTTCTCCATTCGCTCGTCTTCAGCCTCTGGGTGAAGGATATCTTCCAATGGGTCCTCTTCCTGTTCGACCAAGCCCAGATGACTCAGCTTCAGGTTGTTGCCCTTGATGATGTCGGGCATAATTTCTGTGTTGATGGTACGCGTGTCGCGCTCGGCGTTCAGACAGTATATCAGCTGCATCTGCAGCTCCGTCAGTTCCTTGCACACCTCTTCATTCTGCGTCAGCTGACGGATGATGTCGTACTGCTCGGGGTAAACCAGCATCATGTCCTGGTCGATGGATAGTACCCATCCTGTTAGCGCCCGTTGCCGTACCGCCTCGTCCTGTGATTGGCGGTAGACATCGGTTAGCATGCGGAACTTGGCCATGTCAAATTGGTTCATCTGTGACAATGTGACGGCACTGATGATGAGCTGTTGGTCGTTGGAGTCGATCGTTGGCGACGTCATCATGTCAGTAAACAACCGTCCTACGCTGTCCGTCCATTGCCGTGACGTCATCACGTATTCGAACAACTGGTTCAGCTGCTGCTGGTGTGTCTTGTAAATAGTTTCGCTTTTCTTCTCTCGTGTGTGTTCAGACTCCAGTTGCAGCATGGCCACATCGCTTACGAAGCTCTCCATTTCTTGTCGGATGGCTGTCAAGGACCAGTCGCTGCGAGCCTGTCGTACACGGGTAAACAGGCTTTGTTGGTAGGGCGACGCCTTCATGCGGTGGTAGTGAAGCACGTTGGCAAAGAGGATGTACATCCGTTGCAGCAGTTTCAGGTATGTCGCTTCGCGCTCGTCATCCGCCTCACCGTGTTGCCATCGTTCCTCTATCTGTTGGTATTCGTCTGCCAGTGCGTCCAACCGCTCCTGCGTATGCTGCTCGGGCCAGGCCGTCAGATACACCTTCATCTCTTGCAGGGCCCGTCCGCAGTTCCCGTTTTTAATGGCTGTCGCCACCCGTTCCAATGTCTTATCGTATGCTGCCATCACCTCTTACCTCTTACTTCTTACCTCTTACTTCATCCTTCTTCCCTCTCACCTCTTCCATATCTTGCTGACGGGGTCCCCGTGCGTGTTCAAAGCGCAAATCGCTGGGCAGCGAGTCTACTACGTTCGCTCTGACCTGACATCGTTCCATGATGAGTTTCTTGTAGTGTTTTACACCCTTTTCATTGATGAGGTCGCAAGCCTTGTTGTAGGCTTCCACCAGCAGTTGCAGCTGGTGACCGCGGGCTTGTCGGCGCATCTCCTGTTCGCGGAATGCGATAACACCCAGCTGCAGGCCCGTCGACCGCGAGTCGAAGATGACGGGATGCTTGTACAGTCGGGCCATGGTGGCTTGCGGCTCCGTCAGCCATACGGCGTCAATCTCGTTGTTCTGCAGCATCTGCATCCTCACGTTGAGGCTGTTCAGTTGTATCTTAAACAGATGTTCCTCGTTCAGTTTGACCGAGTCTGCCACGCGTTTACTCAGCAGATCTGTTGCCGAAAAGCGCGTCATGCCGATCATTTTGTCGTTCAATTGCTTGATTTGCCTGATGCGCGACAGTCGGTTGGCAATAAGTTGCCAGTAGGCACCCGTCACTGCCACGTAGCGTATCTTGGTGCCTTTGTCGTTGAGCCGCATCGCCCTAACCAGATCCGTCACCATGCCTTCTACCCGATGGCGTTCCAGTGCAGTGTCGCAGTCCATTTGTGCCTGATACATCTTCAGACGTACACCACCGTTCAGCGTGTCCAGCAGTTGCTCCTGCTGTGCCACGAAAAGCGGCAGACAGTCCAATGTCGGAAGGACGGCAATCTTCAGTGCTGCCGAGTCTTTCCGTGCCGCCTCCCTGCGTTGTTGTCGCGTGATGCGTTTTGTCTCTTCGTAACTCTGTCCGCAAGCCACTAACAATAGTGTGGCCAGCAAGGCTATCATTGTTTTTTTCATTGTTTTTTCCGTTATTCTGCTGCGAAGGTACAAATAAAAAATGAAAGGACAAAATTTATCCCGCCTTTTCGCGTTATAATATGTATTAGTATCAAACAGACAAGTATTATGAAGATATTTGCAGTAGGAATGAATTACATCCAGCACAATAAAGAGCTGGACGGAGCGTTATATAAACCGGAGAAGCCCGTCATTTTCACGAAGGCCGACTCGGCGCTGCTGAAGGACCACAAGCCCTTCTTTATACCCGACTGGTCGGAACAGGTGGACTACGAGACAGAGTTGGTGGTACGCATCTGTCGCTTGGGAAAGGGTATTCCCGAGCGCTTTGCCCATCGCTACTACGATGCCGTCACCGTGGGCATTGATTTCACAGCTCGCGACCTGCAGCGTGAGGCTCGTCAGAAGGGACATCCTTGGGAGATATGCAAGGGCTTCGACGGTTCGGCAGTTATCGGTGAATGGGTGTCGAAGGATAAGTTTCGCGACGTGCAGGCCCTGCACTTCCATCTGGACATCAACGGACGGACGGTGCAGGAGGGTTGCTCGAGCGACATGCTCTATAAGGTGGACGAGCTGGTGAGCTACATCTCACAGTTCTTTACGCTGAAGACGGGCGACCTGCTGTACACGGGAACCCCCGTAGGCGTAGGGCCGGTTCATATCGATGACCATCTGGAAGGATGGCTGGAAGAAAGAAAAGTATTGGAATTCAACTGTAAGTGAGAAGACAGATTATTATAGGTGTGATGTTGCTGTTGAGTGTTGCGATGCATGCTCAGCGCTTCTTTAACCTGACAGCGCAGGAAGTCCGGATAGACTCTGTGCTGCCCGTCTTCAACTATGCCCACGAGTTGGGCTATCACTATGCCGATTCTACTTACACCGTTACGATAGACTATCCTGAGTTTATCGCCATGAGCGAGGATGACGTGCAACGCTATTTGCAGATTTCAGGAGGTCGCCCGCTGGGAGCCATGCCTGAAGTGGCACAGCAACTGAGTGTTTCGCGAAAACAGGGCACCCTGCATGTGGCATTCGTGCCGTTGGTGTATCGCCATGGACAGTATCAGAAACTGGTGAGCTTTCAGGTAAAGGTGAAGGGAGTAAAGAGACAACAGGCAGGAACCCGGAGAGCAGGCAGTACAGAACGCTATGCCGCCAAATCGGTGCTGTCCAGTGGCCGGTGGGTGAAAATCAGCGTACCTACGACAGGTATCTGGCAACTGACGGACGATTTGGTGCGCCAGGCAGGATTCTCTGACCCTTCCAAGGTAAAGATATACGGCTACGGTGGTGCTTTGCAACCTGAGAAGTTGATGGCCGACTACGTGATAGAGACGGACGATATGAAAGAGTTGCCCACGTGCTATGCGGAGGGCAAACGGCTGTTTTACGGCGTGGGTCCCGTCAGCTGGAACGAGAGCCACCAGCGGGTGCGTAATCCGTACTCTACCTATGGCGCCTATTTCCTGACGGAGAATGATCAGGAAGCGACAACGCTGAGTTGGGACGCCTTCGTGGCGAAGTACTATCCTCGTGAGGACGACTACTGCTCACTCTATGAGACGGATAACTATGCCTGGTTCCAGGGTGGTCGTAATCTGTATGACAGCAAGGTGCTGTCGAACGGCAGCGCCAATGAATATACCGTTTCCTCGACAGGCACTAGTGCCAGCGGATCGGTAACGGTCTGTGTCTCAGCTGTGGCCACGACCAGCGGAGGCTCGGTGGAAGTACGTGTCAATGGTGAGTCGGTGGGTAGCATCACCATTCCCGTAAAGGGTACTTACGATAGCATGCGGACGGCTCAGCATACCTTTACGGTGAACAACCTGCAAGGCTCGAACACCATTTCTCTGATACCCAACAGCAATAGTGGTACCGTAAGGTTGGACTATATCTCCACGTGGGCTGACAAGCCACGGGAAACCCCGACGGCTTCACAGACGTTTGGCGTGCCATCGATGATGTATAGCATCACAAACCAGAACCACCATGCAGACCCTCAGGCCGACATGGTTATCGTGATACCAACGAGTCAGAAACTGGTGTCGCAGGCTCAACGCCTGAAGGCACTGCACAGCCAGCACGACGAACTAAGCGTGAATATCGTGCCTGCTGACGAGCTGTTCAACGAGTTCTCCAGCGGTACGCCCGATGTGAGTGCCTACCGTCGCTATATGAAGATGCTATACGACCGTGCGGAGACGGACGACGACCTGCCGAAATTCCTGTTGCTGCTGGGTGACTGCGCTTGGGACAACCGTATGTTGTGCAGCGAATGGAAGAATTATACCCCCGATGATTTCCTGCTGTGCTATGAGAGCGAGAACTCCTATAGCAAGACCGACTGCTTTGTATCGGACGACTATCTGGGACTGTTGGACGACGGTGAGGGTGGAGCCATCCTCACGGCAGACAAGATGGATATTGGCGTGGGACGCATCCCTGCACGTACATTGACCGAGGCTACTATTGCCGTCGACAAGATAGTGAGCTATACGGGCAACCAAGAGGCCGGTTCCTGGCAGAACCTGCTGTGCTTTATGGGCGACGACGGCAACCAGAATGCCCATATGAACGATGCCAACACTGTGGCTAAGATGGTAGAGGAAAACTATCCCAACTTCGTCGTGAAACGAGTGATGTGGGATGCCTACAACCGCGTCAGTTCCTCGACGGGTAACCGCTATCCTGACGTCACGCGCCTCATTAAGCAGCAGATGCAGCAGGGCGCTCTCATGATGAACTATTCTGGTCACGGCGGACCAGCATCGTTCTCACATGAATATGTGGTGCAGTTGCCCGACTTCCAGGCAGCCACCTCCATGCGGTTACCGCTGTGGGTGACAGCTTCGTGCGACATCATGCCTTATGATGGCCAGGAGGCCAATATCGGTGAGGCTGCCATCTTTAATGCCAAGGGTGGAGGCATAGCGTTCTATGGTACCACGCGTACTGTTTATCAGTCACAGAACAGACTGATGAATCTCTCGTTCACACGTCACGTGCTGTCCAAGGACGCCAACGGCAAGTCCATTCCCCTGGGCGAGGCTGTTCGACTGACCAAGAACGAGTTGATAACAACGGGTGTCTTTATCGGTATAGACTCTCAGGGCAAGGAAATGTATTCCACCGACCGCTCGACAAACCGTATGCAGTATTCGCTGCTGGGAGACCCTGCCTTGCGTTTGGCCCAGCCTACACGCGAAATGGAAGTAACCACCATCAACGACTTACCCATCGAAGAGGGCATCTCTCTGACCCTGAAGGCCGGTAGTGCTGCTAAGGTTGAAGGACGCATCCTGACGGATGAGGGAACTACCGACGAAACCTTCAACGGCGTGATGACGGCCGTGGTGCGTGATGTAGAGGAAGAGATCTTGTGTAGGCGGAACGACCCCAGTGAGGCAACGGTGCCCTTTGTCTATATGGACCGTCCGAACACTTTGTTCAGTGGTAGCAATAACGTGAAAAACGGCCTGTTTACCTTTAACTTCGCCGTGCCGAAGGATATCAACTACTCCGACTTGACTGCTCTGATCAATCTCTATGCCGTCAGCCAGGACAAAACCATTGAGGCTAGTGGAACGTGTGAGAGTTTGGTGCTAAATGGTACGGAAGAAGGCAGTGGCGGTGCTTCGGGACCAGACATCTACTGCTATCTGAACAGCGAGTCGTTCGTCAATGGCGGCGATGTCAATCCGACACCTTATTTC
>ONQT01000004.1 GCA_900320045.1 uncultured Prevotellaceae bacterium | reverse complement strand
GATTGGCGCGCTCAGGAGGATAGTTGTTCAGGCGAATCAGACTGCCCCTGATGGCTTGATGGTCTACTGACTGATTGAAAGCGACATCCTGCACTCTCAGCGTTGCCAGGGCGGCCGTAGCTTCGTTAGTGTAGCCCTGATGGCCCTGATAGTCGTAATAATAGACGACAGGAGAGTTGCTGTCGGGTTTAGGCAGGGCGTCAGTGCCGATGGTCTGTCGCCAGACGACGTTATTGGCGCTGCTGGAACTGTTCAGCAGATGGCATATCTCACCGCTCTTCAGCTGATACTCCGTTATGCTTGTACTACAATCCGTAACGGTGGCAGGTCCCTGATTGATGAGCTGGTTCCCGTCCGTATAGCATCGGGTGATTTGTTGAGTGCTATGATCCGTATCGGCACAGATCTGTCCCGTTCTGGAACCCTTGAGCGTGTTGCCAAGCGTGAAGCAGTTGCTAATGACTGCCTGATTGCACATATCTCCAACAATGCCTCCCGTCACACTGGCTACATCGCTGGTCACTGTGCAATTCTTGACATAGCAGTTGGAGATACTGCCATTCACACGTCCGGCAATACCGCCTATACGTGCATTAGCATGTAGACCTTGTACGGTGATGTTCTCCACGCCCAGTCGCGTAACGGTACCAGTGACAATAGAGAATATACCTGCTGTCAAGTGCCCGTCTGTCGTCTCTATATAACCGTTCTTGATGACGTGTCCGCAGCCGTCGTAGTGTCCTGCAAAGCTTGACTCGCCGGTACCCAGAGGGGTGAGCGTTCCTTCTTCCAGGTCGATGTCGGCAGTCTGCTGGATCCAGATACCGGTATTGTGGGTTGCCTGGATATATTCCTGGATGGTTGCCAGGTCAGCAGCACAATTTACCTTGAACGGATTCGATTCGGTACCCATTCCGAGCTGATTGATATCCGATATGACCGTAGCCCTGAGTCTCAGACCCGCGAAGTTGTTGGCGTTGTCTGAGTAAAATTCGATGGTTATCTCATCATTTGTACTCAGGAGTCGGCCTATGTTCTTCTCGACGCCATCCGTCGCACTGACAAAGACGGGGCCAAAGCCATCGACGTTGGTGGACTGGGCATTGGACATCATTGTGCCATCGAGGCCGCCGTCACGTACTATCAGGTAGTCGCGTTTCTGACCGTTGTTGGTGAGTGCCTCTGTAGCGATGGAGCCGGTGAGGTAGATGATATTGTGACCATCACCCTCTTCGACGGGTGGGGCTTTCAGCACGAGTTTTCCACCGTAGTTATAGCCGTAGTCGGAGTCCTTGCCGGCGGCGTCATAGATATTGAAGGTTTTCCCCGCTGTCAGATCCACCCTGAGTGTCGTACCATCGGACGGTACCGTCATGTCCCACTCGGCAAAGAGAGTCGTGGCATCTTCTGACACCAAGATCTCGCCATTTTTATCATAGTGCGTCCCTGTGCCGTCGGGGTTGGTGTTCCAGCCGGCAAAAGCATAATAGTTCCGGTTCGGGATGCTGTTGCCAAGATTGTAGGCGGGGACATAGTATCTGTCGTCGGCCTTGAACACGTTTACCACTGTCGCAGGCATAGGCGCATTGTTCTCTGTATAATTAGGCCAGAGCGTGAGGGGAACGGTGTAAGGCACTTCGTTAGCATACATGATCTGTGTTCCCTCGGTGAACTTGTAAACCTTGCCATCGGCATTGGCTTTGAGCACGGGGACGACGTCAGTCTTGATGGCCTGGTACCAGACGGGGGCTTCATCTGTCCCATAGTACTGCACCGAGTTGTTGAGCAGGAAAGTCATTTCGCCCGTCTTGAAGCGGAGCTCGTCGACGTTCCTTTCGGAATCAGTAATCTTGCTGGCACCGCCCTGATTGTCGGCACACAGCGAGGCGCCGTCGGTGTAGACGTGTGAGGCCGCGGCGTTACTGCCTATGTAGCCCGTAATGTAGCCGTAGTGCTTTTGATTATCCTTGGTTTCTCCCACGACGGTATTCTTGTAGCCATAGCTGTTCTCAATGCGAGACTGGTCAGCCTGTTCGCCCACCAAGGCTCCCACGACAACGTTCGTCTTGTAATTGTAGCTGACCGCGCATTCTGCAGCATAGCAGTTAAGCAGCTGGCCGCTGCCCGTCATCTTGCCCGCAAAGGCTCCCACACGGTTGATGTTTTTCGCATTCGCATCGACCGTAAACACAGAGTTCACGATGCCGAGGCGCTCGACGGTACCGATGATGTTGTTGAAGAGACCTAAGGATTTGGGCGCTGTGTCGTAGACATTCAACCTGGTGATGCCTGTGCATTCGGAGATGCTCCAGTTGCTGATGACATGACCACCACCGTCATAGTGACCTGTGAAGCCGCTGGTACCAATGCCGATGGGGGCGAAAGGCGCCGCCTCCTGCAAATTAATGTCGGCAGTCTGCTTGACATAGAAATTGCTATACCTCATGGCTTCGAAGGTTTCGCTGATGTTCCTCAGGTCGTCCGCGTCGGTCACCCGATATGGATCCCCCTGAGTGCCAGAACCTTTGCTGCCGATGCCTCGGTAGTCGTTCGTGTATTTATTGTTAATCTTAAACACCAAAGCGTGGTCGGGCGACAACACTGGCGTGAGGTCGATAGAGCGTGGGTCGTATTCTCTAAGGGAGATGTTCTGGAACCACGCGCAAGACAGAGAGTCTGGTTTGTTGTCGTTATTCAGCAGATAGGTGTATGTGCCAGTGGCTAACTGGCTATTTTCGGTGAGCTCGCAATCCACCAAAGTTGCATAGGAGCTCCCACTAACCAGCTCACTTCCGTTGGTGTAGCATCGTTCGAGTCGGTTGCCAATTTCCGCGTCGCTACAGATAAATGCGGTTCTGCTTGCTTGGAGCGAGGTATTGATAACCAGGCAGTTTTTGATGACACCCTGGTCGAACATATCGGCCACAATGCCTCCAGCAACACCGCCATGCTGCCCATCGTTACTTATCGTGCAACCCTTGACGAAGCAATTGGAAATGACACCATTGCCAGTGATACGTGCGGCGATACCGCCAGCCCGCATACCGTCTTTCGTGAATTTGACAGTTGTGTTCTCCACGCAGAGACGATTCACAGTACCAGAAACGACACCGAAGATACCTGCTATGCCATCGATTGCTATACTACCGTTGCGGATGGTATGTCCACCACCGTCGTAGATACCACGGAAAGCGTTTGAAGTTCCAATAGGTGTCAACCCTCCACCATTCAAGTCGAAGTCGGCAGTCTGGAGGAAATGCATGCCGGTAGAGTTATTGCCGGCATTAACGAAAGCGGCCAGCACATTAAAGTTGCCCACGCTTTGGATGAGGAAGGGTTCCTCGGCAGTGCCCTGTCCCGTGAGTTGGTTAAAGAGGTCGCCGCTGGGAGTATTGGTATAGGTCTGGTCAACTTTGTACACACGATTATGTTGCCTATCAAGCACGGGATAGAGATCAGAATCTATGTTCTGGTGCCAAGGACCGCCATGTGATGCCTGTTCGTTCAACAGCCAGGTAATTTCGCCGTTTCCCAAACGCTCATAAGAGACGCTTCCCTCGCTATTCGTAGCCAGAGAATAACTGCTGTAGGTCAATGGACCACTGGTGAAGCACTTGTCCACCTGGCAGTCGTTGCTAATCACGCTGACAATACCGCCGCAACGGTTGTTGAGGTCACTTCTGGACTCCAGGCTATGACTTATTCTGGATGCATTGGTCATTTCGCCCACCAATCCACCGGCATTGCGGGCCCTAATTTTGTTACTGGCAGCATAGCAGTTGCGAATTTCTGCCGTCGTGGCCTGGTCGATGTCAGATCTTAGGAGTATACCTGCTATGGCGCCACCGCGTGTTCTTTCATCGACAGAAGTCTGGAGATCACACCCCTCGACTCCTAAGTTGTGGATAGAACCCGACACCTTGCCAAAGATGCCAATGTAAGGCAACCCGGTGCCGGTATTCTTGGCATTGATAATGCGATAGCCGTCACCATCATAGTCGCCCTCAAAGACCTGGATATAGCCAATGGGCCCCCATTGATTTGCCATGCTGTGATTGCCCAGGATAACCTCAGCATTGATATCTCCCTGCTGCTTGAAATAGACACCGCGCGTATTGCCGCCTTGATTCACATAGTCGGCCAAATCTAACAATCCGTCATCCTTGATGATGAAGGGATCGCTCTTGGTTCCAGTACCATCGGGGAAAAGGCTATGATAGTTCTGCCACACATTGCTCGTGTACCATTTTGTCACATACTTATCGGCTTTGATGAGTCCCAGCTTATAGGTCGTCGGAATGGTGACAGGGATATTGGCGTTACTCTTATTGCACTGATAAGTAATCGTCGCATGATCCACAACCGTGCTACTGGGGCTGTTCATCACATTAAACTTCAGGATATGCTCGTTGCCAGTAGGATCTTCATTGATACTGGCATCACCTCTGCCACCGCCAGAGCCACCGTCATGCCATTTATTACTTTCTTCCCAACCGCCGTCCCACGTCGTGCTATACGAATCTCTGAGACCTCCTGTGTAATACGCATCATTAGGGTAGGACAGGTGAGTATCAGCACCTCCGGATGCAGACGAATCATCACCATTTCTACCTCCACTACCACCTTTAGCTCCTGCATGGTGCCATGAATTTGCGGTGCCGGTAAAGACACACCAATTCACGTTACCAGCGGCACCGCCGCCACCGCCGCCACCGCCGCAGCCACCAGTACCGATTTTGGCAGCTTCACCGCCGCCACCGCCGGCACCACCGCCGCCGCCACCGCCAGCCAAATAGAGATTTGAGCTTGGGTGCTCACAAGCGTTTCTACCTCCACTGCCCCCAGAACCTCCTGAGCCTTTGCTGCCGCCCTTGGCATCTACATCGAGGCCGAATGTCGTCTCAACATAGAGCGTGCCCATGGCATTAGCACCGCTACCGGCACTGCCGGGATAGCCATCCACGCCATTTTGTGTACATTCATCTCTAGAAGAACCGGTGCGTTGACCTCCGGAACCACCATTTCCTCCAGAGCCACCGCGTGTGCCGATACCAGCACCGGCACCACCACCGCCGTCGCCACCCTTTCCACCTGATCCACCGAGGATGGTTTTATCATAATCCAGATATGCATCATCTCCGCCGTTTCCGTTGCCGCCATTGGCAGCGTTGCCGCCATAGGCTTTCACCGTGCCTTTACCCTGCAGGTAGAGCTTACTGCTTGCGGGCAGTTCAATGCCTGCACCGGCACCAGTCTTGCCAGAGGCATGACCGCCACGAGCTGTAAGTGTGACACCATGGGGGATATATAGATATACCTTAGCACCATCAGCTATGGTCAGACCGCTGCCGGTAGCGCCATTGGAAAAAGTGACATCTTCACTGACATAGTAATGTCCCGAATAAAGGGTATGGCCTGAAGAACTTCCCTCCGACAAAATACTCCAACCATTAATTCCCTGTGGTTTAATATTTGGCACTGCCTGACCGCCGACTATTTCCCACGAATCGGCTTTTTCGGCGTTCATCATACTGAGCACCTCGTATTGGTTGCTCTTATTGTAATAATTAACTTTCCAGTCACTCCAACTGGTATTGGTAATGGTGAGGCTGCTTTTACTATTGGTTCCCCAGTGTTGACCTGTACCAGTATGACTGTCTACGCAGAAGCAAATGTAATTGGCTAAAGGTTTACTTGGAACGCAATTATAGACGCGGTGGAAGGTCCAACCGCCTTCACCACCCCAACCGATGATGCAACCCACAATTGAAGAAGAGTTATTACTTGTGGTAATCGTGCCGTCGAAGCGAGTATCATTAATATATATATCTGCAGCGTTTGCATGTCCTATAATACCACCGGCATAGTGGTGATTTATGGTAATATCTGTTGAAACCCACACACGGTTAATAGAGACTGTGTGAGAACCATCGATAACCTTGCCAATCAGTCCAGCAGAATGTGGACCGCCCGTGACGGCGCCCTTCACATGCAGGTTCTTGATGGTTGCATCTTTTACATAGCAGAAAAGCGCACAAGGCTGACTGTCATTGCGCCAAATGTTAGTGGCAGTTATCGTATGACCATTGCCGTCGAAAGTACCACAATAGGGATTGTCTTGGTAAACTCCAATACCACCGCCCGTGGTGATATCGCACTCAAGGCGGGCATCAACCCTATTACCATTGGCTTGTCCCACAGCATGGCGGAACGCAAACCAGTCGGTCTCGTTACGGATGATATAGTCTTGAGCCGCAGCCTTTTCAATGCATAACGTGCTGCCGAGGCTGAGGAGCAGCGTCAGTGTGAATAATATCTTCTTCATCGTTTGAATATTTTCCGTCCTTTTTGAACAATAATACCCTTATATTTAGAATCTACGCGTTGTCCGTTGAGGTTATAGGATTCAGAACCATTAACCTTGAACCCTGCACCCTTAACCGTATTGATTCCCGTCACATCGCCTTCGTCCTCTGCTATCTGGAGGAACTCTACGAAGACACGATCGCCTAACAGGGGAAGGAGCTCGTAGGTTTTGGCATTGATGAGCGTGATGCAATAGCTCATGGGTGACGTGGTACGGGTGTCGTCGGCCTTGGCATAGAGGAACGACTGGTCGTAGCGGTTGTCGTTGAACAGCATGCAGCTGTACTCTGCCAAATCAGCGTAGCGCTCAGGAGCCGGCAGCTGCCAGATGTCGAGACGGTCGTCGAACGAGGCACACCAGTAGTGCGGTATGTCGAAGTCATCCTCGTCATAGCCCTCGCCCTCGATACTCTCCTCTTCCTCCATCATCTTCGTGAGGAGCTCATCAAGCTCTGCGGCAACTTTCTCGTCCACCAGCGGCTTGGCATCGGAACGCTTGGCACGTACCAACAGGGGGAGTGCTGGTGGGAGTTCCATGTAACCGTCGGCCAGCAGATAGACAAGCGACACGGCAGTGAGCGGCGTGTCCGTATTTTCGGCAAGCACCTCGCCATTGATGTCGGCCAGATAGGCGATGTCGTAGTAGTCGAGCATACGTTCGGTAATGCTCTGCGGCTCGCGCGGGTCGAGGAAGACGGGCTGCCAGCCGTCGGACACTGCCTCTGCGAGGCGTCGTGGAGCTTTGGCCTGCGTGGCAGGTTTAGCATTGGCCATCTTCGCCCACTGGGTCTGTCCGTACTTGACGGTCTTCTTGGAATGAGTGCTGTAGAACTGCAGGTAGAAGCGGTTAGGCTGAATGGTGGTGTAGCCGTCGGAAAGGACGAATTCTCCCACTTCGCCCAGAGCGCCATTCCATGCGTATATGAGGTCGTTGATGACCATATCGGCAGGAATGGTGTCGTAGGCGGCAAAGAAGTTGCCGACATCCAAGACTGAGACGCATAGCGTGCGACGCGATGGTCGCTGGTAGCCTGGATGGTGATGGGGCTGCCGTCGGCGTTGCTCAGCACGTAGGTCTTTTCCTCACCGTCGCTGCCATTGTTCATCAGCCAGGGCTTGTTGAACGTATAGTCGACGGACTGCGGACTGTTGCTGAGGGTCAGCGTGTGGATCGGTCCGGGCTTTGGCTGGTTGTTCTCTTTGATCACCTCACGATAGGTGAACGTGCCGTTACCGGCAATCCTGTTAAATGCAAACGGCAGTACCCACTCGTCGTAGAGCTTCGTGGCCTTACGCTTGTAGACAACCTGCTTGACCTTGACGTCGCTGGTGCAGAAGAACGGCTCGCCGTCGATGATGGTGAGTTCGTCCAGGGTCTGGTCATGGGGCACCGTCTGGCTCTTGTTGCCTGTGACGATGCGGGCGTCAATCCGGTCGAGGATGCCCTGTGCATAGACAGGATATTCGTTCAGCTTGCCCTGTGCCTTCTGACGCTCGTCGGCTGACGCATTCTGGTCGTTAATCCAGACGCAGTTGGTGACTTTTGACTTGTCGCTGAGAGCGTACAGCGGATTCTTGTTGACAACGCCCTGATTGCCCGTGTTGGTCAGTATGCCCGTGGCAGAGCAGTGGTCTATCTGGCCATTGCCTGAATTCTTATAGACAAGGGCTGCAATACGGCGCCTCTGAACCAGCTCTGTACCAGCGACTCTCTTGATTTCGCCACAGAAATGACAGTTGCGGATGGTTCCCTGGTTATCGTAGGCGATGCCGCCACAGTTCTTGGTGGTTTCTATGGCACCGGCCACACGCAGCCCCTCAAGCTCTGCTCCCGGTGCGATTTGGGCGAACAGTCCTACGGCGGTACCCTCGTTGTGGAACCTGATGGTGTGGCCGCAGCCATGTAAGGTGCCTTTCAGCGTGATGGCCCTTTCCTTGTCCCAGTTGTTCAGGTCAATATCCCTGGCCAGGTAGTAGAGGCCCGTCTTGTTGTGGAGGTCTGCAAACTGGCTGGCGGTATAGATGTACTGACCTGCCTGGATTTTGGCGGAAATCAGCACTTCATGGTCGGGCATGGTAAAGGAGAAGGTATAGGCGTTCTCGGTGTTGTCGGTGAACGGGCACTGAAAGGCGTCTTTTCCATCAGGTGTCGAAATGGTGATGCTCTCCAGGTGGTTGTTGCCATCGACGCTCACGGTTGCGGTGACCAGGGTACCGGCATTGGCGGCCTCTGGTGTGAGTTGCTGCAGGTTGACGTTGGCAGTCTTGGCGAACGTGATGGCATAGCCGCCCACGTACTTGCTCTTGAGACTGGCAATGTAGACGTAGTAGTCCTTGGGGGCCTGATAGATGACGTCGGTCATACCGGCAGAGGTCTTCGCTGTCACGCCCTTGCAGAGCTCGCCTCTGGAATTGCCCGCACTGGGTATATAATAGTTGTCCTCAATGGTGACGTCGTCCTGGTCGTTGCAAATCATATAGGCTTGCCTGTCGCTTGCGACAAACATGCCACTGAAGACGTTGTTCTTGATGACGGAACCTTTTCCCTGTTGGGCAATGCCATAGATCGTCGGGGCATCCAAGCCGTCGCAGAGGACGTGGCAGTAGGCGATGGTGCCTTTCTGACCGATGTTGCCGTTGAGTCCGGCAATAGCGCCGGCAAAGGAAGCCTTTCGGCGATTCTTCACGGAACCGCTGACCTCGCAGTCCTCAATGACACCATTGTTAATACTGCAAATGCCACCCATATAGCTGTCACTTCCTTCTTCACCCAAATCTGCTCCTTCCACGCTTGCACTGACATAGAGATGGCGAACGGAGGCGGTGGAATCAACGGTGTAGAAGAGGCTGGTATTGCCACCATAGGTGATGCGGTGGCCCATACCGTCGAAGTCGCCTGAGAGTGTGATTTTCTTTCTGTCCTTCTTTTTACTCAGGGTAAGGTCATTGCCGAGGCGGAACGTTCCTTGCTGATTCGAGATACTATCCAACTGCTGTTCAGTGGTTACGGTAACGTCGTATACGCCTATCAGCGTGAGATACGAGGTTGGCATGACAAAGGAATAGGTGCCTTCACCGGTGTCCTGATTCACCTCCACCTCCTTGAACTGCACAGCGTTGGCAGGGACGGTCTTGATTCTCTTGAGCTTGTTACCGGCATTGGGCTTGACCGTGACCTTGACGGTCTCGCCTTTCTTGGCCAACTGCTTATCGACCGAAATCATGCCGCCGTAATTGTTCATGAGCAGCACTCTCTGCGCTTCGACATACGGGGCTATAGTGATGTCTCCGGTGTTTGTTATATCGTAGTGGAAGAAGGCCTCATTGGCCTCCATGTGAATAGAGTCGGGGTATATCACTTTGTCTACTGTGCTGACTTCCGCATATCCTTCTGGCATTTGAGGTTCATCGTTATCGTCGCCCTCACCGTCGCCGCCTTCACCGTCACCTTCATCACCATCATCCGTAGTCCTCGCGTTGTTATTGCTCGGGGTGGAAGTGGAGAGTTTCATGTGATAGACGGCATGTCCGGCATCAGCCTTTACTTTGATGGTGACGACATCATTTTGCATCACCTTGATGGACTGGCCCTCTTCGCCCGTAACGGTGTTGCGCAGTGTCACGTTAGCGTGTTCTTTCTTGTTAACGCTCATCGTGGCTTCCACGCCCGTCGGCGTATATTCGATGGTGGCGTCGCTGGTGCCCATCGTGAAGACAAGCACGTGTTCGTTCTTGATGGACTTGCCATCCGTGGGAAGCAGCAGGCAGAGGTTGTCAAATACAGGACCTTCATAGCTGCGCTTGTTAACGTCTTCGGCCGCGCCTTCTACCAACATCTTCACCTTGGTGGCTGTGCCATCGATGGTAAAGAGCTTGCACTCGGTGACAAAGTCCTTCACATTTCCGGGAAGGTCGGCAATAGGCTGATTCTCAGTCTTGCCATTACCCTCGGATACGATACTAACCTTTGCCAGACGGGAACCGTAGGGCATGATACTGGCAATGGCTCCCATTTTCAATTTGTTACCCTCCTTAGCATTGTCGGAGATGGTGAATTTAGCGAGGTCGACAGTCTGCTCCATGCTGTTGCTTCCGCTGGTACGCCAAAATTTATTGCCTTCGGGATTGGTAAAGGTCTCGATGGGAAGTCGATCGCCTTGGGTGGTATCTTTCCAACCATTCATACCCTCGTCAGCAAAACTGTTCTTCAGTACATTATGGTACACCATCGTATTGCTCGCGCCTGGTGCAGTGTAAGTGACACTGAAGGATTCGTCCATGAAGAATATCACCGGAACTTCTTGTCCCACGCGTGCCACGCCGGGATAGCCAGGAATCATCTCGGGAACGAAGGTCTTGACGCGATTGGATTTCTTGGTGTCATTGACGCTGAAAGAATGTACTTCCTCAACACTATACTCGACCGTGACTTTCTCCATATTCATCTTGAAGCGATAAACGGTCTTCCATGCGCCGCCTTCAAGACGCTCCGTGCTCACAAGCCACGACGACTTGCAGCCCGTGATGGTTACATTAGCAGGGATATAGCCCTTATCTGTCACCAGCGTAAGATCGACCTCTTCGCGTCCCTTCGGAGCGTTATTGCTCAAAGTGGCCTCAATGTGGTCCAACTTATTGGGCAAAACAACTTCATAATTCTTCTTGCCGAAGATGGGAGTGACATGTACGGTCTTGTTCGTGTTTGGCAACCTAATCTCGATGGTATCCTTACTTCTGATGACCAGGCTCGGATTGATATTGGTGATTTCGACATCCACCAGTTCGTAAGTGTTCTTATGAGCATCGCTCAAAACGGGAACCAAGACGACTGGCATGTCGGGCAAATTCTTTACCACGACAGAGTCGTCTTCTACTCGGGCCCCATACAGCGCCACTAACTTGTCGGGTGCAGAATTAGGCTGAAGGATGATGAGCGAATCCAAGGGAGCAAAGTATGCCCACACCTCGACGTCGCCATCGGGCATTGTGAACTCGAAGTTCTGTGTTTCGTTGCCACGGTCATACGGATGCGAACTCGTGTTTTTGGCTGTTTTGGTGTCACCAAGTCCGCCACTGGCGTTTCGCTTGGCATAGAACAAGCCTCTCGACAAGCCATAGCCCTTTTCAGGGTTGACATCGACCTTCGCCGTACCGCCGGCAGCACAAGTCTGTGGACTAATACTCACTCCTCCATGCTCCATGGTGTAGTGAGTAGACTTCAATATATTAAAATCTTGTGCACCTACGCTGACAGAGACCAACAACATCAGTGCTGCGAATAATCCACCTGTTTTCATAACGTTCAAAGTTCAATGTCCAATTGTCAATTTTCTTTTTTCTCACCTCTGACCTCTCACCTCTTAATATACTTAGAGCCCTGATAGATGTAGAGTCCACTGGGAAGACCGTTAAACGGATCCTGCAGATTGGTAACACGGCGCACTACACGACCATGCATATCGTAGACGTTTTGGTCTGCATGTTTCTGCAATGACGGCTTTGCCACTGTGGGTACCTTGATAGCCGTAGGATAGGGAGTAGGCTCCCAAAGACCAAGGAAGTCAAAACACAGATAGGGGTGCAGATTTTCTCCGGGCCGGTTCTTATCTTTCGGTCCGTAAGCCACGGCCTGCACCAGGACACCTTCTTCATCATAGACGAAATAAATGCCATCTGTCAGGTAGGGCTCACCGTCAATCATTTTTTCCGTCATAATCTGCTTGATCATCTGGTCGTCGGCATTGATGATAAAATGTAAACGGGAGATGACCTCATCCGTGGTGTTGTCCAGGTCGTTGAAGAGGGCATGGATAGTATTGGTCGCCTCGTCCGTATATTCCGAATAATATTTGTTTTCCGCTGATGACGGCTCTGAAGTGGTGTAATCATAAGTATACTCCAGTTTGGTTTCGCCCGTAGTAGTGTTATGCGAAAACACTTCGGCGGCTATGGCTTCGTCGTCCTCGTTGTATACGGTCCGGATGTTCCAGATGGTCTGCAGACTGCCATCGATATTCTCCTGATAGGTGACGTCTCTTTCGTCCTCGACGATGATACGTGACACCAGATTGTGGGCGCCGTCCGTCACTTCGTATTCATCGATGTATTCCTCGGCTCCTGACTTGTCGTCAATAGTCTCTGTCAATGGCTTGGCATTGCCGGATGTGGAGATATAGTACTCTGTCAACTTCACATAGCTCGAATCGGGAGCAAACATGTGAGACTCGAAACCCAACGGGGAACCTCCGGTCATGGGTGCAAAGAGTTCCAACTCATCCTCCACGACACTGCGTGTCACCATGTATGTGCGTAATAAATCAGGATAGTCCACGGAATCTTTCCGGATGATTTCCTCAACGGAAGTGCCTAAGGCAGCAAGAGCGTCCTCGTCGGAATAGGCACCAATGATCTCTACCTCCCGCTCCTTCTCACTCAGCTCAATACCGCCGTCCTCCGTAAGGTCTGACAACCGGACGCGACGCGGTATGGCTGTCCACACGGTGGGGATGTCAGGATTGGGCATGGCCTTGATGTCGTTATTGACCACCGGAAGGGGATAGGCGTCGGCCTGTGACATCATGAAGGTTGGCGAGTCGCTTTCTTCGTTGAGCATCTCCACCATATTATAAGTTGGCATCACGTCACGACTGACTAACTTGAGACCGACGTCCGCGCCATGTGTGGTGAAACAATGGCGGAAGGTGGCGGTGGGCAGTTGGTCCGGCTCACCGTCCAGGCTGTTGGTGGCAGCACCATAGCTGTTCAGGATGTGACCGTATGGCAAACCGCATGCCATGGGGTTCCAATGGCCTGCAGCTCTGATAGGTGATACGGACGCACAATTCTGGAAGGTGACGTGCTGGTCGGCATATCCCACGAGGCTTCCGACATAGTTCTGGCCTTCCAATACACCGAAGCTGGCACAGTTGACGATGTCGCAATAGGCCGCATAGCCCACGATACCGCCTACGCAGGCTGTACCCTTCATGGTGTTTTCGGCATCGTAAATGAGGTTGGCAATGACGGCATGTTCTCGGATTGTTCCCTTGGCCACGCCCACGAGGCCTAAGCAGTCGACGCCCTGGAAGCAGTTGACGATACCGCGAATACGGTGGCCGTTGCCGTTAAGCACGCCCTGGAAAGGATGTTCGAAGGAGCCTAAGGGCAGCATGGTTACTTCATTGCTGAATATCAGGTCGCCCTTGATGTCAATACCGATGTTACCGGGGATTTGGCCCAACTGAACCATCTCAGCCAGCACACGCATCTCACTGGCATCATACACTTCGTACACCGAATGGTCTGCATTGCTCTTAGGCTTGTGCATTCCGCATACGGTGCATTTGTCGTCTGCACCAAAAATATGAGATTTGATGCTGTCTTTGCGTTCTATTTCAGAATAGGGACAGTGCTCGCAAAGGCGCAATTTGCCCATATTGGACAGACAGCTGGTATTGGTCGTAGTGCTTTCCTTCAGGCTGTGAGCCGTGTATTTAGGAGGAAGATAGATCGTGCTGTCGGCGCCACAAACGGTGCATTTGGAATTGTTTTCACCTCGTTGTCCACATATCGGTTCGCGTATTAACCTCGGTTCGCTGAAATCATGGACATGAATATACATGGCGTTGATGGCACCCACCATGATACAATTTTGTCCTTCAAGACTGACTTCCATCGTAATGGTATGCTTTCCGGAAGGAATGCGGACAATCTCTGAATTAAAACGAATCTTCTCAGTCTCTTCATGATGCTTGACGATGTCTTTATCGAGTTTTGTGTTAAAAATCAGTATATTGCCTACAGACAACGCATTCTCTTTTGTTCCTAACTTGATGAACACTTTGTATTCGAGATCAGCCACTTTCCCATTAGGAATCATGACGTCGAAAATCATCGTGGCTTTCTTTTTTTTCTCTACGACAGACAATCCTGAATTAGTTCCATTTACGAGGAAGCCGTCCAACTGAGGCTCGGAGATGACGATGCCATCTTTCGTGGTGCCGCCTTGCCAAAGAAACGGCTTCTTAATCCCGTAGCCAAAGCTATTGATGGAAAGGGAAAACAATAAAACGGTCAAAATATAAAAAAACTTCCTGCCCATATCTCTTTCAAGTTTCATGTTTCAAGATTCAAGTTTCATGTTTCAAGTTTCAATTCTTACTGCTCTGACGCCGCTTCCGGCAACGTGGCATCCGATCCGCTGCCACAGATGGCCTCGAAGACATTGCCCGTCAGTGTTCCCTTGGCGTTGGTACCACAGATACCACCGGCATAGTCGCGCACACCGCCAACCCAGACGTTGCTTTCGGTGGTGCACTTGTTGATGGTGCCCTTGTTGAGTCCACAGATACCGCCGAGATTCCTGCCCATATCTATCGAGCTCATCACGGAGAATATCACGTGACAGCTGTCAATGGTACCTTCGTTGACACCCGCGATGGCTCCGATATAGTCCCAGCCGCGTATGTCGCATCCTGCCATACCTACGTTCTTCACGACGCCACCCTTGCCGATAGCACCGAAGAGTCCGCGATAGCCGCAGCCAGCCACGGGTTGTTCTGTCTGGAGCATGGTGATGACGTGGCCGCCACCGTCGAAGGTTCCTTCGAATGCCGTGCTGTCAGTAGTGCCGATAGGCTGCCAGGGCAACTTGACGAAGTTTTCGGCAATCAGGTCGTTGGCAAGACGGAAATGGGTCTTGGGACGGCGGTTGTTGACATAGTCAGCTATCCAGTAGAGGTTGCCGAAGGTCTTGACGACATAGGTGCTGTCGCTACCGGAATGCTCCACAGCGGGACGCTCGTAGGGGTGCAGACACTTCTTACGGGTGCAGAAGCCATTTTCGTCGAACTCATGGCCCATGCCAGGCTCATTAAAGTACACCATATGGTAGCACTTGCTGCAGGTATATTTCACGAGGGTGTTTTCGCAGTCTCGTCTCACCACGGAGCGACGCTCCAACGAATGGGGGAGTTTCTTGATGAATTGGCAGTCGCTGCAGTAAATCATGTGATTGTAATCGTCGACAGGCAACTTCTCCTTGCCAAAGCCCTTGTGCTGCGCATTAATGACATAGTCACACACCAGACACCGCTGGTTGTGGTTTCCCCAGTCAGCGGAATAGGTAGCAAATTTATGCTTCTCCGTAACCTCTTGTCCGCAATCCTTACATTTCTTGTAGTGTACTGAGTCGGGATTGATTTTGCTGGTTTTCTTGGTATATTGCATCCATGCATCATGACCGTAGGCCTGCTGGAAGCGGTGGGGCTCTTTGAGGCTAAGCTTGCATCCGTCAAGGCTGCAATAGTGCTCGTGCTGTTGGATGCTTCCGTTGGGCAATTTCCTGTACTGCGATTTGTGATGATGCCAGGTAAAGAGAAAATAGCGTCCACCACCGGCATGACCGCCGCTCACAGACTGGTCGCTACGCGGTGTCGGCTTACTACTCCTGACCTCCGCCCACTTGAGCACGCGCTGGTTGAAATCATTGTTGCCAGTATGGGATACATAGACATGGTCCTGTTTAGGGTATGCGCCACCATAAATGCTATAGTTGCGGCCGTTCAGTCCGCCAGAATAGGTCTTGTCCAAGTGTGAATGCGCCTGGTAGAAGGGAGTCGGTGTGTAAACCTTTCCCCCCTCATTGAATTCTTTGTTATAGTCATCCCCCTTTTTATTCGTAACTATCACGTCGGTGATGTAATCGTTCGGGTTTGTACCGGTCTTAAATACGGCAAACACGTAGCCACCGCCACGTCCTTTGCGGAAATCCAAATCGAAGTCACCTGCGCCATAATAGCCGTTGGCCTCGGGTGCAAGACTGTCTTTTTCCTGCACTGCCACAACTTTGATTTCCGTTACAAAGCCTTGAGCCATGGCAGCGGTAGTGGATAGTGAAAAGAGAATAGTGAATAGCGCTTGTTTCATATTTCGATTTTCATTTTTTCAGGTTTCATCTACTTATGTTCAAAATCTGACTTGCGCCAGAGCAACGCCTGACCGACAAGATCCTGCGTCAACGGCGTGACATGGTCTTGCTTGGGGTTGAGGATGAAAATACCGTGTTGGTTGGTCTGGTCGTCCTTGATGACAAACCGCTTATATTTGAAGAATAACGGCGCGGCGTTCTCCTCGATTTGCGACGGACCGAATACCTGGCCAGATTTATACATGAACTTTATAATATTGTTGAGCTTTCCCGTCGAAGCGACTTCATAGCCCACGGGGACATCTTTGAGCAGGGTGCGGATGGTATTCATGGCCGACTTGTCCTCACTGGTGCTGGCCAACACGCCCTGATGCAGATAGAAGGGACCAATCTTCATGTTGGATGTGCAAGTGTCGTTCCACATGTAGAGCTTAGCCTCAGTGATGTTGTTGTCGCCGGCAATGACGTAGTTCTGTTTCTCCTTGGGAGAGATATCGATGTCGCCATTGTTATAGTAGATGTAGTCATCGTAGTTGAGTCGTACCAGTGGGGTGGCGTAGGCCTTGGCCTGAAGCTCCTCTCCCGGGAGATACGACCACGTGATAGTGAACAGGCTGTCGTCACTGCAGCGACGGCCGAGACCCTCACGACACATCTTGCCGCCGAGGGTTGGGTAGAACACGGTGTATTCGATGCCTTTGACATACTCGTCGACAATCTCGCCGATAATCTCATGGTCGATTTCAACCTTCGTCGTGGTAGAAGGGTTGGCGAGTTTGAGGGAAGAGGTTGGTATCTTGGCATAGACAGACTTTCGTACACGCGGCATGACGTCGGTCTCGTGGACGATGTACTTGCCGACCATCAGATTGTATAGGTTGGCCACCTGCGGATCGATGATCAGGTCGGCGATGGGGGCAACCTTGATGTCGATGAGCTCTACGTTGTTGTCGTCCTTGTTGCCGCCGGGGGTGAACTTGAGGGACTTGAACCACTGGTCGACCACCTGGCTCTTCAAGGTCATGTTACTGCTGTCGTGCATTCCAGCCAGCTGCAGGGCGAGAGCGCTATTGCCACCGAGTGCCTCGACGTGGGTTTCACGGTCTGTCTGCGTTTTGGTCACCCAGTCCTGTGTCTCCGTACCGTCTTTGCCTCCGACGCAATAGAGGAAGGTAGCACCAGCCTGCTTGTCGACCGTTTCACGCGAGTCAGTGACATGGCGGTTCATCGTGGTGCTGAGCTTGATTTTGCCGCCCAACTTGGCATGATAGATGATATGTGTGCCGTAGGTCTGGAGCATGTTCTGAATGATGCGCTGCGCATCGGTAAGCTTGTTTTCATTGATGGCTTTTGAAGCCAGCTGCTGATAGCGAAGGAAGCCCTTGGACAATGCTTCGGGATGCTGGCGGGCAATATGCAGGAGGTCATAAGGCTCCATGTGGCGCGAGGCTACGGTCAGACCGTCGTTAATGATACAGAAAGCAAACTCGTTGCTCGTCATGTCGGTTTTGTTGAAAGTTGTCGTGGCCTCAGCCTGAAACAGGATGGCATCCACCTTCACGGATGACTGGCGAGTGAGCTTCTCGCAGATGGTCATAGCATCCGTGCCGCTGAAGACATGATGGAAGGACGAGGGAGAGACGTCGTCGACCAAGGTCGTTGAGCCGTGTTCCTCATCGAACTTCTTGATAAAATCCATATCGATGACACGGTCGCGCACCTCGTCGTAGTTACTGTACTTTCCGGTACCGTTGTAGCCGTAACCGACACCATAGCTGCGATAGAGGTCGCCGATGTAGGCTATGCGCTGTTGCTCATGTACTCTCCGCCAGTAAGCCTCCGTGTAGTCGCCATAGGCGTTAGAAGGGTCGTATTCCTCCACCGCCGTTTGAAGGTCGTCCTCACGAGAGCAGGATGTCAATAAAGTGAAGAGTGAAGAGTGAAGAGTGAAGAATGCTGCACATAACAGCCACTTCATCGACTTTCCTGTCTTTACGCTGGTCCGTCTCATTTCTTTTTTCGTCTTCATATTTGTCATTTGCCAAAATTTTTGATCGTAATATAAATCGGGAAGAACTTAAAGAACTCCTGACTGGAATAGTTGAATGCACTGACATACTCTGGATAGTCGAGCAACAAATCGGTTCCTGAAGCACTGACACGCATGATGCGCGCCTCGCCTTCATCGCTTGTAACAACGGGGAATGCACTGGCATCGTTCTGCTGCCAGGTGATGGCCATCGTCGGTTGATTGGGATCTGAAAGTACCCAGTAGCCGTTGGGCCAGTTCAATCCGAGTATGTTACGGCCATTCTCTAAGCGCTCGTAGAATATGCTCATGCGGTTTCCCAGCATCTTGGTGATGCTCTGCGACTCCATAACAGAAGGCAGGTAGTCACCCAGACCGATAGCCTTGACGGAATTGCTCACGGCGTCAGCCCATCTTAGATGGCCGTCCTCGTCGCCAGTACGCTCACCGGCACGCTTGATATGGTCGCCGCCGTCTATCAGGGCGAACCAGTAGCCTGCGCTGTTCTTATATAATAATCCGCCATTTTCTGAATATCTGTCCTTTGCGAATCTCACAAATGCCGAATCTTTCTCCCAATATGTGCGCATGTTGTCATTCTTCAGCCTTACCGGTTTCACCGACCAGAAGGTGCTGGCAACCTTTGCAAAATTCATCGGTTCAGCAGCAACAGTGGGTTGTTCGGAGACGACGACGGACTGATAGTCCAACGGCTGCTCTGTCTTGGTAGGACAGGGACAGGGCTGAACGGCTCCCCAATAGAAGTACAACTTCTTCAGCCTCTTTGTTTTCTTGTCGAAGAGGTTTCTGATACGGAGGGTATCGCTCTCGGCGTGGATGCTGTCGTTGGGAATGTATGTCGATGCACTGCCTTGCCAGATAACGCGGCCGGGACGGTGGCTCTCATCGCCAACGAACAGTCCGGAATACAGGTAGGGACGCATATTGCCATCTTTACCTTTAATCAGCGGATAGGCCACGATACAAGTTGAGTCGCTGCGAATGGAGGGAACATACTCCTTACAGAGGATACAGGCTTTGTCGGAACCATTATAGACGACTCTCACATCCGGACCATAGTTGCCCTCTACCAGTATGGAACCGTAGGGAGCCTCGTAAGGCTCCTTGGTGGGGGCTTCTTGCTTCAGGTAGAGCTCAAAGACCTTGCGCATCACCTTACGGGTGGTAACGTTCTCAAAGAGCTGGTAGTACGGCAGGAAGCGGCCGCTGACGAAGGAGGCGTTGTAGCTGTTGGGCTCAATACTGATATTGTTGGCCCAGCCATAGTAGTCGCCATCACCGATTTTCTTGGCAGCAGCACTCTTGTGGTCGAAAGTCCTGTGAAGCTTATCGCAGTCTTCGGGAGTGCCACCCTTGACCTGGATCTGGCCTTCGTACTGAACGGTGTTTCTGACGAGTTTCTCAACGACCTTAGAGGGAGGAGAGGTCTTGACGACATCCTTGCCGAAGAGGACCTCAGTCACCTGATTGATTGTATAACTCTTGTCGACGCAGGAGTCGCGTTCGATTTGCATCGTCAGCTCAATCATACCGCCCAAGTTGGAAGACACGACGAGGTGTGTGCCGTACTTCTCGGAGAAGGTTTTGGCATCGTTCTCGGTGATACCGTCCTCGGTCTTGGCGACGAGCTCCTTGACGGCTTGTCGGAAGTCTGCCGCAAGGATGCTGTTATCATCATCCAGCTCGTCGAGATTCAGACACTGCAGCATGCCGACGTCCATGGTCATGGTGGCCATGATGTGCTTGATGAACATGTGGGCCTTATAACTATTGTGCCATGTGGTAACAGAAAGCACATTATTCTCACGGTAATACTTACCAGTTGCGATGGCACCGGTTTCGTCGATGGTGTACTTGGTCTCCGAATGTCCCATCTCCTCCAGGGTGTTACCGCTGAAGATATCCATGGTCGTATAATGGCGTCGCTCGGAGTTGATGATGAGTCCTAACGTTGCCTCGTAGCTCCTGAGACGTTGCATGTCGAGGATGGGTGAAGTGGTGAAGTACTTGTCATCCATCACGCTACCTGCTGCGTTATAGGCATAGCCTAAGCGTTGCAGCTTGATCTGCTCATCGGTGTAGGCTCTACGGTTCAGCGTGGTAGGCGTGTCTGCCGTGGCACTGATGGGGTCGTCGGAACAGGAAACAAAACACAGAGATACTATGAGACATGCCATTCCAAGCAATCCCTTCATAGCCAGTTTCTTGCTATTTCCCATCCGTTGGGTCGTATGATACATATTCATTTCAGTCATCTTCGTAGTTGCGTAATGATTTATCCATGTAGCTTTTCAGTATGTTACGTGCCTTGGCATCGTATATCACCTCGTAGATAGGTACGAGTCGGATATCGATGAGTGCTGCATCCTTCGGTGTCACCGTAGCCTGCCACTTCTTCAGTGTCAGCGAGTCTATCTTTGCTTCCTGACCAGTGGTGAAAGCCGTCACGAGCGATACATCGCCACCACGGGCGGTGATATGACTCTCTGAATTACGGTTGCACTTCTCGGCAGCTTCCTTGTAGTCGGTACTGATATTGGTACGGATGTTGACAAATTTAATCTGAACAGACAACTCCAGGGCCACCTTCACGTCGAGCGAAGAAGACACGGAGTCCATGGAGGTCGTGTTGTAATAGTCCAGCGAGCAGCCTAACACGGAGCGTTTCACGAAACCGGAACCTATCTCCTCGATAAATTCACGGCAGTAACCGCTGGCAGTATATGCTGACGAAGCGGAATGGACCTTGCGGACAAATTTCTGCATCACATCGGCGAAACCGGGGGCATAGACCTCTTTGAACAGGGGTACGACCTTGGCCAGAGAGTCAGCGTCAATGCTGACGTAGGTGTTGGCGACCGATGAGTTAGCTACGGCGTTGGAAACCAGTGCGCGCAGGTTCAGGTAGTTGAGGTCGCGCGAGAAATAGCTCTGCTTCAGGCGCATCATCGAATAGTAGCTCTTCTGGGTAGAGAAGCTCTTCTTGTTGAAGGCTACATCCACATCGACCGAGAACATACCTGCTCCAAAACCTATGCCGATGTCGAGTGCCAGAGAGTCCTTCAAGGCCTTGACGCTGGTGCTGTAGAAGAACTGCTGGTCGGAAGCGGGATTGTAGTCGTCGACCAGAAAAGAGGTCATGTACTTCTTCTCCAGATTACGCAGGTTACGCGTATTGAACACCTCCATATCGGTACCGACACTATAGTTTGCATTATCCCTATAGGTATAGCCGGCACCACGGATGGCGCTGATGTCATCTTCAACAGCCTTGATGTCTTCAGGACTATAAGCTCTGCTCAGCCATGAAATAGGCTTTAAAGCGTCCTCGGGAATCTTGAGACCCTTCGTTGGCTCACTGGCAACGGGCGCATCATCGTCATTGCTGCATGATGCCATTGTCAACATGCCTGCTGCTATAAATATATATAATAAGGTGTACTTCATACCTAATTCCTGTTTTCTTGCCTATTTCGTCCCATTGGTACGCAAAATGTAATTCACACGGTCTTGCACCTTTCCTGTAAAGAGATTAGCCATGGATGCTATCTTCACGTCGGTGAGCGCACACTGCTTCAGTTTCTCGCTTTCGGGAACGGGAGGGAAGTTGACACTTTCCATCCACTCCTTGATGCCCTGGGGGGCAGGGTGGACTCCTGACAATATCTCGGTGACAGCCTGAACATTGCCGCCGCGGACATGGATGTCCAGGTTGTAGCGGTCGCGGGATACCTTGCTGAACTGCTCGGTCTGCGTGCTGGTTGATGCCTCGACACCGACAAGAATTCCAATGCTGGCATTGAGTGCCATACCGGCACTCATAGTCTCGGTGAGTGCAGACTTTTCAATCTGCAAGGTATACTCTAACACGCCTCCCATGAACGAACGGGCCACGAAGCCGCGACCCCATTTGTTCACGAAGTCCAGAACCATCTTGTTGCTGACGTCTCCCTCCTTGACGTTGTTGCCCTCCAGCAGTTTCCAGTCGGCATAGAATCCTGGTGCAAACACCATGCTGTCACCTGTTTCCTTGTAGTACATGATGATGTTCTTGTACTGCAGGTCGCGGCTGTATGCGACGCGTTTGGTGCGCTTCATGGCAAACATGGACTCGCTCTCCTTGACGCTTCCCTTAGAGAAATTACCCGTCACGCTGATGTCTGCCACAATGACGTTGACACCAACGCTGGCAGACAGAGCCAACTGCTTGGACACAGCGCTGCGTGTCTCGCCGGTAATCACCTGCTCCTCGCTATACGGCGTATAATCGTCGCTGACGAAGTTCAATCCCTTGACATACTGGATGGAGTCCAGATAGTTGAGGTTGAAGATGTTGAAGGTAACTCCATCCAGATACTCGGCACCTGTGGCATAAGCATAGCCCACGCCGCGCTCAAAGCCCGGAGGTGCCAACAGGCGGGAAACATAGGTCGGCTGTGCAGCAGGAGCACGGTTCTTGCCAGCTGCATCTGACAGCTCTTCATCCTTGGTACAAGAAGCTGTTCCAAGGACTAAGGCCAGAAGGAGCATATAATATATACGGTTCATCATATGATTTTGATTATTCACGTACAGACGTCATTGCGTTCCTGTTTTTAACTGAAAGTATCCCGTCAATACTCCACGGGCATAGTCATCGGCAACGAGCACATAGATGGGTACCAGCGACATATCAACCATGGCGGCCATGGAGGGAGTGCAACTGTTCTGCCAAGCCGTGACATCACTATTCTCCAGCGTACCGCCGGTGACCAGCACACATACCTGGCTCACATCACCGCCACGCACCTTGACAGTGGCTGTCGTCTTACTCTTCAAATCGCTGGCTTCCTTGGAAACGCCAATATCGAAAGAGCCCTTACCACCTACGTCCTTATTCTTGATTTTGGTCTGGAAGCTGACTTCGAGAGCCACCTTGACATTCAACGTGTCGCGAAGCAGCGTGCTGTCGACACTAATCTGATAGTCGAGCACGGAACCCATCGCCGACTTGCTGATGAAGCATGGACCAACAGCATCCAAGAACCTGTCGCAGATTTCGTACTGCCTGCTGGGTTTGTCTTTCGCGGCAGCAATATCCTTGGCAAATTCATCCTGAACGGAGTAAAAGCCTGGTGACAGCAGTTTGATCTTCTCTTCACGCGTGGTGGCTTTTTTCAGCAGAGCCATGATATTCATGTAGTAAATCTCACGGGTGAACTGGGTGGTCAACTTTCGTTTGAGGGCGTACTTGTTCTTAGATTTCTCCTCATGACCTTTTCCCACATCGACACCGATACTGCCGCTGCCACTGCCGCCTTTACCCTTGCTCTTCACCGCACTATAGTCGATGCTGGCCGAGGCATTGACGGTAAGGCTTTTGATGAGGGCATCCTCACTGTCAGCTGTGATAACCTCTTCGATGCTCTGTGGGAATATGGCGTCGGATATCAGCAAAACCCCTGTGGCACGCTGGATGCTGTCAAGCGTGACGAGGTTGAACAACTGAAGATGGGCTCCGTCACAATATTCGCCACCGGGCATGTAGCTATAGCCGGCACCCTTGTTGGCAGAGAACACTTTCGAGATGGACTCCAACTCGGGACTGCTCGTCTGAACGATAGACAACTTATACTCATTGGCGTCGCCTGCTCGTCTGGATGCACCCTCGGCGGATGCGTCCTCAGTCACGAGCGTCAGCACATTCTCGCGCATCGCTCCCCAGTTCTCACCGACCTGAAGGACGGCCGTCGTGGGACCTTCGCCGGATGACGGATAGATATTCGCCAGTCCTTTAGAAGTTGCTATTGACCATTTGCCCGGCACGTTGATGAAGGCTGTGTACTCCCCATAGGAGGCGCCTGTATTCACGACGCCTTGCCCGGAGGTTCCGAGAATGGCAAACGGAGCATTGCTGCCCTCGCCGCCAGCCACCTCATTGCTTACCATATCCTCGCTACCGGAGCATGCTGCCGCAAGGGCGGCAACAAGCACCAGTACCGAGTAAGATATGTTCCTATTCATATTTGCAATCATTTTAACAGTCTAAACCGGGTGTAAAAACTATTTCGATTTTAGGCGTTACTCTTTGAGCTTGCCAAAACCGTCCTGTGCAGGTTCGAGACTATATTCTTTATCGATTATATCTTTGAGACATTTATAAGCAACCTTTTCGTCGGGATCTGCATTGGTGCTATCATCAAAGAGTCGGTAGATAGGCTGAACTACCATCTCAGTCATCACAGCTTTTTCTGGGCTATAGCTAAGCATCCACTCTGCCAAGTCAGCACTGTTGAGCGTGCCACCATTGGTGAGGATGGTTATCTTTCCTACCTCATTGCCACGCGACTTGCACTGTGCAAAGGTAGAGGAAGCTGCACTGAATGTAGAATCTTTAACGGCAACACCACCCTGGAACACGAAGTTCTTTCTCACACTGTCTGGGAGTAATTTTTTAAGACTATCCAGTTGAGCAGAGTCAACCTTGGCAGTGTCTTTCACCTGCTGCTTCCACTTAAAGTCAAGAGCGGCCTTCACGTCTGTGGCTTTCGAGGCTTTGGTTGCGGCAACAGCCATTCTATAGTCAAGTGCACAGCCTAACATAGCTTTATTAACGAAATGTGTACCGATAACATCGAAAAATTCTTTAGCAGCGCCTTTCTTTAATATGGCGGTATCACCGTTGACAGCTTTACACTGTTCGATGAAACGCTTCTTGTAATATTTGAAACCTTCACTGAAGTTTGCGTCACTAAATGCTCCATTTTTAAGCAACGCTTTGGTCCATATAAGCTCACGGCTGTAAAACGAACGAGTCAATGACTTCTGCATGACGGTCATTTCAAAGTTAGTTTTGCGGGTAACATTCACGTTGTCTAAATCTAATTTCAACTTGACAGCACCGAAGTTTCCACCAGGATGACCATTGACAGCAACAACCTTATCCAGGACCTCCTGGCTGTGAGCGTAGAAATAATCTTCCTCTGCATGGGGTGAATAACCATTCTTGACAAGAGAAGAATCGCCATTGAGTGCTTCCATATTGAAAACCGGTTGGCCAGTGCACAATTCAGGAGTCTTGTGCTTGGTAAAATTATAACCATAGCCGACAAATTTGTTCGAGTCGATAATCTTGCTGAAGTTAGCCAGATCGGTGCTTGACTCCTGAATCACGGTCTGAGTGTTTGACTCACCGGCACGACGCATGCTGCTACCTTCATTGACGAAGTTCACCTTGTAAGACAACTGACGAGCCTCCGCCCAGTTATTACCAATCAGAACAGGTATACGAGCACTACCCTTACCAAACGTTCTGGTAGGAGTGAACTCCATGTTGTTACTGGGCTCGATATACCAAACACCATCTGTCTTGATGTCCAGATAATAAGTGCCAAAATTAGAAGAGACACTTGAAACCTTCTGATTGTTTGCATCGGTCAGCACGGCCGTATTCATAGCCTGCTGAGAGCCATTAAAAGCGGGCGCACCGGCCTCTACTTCGTTGAAGTTAGAATCAGAACAAGCGGTAAGGGCTGCGAAAGCCACTGCAGCTGCGAAAAGCTGTTTTGCCATTTTTTTCATAAGCATTGTTTTTTAGTTTGTATTAATTAAAATTTATTCATTCGTATCGAGAGATTTTGTGAAAAATCCTTTAACAGTTGTTTTAGTTCAGTAATAAACTATAGTGCAAAGATAACATATTATTTAAAATTACCAAACCCTAAAACGCCGTCAAACCCATTTTTTGACGATTTTGAGACTGATTTTTACGATTTTGAGAGTCACCACCACCCTGTTAAAAATAGTGTCCGCACACAGAAAAACCGTCCGCCCAGCAGTTCCTTCACGAAAACACAGACAAGAAAACTTCCCATTCCAACGAATGTCAGCTTCATTTTCACCCCATTTCAACGGAACATGTTCTCAAAGGCCACGAGAATACTTCTCAACAGCCGTCCGAACGGTCCACACTCAAAATGATGATGACACAAGAAAACGGACCTCACTGGCTTTTCATCCAGAGGCTCACCGACATTCCCATCTGGCGCTTGAAGGCAAGCGAGAAGGTGCTGTAACTGCGGTAGCCGCTGTCGGTTGCCAGCTGCAGGGCGGTGAAATCCCGACCATCGGCAATGGCCTGACGGTAAAGATTCATGAAATGCTGAATGCGCAGGTCGTTGATGTAAGCGTTGTACGTCGTATTCTGACTGGCGAAATATTGGCTGAGATACGAGCGGTTGGTGCCAATCAGCTTGGCCAACTGTATCAGCGTCAGGTCGTGCTCCAGATAGAGATGGGTGTCGATGCATCGCTTCTGCAACAGAAGACCGACGGCATCGTAGTTGGCGGAAGTGAGCTCGCCACCCTCCAGAAGCTCGTCGACTGCTGCCTCTTCCTCAGCGGTGAAGGACTGCGACTGCTGGATGCTCAGGTCGCTCAGCGTCTCTATGCGCCACAGGAGAAAACCTACCACGATGATGTCGAACACCTGAACGACGTATTCGTAGCACGTAACCCCAAGTCCGAACACATAGAAGCCGAACAGCGACAGAATGAGGGCCATGATCAGGTAGCTCTGCCACAGCTCCTTGTGCTCCAGGTCGACAAAGTTGTCGCGCAGCCAGCGGCCGTAGCGTCTGACCTCGCAGACGAGATAGACGATTAAGCCCAAGCCCAGCAGCGGGATGTACAAATACAACCACTGTATGGGAGCGGCGCTATGAACAAGGAGGCACCACGCCATGCCGAAGCAAAGGGGTGACACCATCAGGACGACAGGCCATAGCGGTCGCTTGCGATCCTGCAGCATGACAAACATGATGATGATGGCCAGGGGAAATACCGTCAAACTGTCGAGCAGCCCACCGACTAAGTAGCTCTGGATGGCGTCAAAGTTATAAACGGGCGAGGCCACCGGCAGATACCACAGGTGGCTGAGCGTCATGCCCGCAAAGAAGGCTGCCGTCCAGCGGCGCAGACGGACGGGTGGCGTCACATCGGTGGAAAAGGCGTTGCCTTGCCGGAACAACAGATAGATGCACGCTATGAGCGACTGCATGGCTGAAGCTCCGTACAGCATATAAAAGGCGAGGTCTTGAGGAATCGACTGTTGATACATGGCCTATGGTGTGTTTTAAACGATGTGTATGCTTGTTATTAGAATGGGTTTCGTGTGCAAAGATAACACTTTTTTGCCAAGGTTGTACGAGAAGGCTGGTAATTTTTTTGTTTTTTTGTACTTTAGCCCCTCTTGGTGGCTGTCAGAGACGGACAACGTTCACCCATGTGCTAAAAAAAGTTTATTGTGGGGACAATCATATCAGGGAATCGTCTAAAAGACAGAATATAGTTAACTAAACATATCGATATGAAGAAAATTTTCCTACTGGCTATTGCCGGTCTGGCCTCGCTGACGGCCAGCGCGCAATATCCCGACCTCACCGACGAGGCCAAACAACTGATTTCCAATCAGAAGAAGCAGTGGAAGGCTCATGCAGACTCCGCATGGGAGGTAGCTTTCCCCATTGTCGTTGAAGAAGCCAAGGCCGGCCGACCCTACGTGCCCTGGGCTGGTATGCCCTACGATTTGCGCCAGGCTCAGATTCCGGCCTTCCCCGGAGCAGAAGGCGGCGGCATGTTCACCTTTGGTGGTCGCGGCGGCAAGGTGCTGACGGTGACAAACCTCAACGACGACGGCCCCGGCTCGTTCCGCTGGGCTTGTGAGCAGGGTGGTGCACGAATCGTGGTGTTCAACGTGTCGGGCATCATCCGCCTGAAGTCGCCCATCTACGTGCGTGCTCCTTATATTACTATTGCCGGACAGACGGCTCCCGGTGAGGGTGTCTGCATTGCCGGTGAGTCGTTCCAGGTGGACACACACGACGTCATCGTGCGCCACATGCGCTTCCGTCGCGGTGAGACGCTGGTAACCAACCGCGAGGACTCCTTCGGCGGCAACCCCGTGGGCAACATCATGATTGACCACTGCTCGTGCGAATGGGGCTGCGACGAGAACATCTCGTTCTACCGCCACATGTTCGACAAGCACAACGGCAAGCCCATGGAGAAGAAGCCGACGGTGAACGTTACCATCCAGAACACCATCTCGGCCAAGGCTTTGGACACTTGGAACCACGCCTTCGGTTCAACCATCGGTGGCGAGAACACCAGTTTCATGCGCAACCTGTGGGCAGACAATACAGGTCGTAACCCCAGTATCGGTTGGGCTGGCGTGTTCAACTTCGTCAACAACGTCACCTATAACTGGGTACACCGTGTGGCTGACGGCGGCGAGTACAAGTCGATGTTCAACTTCATCAACAACTACTACAAGCCCGGTCCTCTGACCCCGAAGGATTCTCCCGTAGGCCATCGCATCACAAAGAGCGAGAGCCGTTCAGAGGGTCTGTTCCCCTTCAAGCAGTTCGGACGCATCTATGCTGTCGGCAACGTCATGGAGGGTTATCCCGAGGTGACTAAGGACAACTGGAACGGTGGCATCCAGACGGCCGACAAAGACGGTGCCATTGACGAGACCGAGCTGGCTCTGATGCGCTCGAACGAACCCTTCGCCATGCCTCATATCAAGGTGATGGGTGCCGAACAGGCCTACGAGTGGGTGCTGGCCAATGTAGGCGCCAACATTCCCTGTCGCGACATTGTCGACCAGCGCATCTGCGAAGAGGTCCGCACCGGTCAGGCATACTACGTGAAGGACTACGAGAAGGAGATGGCCAAGCTGGAGAAGAAGACGGGCGTGAAGCAGAACCCCTTCGGCAATATGTGGGGACTGCACCCCAAGTCGCAGAACGAGCAGGGCTACTTCAAGTATCGCCGTCTGGGCAACGACTCCTACAAGCAGGGCATCATCACCGATCCGCGCCAGATGGGCGGCTATCCTGAGTACAAGAGCTGGCAGCCCTACAAGGACAGCGATATGGACGGTATGCCTGACGAATGGGAGACACGCTACGGTCTGAACCCCAATGACGCCAGCGATGCTGTCAAGGACTGCAACGGCGACGGCTATACCAACATCGAGAAGTATATCAACGGTATCAATCCGCAGAGCAAGACCGACTGGCGTAACCTGAACAACAACTACGACACGCTGGCCGCCAAGGGCAAACTGATGTAAGCTATGAGAAAGGTATTGTTTGCAGCCATAGCCGGGCTGCTCACCATCACTGTCAACGCGCAGGTTGCCCTCAAGACCGAAGGCCTGGATGCCGAGTACGTGCAGAACATCACGAACCGATCGCAGAAGATTGTCGACGGCCTGAACATCACCGATGCCCAGAAGGCTGAGAATGTGCGCAACATCATTGCCAACCGCTACTTCCTGCTGAACGAGATTCACGAGGCCTGCGCCAAGAAGAAGCAGTACGCCAAGGACTCCATTCAGGGCAAGGGCCACCGTCAGCGCATCATAGAGAGTGCCGAGCGCCGTCGCGACGCCGAGCTCTACAAGCACCACTTCGAACTGGAGGCCGACCTGTCGCTGTATGTTGATGCGGCTACCATCGAAGCCGTCAAGGACGGAATGACGTACGGCGTAGTACCCAAGACCTATCAAGCCCACCTGGACATGATTCCCTCGCTGAAAGAAGAGGAGAAAGCCCAGATTCTGGCGTGGCTGAAGGAGGCGCGAGAATTTGCCATCGACGCAGAGAACTCGAACGCCAAGCACGGGTGGTTCGGCAAATACAAAGGACGCATCAACAACTGGCTGTCGAAGCGTGGCTATGACCTGGTCAAAGAACGCGAGGCCTGGTACAAGCGCATAGAAGAAGCAAAGAATAAGAAATAAAAAACGCGAACGGTATGAAAAGACAACTCATTGGCTTTTTAACCGCACTATTTGTAATTCCATCGGCAGCCCAGCAGTTGCCGATGGATTACTCATATTGTGGCTATCATCACTCGGAACAGGCCATTCCTAATGCCCAGGTTGCCACCTATGTTCTGCCAAACGGTCAGGACGACAGCCAACAGCTGCAGGCGGCTATCGACTACGTCAGTAGGCAGAAAGCCAACAAGCAGACAGGCTTACGCGGTGCCGTGCTGCTGGGTGAGGGAACCTTCACGCTCAGTCAGCCGCTGTATATCCGCACCGGCGGCGTCGTGGTGAGAGGCATGGGGCGCAACAGAACCGTGCTGCGTAAGACGGGCTACGACCGCGGTGCGCTTCTCTATATAATAGGTACGCATAGCATCACGGCAAAGGACACGTTAGCTGTGTCCGACGTCCAAGCTGGCGCCACGACACTCACCATCCTCGGAGCCAAGGATGACAAGGGGAACAACAAGAGGAACAATAGTGTGCAGGGCGCTTCTGCCGCTCTGTCCAAAGGTTCGCGCATCCTCATCTGGCGACCCTCAACCGTCGAGTGGATAGCGTCACTGGGCTGTCAGTCGTTCGGCGGAGGCAAGCGAATGGGCTACTGGGCATGGCATCCGGGCGACATTGACCTGCAGTGGCACCGTACCGTTACAGCCATCAATGGCAACAACGTCACTCTCGATGCACCGCTGACCTGTTCTATCGAACAACAGTGGGGAGGCGCCAAGGCCATCGTCTATGAGGCAAAAGGCCTCATCAGCGAGTGCGGCGTGGAGAACCTGTCGCTGGAAAGCACCTACGACAGCCGTCGCCCACTGGATGAAGACCACTGCTGGGACGGCATCTACGTGGCCGATGCAGAGAACTGCTGGGTGCGTATGGTCAACTTCCGGCACTTTGCCGGTTCGGCAGTTGTCGTACAGAAGTCAGCGCAACAAGTAACAATAGAGGACTGCCAGTCGCTGCAACCCGTTTCGGAGATGGGCGGCTTCCGCAGACGCACCTTCCTGACAATGGGTGAGAACACGCTCTTCCAGCGCTGCTATTCGGAACACGGCATCAACGATTTTGCCGTAGGACATACGGCTCCAGGACCTAACGCCTATGTACAGTGCGAGACAAAGGAGTCCTTCGGACCCAGTGGCGCCATCTCGTCATGGGCTCCGGGTATTCTCTTCGATATTGTCAATATAGACGGCAACGACATCGTCTTCAAGAACTGGGAACTGGAGAAGTTCGGGGCCGGATGGAGCACCGTCAACAGCACCATGTGGCAGTCGACGGCCTCAGGGCTTTTCTGCTATCAGCCCGACACCCTGCAGCGCAACGTCAGCTACGGCTGCTGGGGACAAGTGCAGGGCAACGGCGACTACGGTCAGATGAACGAACACGTAAAGCCCTATTCATTGTTTGCCGAACAATTGCAGAAGCGACTGTCAGCTGCATCCCATAACACCCCAAGCAACGAGGTGGCTGCTAGAATTCAGAAGCAGTGTCGCGTGCTGGAGCGCAACACCAATGCCTCGTCGTCGCCAACCATCGAAGAAGCCATCAGGATGGCTGAGGAGGCACTGAAACCGCGTATCACCATGCAGCAGTGGATTGACTCTGCCCGCTTCGACGGCGATACCTCCCCCACCCAACCGTTTGCCGCAACGGCTTCCGCCCGCAAGAACGCTGACAAGGCGCTTTCCGGCAAAAGCGAAAAGCACAGCCACTCCGTCTATGCCCTGCAGAACGGCTGGCTCTGCAAGGACGGAGCATTGCTGGTGGGAGGTAAGCATCAGACACCTTGGTGGAACGGCCGTACCACCGATGCTGCGATGGCTAAGGCCAAGTATGCACTGACGCGTTTTGTTCCCGGCTACGAAGGCACAGGAGGCACAGACCGCATAGACAGTGTCATCTGTGAGATGCAGCGCAACCATACCCTGCTGTTCAGTCAGAACTACGGCCTGTGGACAGACCGCCGCCGCGATGACCACGAGCGCATACGCCGCAAAAACGGCGACGCTTGGGCTCCCTTCTACGAACAGCCTTTTGCCCGCATCGGCGCCAGCACAACGGCAACTGCTCACGACGCTCGTGTGCAGGGCGGTTCTGCTCAGGATGCTCGTGTGCAGGGCGGTTCTGCCGCCCTGTCCTACTCAGATCTTGCCTGGGACGGCATGAGCAAGTACGACCTGACAACGCTCAACAAGTGGTACTTCTGGCGACTGCAGCAGTTTGCGAAGAAGTCTGAAGACATCGGTCTGCTGCTGAAAAACCAGCACTACTTCCAGCACAACATTCTGGAGGCTGGCGCACACTGGGTGGATTGTCCCTGGCGCACAGCCAACAACGTGAACGGCACACCGTTCCTGGAGCCTGTCAACTTCACGGGCGACAAGCGCATCTTCACCGCTACCCTCTTCTACGACACGACTAACCCCACGCTGCGAGAACTGCACCGGCAGTACATCCGACAGTCGCTGGACGCATTTAAAGGCCAGCCAAACGTTATTCACTCCATCGGCGAGGAATTCACCGGTCCGCTGCATTTCGTGCAGTTCTGGCTCGATGTAGTCGCTGAGTGGGAGCAGGAAAACGGACAGGTACTGGTAGACCTGGCTGTCAACAAAGACGTGCAGGATGCCATCCTGAAGGATCCTGTGCGCTCGAAGGTGGTTGACATCATCGACATCGAGCAGTGGTTCTATCACAACAAGGGCGAATATGCTCCTCCCGGCGGTGTAAACATGGCACAACGCCAGTACATGAGAAAAATCCGTACCGGCGGAGCACGCTTTGAGGATGTTTACCGCGCCGTCAGCGAATACCGCAGCCAATATCCCGAGAAGGCCGTCATATACTCTGCACAGAAGTATCCCGATATGTGCTGGGCATCACTTATGGCCGGTGGTTCGTGTGCAGCCATCCCCGTCAAGGACAAAAGCATACTGCAAAGCATTGCCACCATGCGGCCTGCAGCCAGTCCCGCCAAAGATGTCTATCTGCTGCAGGGCGACAAGGACCGCCTGTACTATAAGCAGAGTGCAACGCCGTTGAAGGTTGCTTTGGACGGCGGCAGTTATGTAGTCGACCAGCTGGACGAGAAAACAGGAAACGTCATCAAGACACTCTCCGCCAAGAAGGAAGTGACGTTGGAAGGAAAAAGTGTATTTTTGATACGCAAAAAGTAACCTTTTACACCCTTTGAATAGGAAAAATCGTTAAAATAATGGTTTTTCCTATTCTTTTTTGCCATTTTTCTTTTGCGGTTTTGTTTTTTTATTTATCTTTGCAGCAGAAAATTTGGAACTACTACTAATAATAAGTGCCTTATTCTGATGGCTACTAATTCGCTAAAAGAACATACCCGTGAGCTCATTGCTCAGTTCTGTGCAGGCAACGACGATGCTTTCGCCCAGTTGTATGATCTGTATGTGCAGATGTTGCACAACTACGGTAATAAGCTTACTCAGGATCAAGAACTGTTGAAGGACTGCATTCATGACGTGTTTGTCAAGGTTTACATGAAACGCCACGACAAAAACAGTATCAACAACCTCAGCTCCTATCTCATCATCTCGCTTAAGAACCGACTGCTGGATGAGTTCCGTCGCAAGACATTCACCAGCGAGGAGGCCGCAGAGGATTTTGAATACCGCTGCACCACCGACGACGTGGAGAACGACTATCTGCACCAGGAGAAGCAGAGCCTGCAGTCGGCACAGGTTGCCTATCTGATGCAACACCTTACCCGCCGCCAGCGACAAGCCATCACCTTATATTATATAGAACAGCGCAAGTACGAAGAAATCTGCGACATCATGCAGATGAACTATCACAGCGTGCGCAACCTGATGCACCGCGGTATGCTGAAACTGCGCGAGGCTGCTATGTAAAGACGGGAAAGTGAAGGGGAAAAGAAAATTCAACTTTTATTGATGACATTTCTACAAATACTGCGTCTTTTAGAAAAAGACTGTATTTGTGAAGAGAATAATCTATACCAAGGTCGACGAGTTCCTGCTGGACGATGACTTCATTCGTTACGCAATGGACGCCTGTTCCGATAAAGAATCTTATTGGACTTCTTACCTGACGGCAGCACCACAAATACGGCGAGCCTACCTGAAAGCATTCGACATCCTGACCCATTTGCATGACTGCGAATCATTGTCGCCAAGCGAAGTAGAACGTTTGAAATGCCGAGTGATGCACACCATCCGCATGAGCCTGAACTAAGACTTCTATGCGCTTCTTTCAGAAGTCAAAGCTCAGCTGACCATCTCCCAACATGTTGAAAGTTTTCCGATGGTAGGGCGTGATGCCGTATTGTCGAATGGCTTCGCGGTGTTTCTTCGTGGGATATCCCTTGTTCGATAACCAGTCGTACTGAGGATATTCCTCTGCCAGCCGGTCCATATAATCGTCACGATAGGTCTTGGCCAATATAGAAGCGGCTGCAATGGAGAGATACTTGCCGTCACCCTTGACGATGGTGGTATGGGGTATGGCGACCGGTGAACCGTTAACCACGGGACGGTAGGGCTTGAAGCGGTTTCCGTCAACTATAATGGCCTCAGGGCGCACCTGTAGTTGGTCTAATGCACGGTGCATGGCCAGAATGGATGCATTGAGAATGTTGATACGGTCTATCTCCTCAGGAGTGACAACTCCAACAGCCCAGGCCACGGCGTCGCGCTCTATGATGGCACGCAACTGCTTGCGGCGACGGTCCGACAACTGCTTGGAGTCGTTCAAGTCGTCGTTCTGGTAGTCGGCAGGAAAAATAACAGCAGCAGCATATACACTGCCGGCCAGACAACCTCTACCAGCCTCGTCGCAACCAGCCTCAATCTTACCTTCGTAATAATGGTTTGCTAACATATCTTATTATCATGTGAAATCAGAGACTACGCCAGAAAAAACAGACTGACACCGACAACGGAAATGACGGCACCCAGCACGGCCTTCCAAGTAACGGGTTCGCGGAAGAGCCAGTAAGACGGCAAGATAATGATGATAGGCGTCAAGGCCATCAGCGTGGAGGCTATGCCGGCACTGGTGTACTGTAGGGCCATCAACGAAAAACCGACACCTACAAACGGGCCAAAGATGGTAGTGGCAGTCGCCACCGTCATCCCTTTGACATCGTGTAACGACTGTCTCAGAGGAGCGAATCCGGTGCGGAAATACAGCAACAGGGTAAAACCTATCAAACCCGCTATGCAACGGAAGAAGTTTGCACTGAACGGTACGAGCCATTCGGGTAAAACACCTGCCTGGTAATGATCCATGCCAATCTTGCTGAGCACCAATCCTATACCTTGACACAAAGCTGCTCCGATGGCAAACAACACGCCGTGGAGCGGCAACTTCAACGACAGCTTATGATGCTCGCCCCGGCCCAATACGGAAATGCCAATGCCCAGCAGGGTAATAAGCATCGCCAGTACACTTGTAAAAGTCATCTGCTGGCCCAGTGTCACCCAAGCCATCAGAGCGGCAGCCAAAGGTGCAAGCGTCATGAACAGTTGACCAAAACGCGAACCGATAATGATATAGCATTGGAACAGACAATAATCCCCAATCACATAACCTACTACTCCAGAGAGCAGCATCCAGCCATAGGCCTCAGTGGTGCCGCCAGTAGGCCATGGAGTGCCTAAAATAACGGTAAAAAGCAACACGGAGAACAGCAATGTTAGTAACATGCGCAACACGTTGAGCGTGAGATTGCCCAATCGCTTGCTGCCATACTCGCTGAGCAACGCCGTCGCCGTCCAAGAGAATGCGACTCCTATTGAAATCAGTTCGCCAAGATATGTCATGAAATGATTACTACTTTTCAGCTATTTAAGTCTGCGGCTGCAAAGGTAATAAAATCGGTACAAATAACATCAGGTTTTTAAAAAAATGATTTTTATTTTGTATTGTTCGCACTTATTTGTACCTTTGTACCCATGATAATGAATTATGATGTGATTGTGATTGGTGGCGGACATGCTGGATGCGAGGCTGCAACGGCCTCAGCCAACATGGGGGCTAAGACGTGCCTGGTCACCATGGACATGAACAAGATAGCACAGATGTCGTGCAACCCAGCCGTGGGCGGTATTGCCAAAGGACAGATTGTCCGCGAAATCGATGCGCTGGGAGGACAAATGGGACTGGTGACGGATGCCACCGCTATACAGTTTCGTATGCTGAATCGCTCGAAAGGTCCTGCCGTCTGGAGCCCCAGGGCACAATGCGACCGCGGTAAGTTCATCTGGAAATGGCGTTCCGTACTTGACAGCACCCCCAACCTCGATATCTGGCAAGATCAGGCCGACGAGCTCTTAACCGAAACAGTGTCTTGCGATTCGGTCGCAAGACCCCAAGTCATAGGCGTCAAAACTATCTGGGGCTGCGAATTGAGAGCTAAAGCCGTCGTGATAACTGCAGGTACATTCCTCAACGGTCTGATGCACATCGGCAGAAAAATGGTAGCAGGAGGACGTATTGCCGAACCTGCTGTACCTCATTTAACGGAGAGCATTACACAACACGGCATCCGTTCGGCTCGTATGAAGACTGGAACACCCGTCCGCATAGACAAACGTAGCATCCATTTTGAGGATATGGAGCGACAGGACGGTGAGAACGGTTACTATAAGTTCTCGTTTATGGGCGAAAACCGTCCACTACAGCAGTTGCCATGCTGGGTGTGCTACACCAACGAGAAGGTACACGAGACACTACGCAGTGGACTCGCCGACTCACCACTCTATAACGGACAGATACAATCCATTGGACCTCGCTACTGCCCGTCCATCGAGACCAAACTGGTCACATTCCCAGAACGACCACAACACCTGCTATTCTTGGAACCGGAAGGTGAAAACACCAACGAGATGTACCTGAACGGCTTCTCATCGTCGCTCCCGATGGACGTGCAGATAGCCGCCCTCAGAAAGATACCAGCCCTGCGGGATGTAAAGATTTATCGTCCTGGATACGCTATAGAATACGACTTCTTCGACCCTACACAACTAAAGCATTCGCTGGAATCAAAAGTGGTGGGCGGCCTCTTTATGGCTGGACAGGTAAACGGCACAACAGGCTATGAGGAAGCAGGAGGACAAGGAACTATAGCAGGCATAAACGCAGCATTGCTGGCCGGTTCGGTAGGATGCGCCAACGGAGCTGAAACACCAACTTTTGAACTGAAACGCGATGAAGCATACATCGGTGTGCTGATAGACGATCTGGTCACTAAAGGTGTGGATGAGCCCTATAGAATGTTCACCTCGAGGGCAGAGTATCGTATTCTCCTCAGACAAGACGATGCAGATGCACGCTTGACTGAAAAGGCTTACAAATTAGGCATTGCCAAACAAGATCGCTATGCCTGGTGGATGGAGAAAAAGGAACACGTCGCAGCCATTGAAGAATATTGCAAAACGTATGCCATAAAACCCAAAGAAGTTAACGGCGCATTGGAAAACATCGGCTCTACCCCACTCGTCTACGGTTGCAAGTTGGAAGACTTAGTGGCTCGTCCCGAACTGAACTTTGAGAAGCTTTACACTATCGTTCCTGCCTTCAAAGCCTTCATCGACCAACTACCCAACAGAAAGGAAGAAATAGCCGAGGCTGCAGAAATCCATATCAAATACAAAGGATATATTGAACGCGAGAAACAGGTCGCCGAGAAAATGCACCGACTGGAAAACATCAAAATCAAAGACCGTTTCGATTATCCCAATCTTACCGCCATTTCTACAGAAGCGCGACAGAAATTAGAGCGTATTCAACCAGAAACGCTCGCTCAAGCCAGTAGAATTCCCGGAGTATCCCCAAGCGACATCAACGCCATGCTGGTATTGATGGGAAGATAAAACTGGATAATGTTCCACGTGAAACAAGAAGAGAGGTATCAATACAATAATAACGTTAAAACCGAAGATTATGAACAAACAACTTTTAATTGACAACTTGAGATGTATTCCAGACTTTCCTCAAAAAGGAATTAACTTCCGTGACGTGACGACACTTTATAAGAGTGGCGAATGCATGAAAGAGATGCTAGACGAACTTGAAGAACTTTATAAAGACAAAGGAATCACCAAGATTGTCGGCATAGAAAGTCGTGGATTTGTAATGGCATCCGCCTTAGCTGGAAGATTAGGATGCGGTGTAGTATTAGCAAGAAAGCCGGGCAAACTGCCAACTACAGTCATCAAAGAATCGTTCTCAAAAGAATACGGCGTGGACACCATCGAAATGCACCTGGATTCCATTGATGAGGATGACGTGGTTTTGATTCATGACGATTTGCTGGCAACCGGCGGAACGGCCAAAGCAGCATACAAGCTGGTAGAGCACTTCAATCCAAAAAAGATCTATATGAACTTCATTATCGAGATCAGGGACGAAGGCCTCCACGGCAGAGACTTGTTCAAAGGTATAGAGCTGACAACACTGATAACCGTATAATGTTTCACGTGAAACAAAACAGATGACGAAGGAAGAGAATGAGGCACGAATAGCTAAGCTACGAGGGATTGTAAGCGCTTTACCTGAAAAGCCTGGCAGCTATCAGTACTACGATGCTGACGGCACCATTATTTATGTGGGTAAGGCCAAGAACCTGAAGAGTCGTGTCTCATCCTACTTCCATGCAGAAGTTGACCGCTTTAAAACAAAGGTATTGGTATCAAAGATATGGGATATCACCTATACGGTCGTCAACACCGAAGAAGATGCATTGCTTCTTGAAAATTCGCTCATCAAGAAATACAATCCACGCTACAACGTACTCCTGAAAGACGGTAAGACCTACCCCAGCATTTGTATTACCAAAGAGTATCTTCCCAGGATATTCAATACAAGAACCATTAACAAGAATTGGGGAACATACTATGGTCCTTACAGCCATATTTCGTCGATGTATGCGGTCTTGGAACTCATCAAAAAACTATACCGTCCACGTACTTGCCGCTTACCAATAAGCGAAGAGGGAGTAAAGCAAAAGAAGTATCAAGTTTGTTTAGAGTACCACATCAAGAACTGTTTCGGGCCCTGTATAGGCAAGCAAACACACGAGGAGTACCTGAAAAACATTGAGCAGGCACGGGAAATCCTAAAAGGGAACACACGCGAAGTGCTACGTTTAATGAAAGAAGAGATGCTGCGTCTGGCGGAGGAACTACGTTTTGAGGAGGCAGAAGAAATAAAACGCAGGTACGTGCTGATAGAACAATTTGTGGCTAAAAGCGAAGTCGTCAGCCATACTATCGACAACGTTGACGTATTTAGCATCACCAACGATGAAAAGACAGCCTTTGTCAACTATATCCATGTATCCAATGGCCAAATAAACCAATCGTTCACCTTTGAATATAAAAAGAAGTTGGACGAGAAAGACGAGGAGCTTCTGCAACTGGCAATTGTAGAGATGAGAGAGCGTTTCCAAAGCCATGCCAAGGAAATTATCCTACCCTCGGAAATAGATCTCAACCTGGAAGGCGTTACGATTACCGTACCACAACGAGGCGACAAGAAAACCTTGCTGGAGCTATCATTGATGAACGGCAAACAATATAAGTTTGACAGACTGAAACAGGCCGAGAAACTGAATCCTGAACAGAAACAAGTCAGGCTTATGAAAGAGCTGCAGGACCTCTTACATCTGCCCAAGATTCCCTACCAGATAGAGTGCTTCGACAACAGTAATATTTCGGGGTCGGATGCGGTGGCCGCATGCGTTGTATTCAAGAAGATGAAACCCTCTAAACAGGACTACCGAAAATACAATATCAGGACCGTTGTAGGACCTGACGACTATGCCTCCATGAAAGAGGTAGTAGATCGAAGATATAGCCGTCTGATAGAAGAAGGAGAACCCCTACCCGACCTCATTGTTGCCGATGGCGGAAAAGGACAGATGGAGGTTATACGTCAAGCCGTACAGGATCAATTGCAACTAGATATTCCCATTGCCGGTCTGGCAAAGGATGACAAGCATCGCACCAATGAGTTGCTCTATGGTTTTCCGCCGCATGTTATAGGGATGAAAACCAATTCAGAACTGTTTCGCGTATTGACAAAACTTCAAGATGAAGTGCACCGTTTTGCCATTACTTTCCATCGCGAGAAACGCTCTAAACATGCCCTGCAGTCAGAGTTAGACAACATCAAGGGTGTGGGTCCCAAGACGCGTGACGACCTTCTCAAGGCATTCAAGTCTGTCAAACGCATCAAAGAAGCTACCCTGGAACAACTTGCCGCAGTCTTAGGACCATCGAAAGCAAACGTCATCTATACTTACTTCAACAACGAAGTTAGTTCTTAACTTACACGTGACTATATTCGCAGGGTCAAGTGACCTTAGTCACGTAACAGGTAAGCTTAGTGCAGAAAGTAGATTACCTTACTTTTTCCGGTTTTTATTTGGAAGTATCAAAAATTTTCTGTAAATTTGCAGCATGAGAGCAGTTATACAGCGTGTTAAACACGCCAGCGTCAACATAGAAGGCTGTCGTAAATCAGCCATCCAGAATGGTTTCCTGATACTCATAGGAATCTGTGACGAAGATAACTCGGACGACGTTGAATGGCTTGTACGCAAGATAGCCAATCTCAGGGTCTTTGACGATGAGCAACACGTCATGAACCGCTCCATCTTAGACGTGAACGGAGAGGCACTTGTGGTCAGCCAATTCACGCTCTTTGCAAGCTATAAAAAAGGCAACAGACCCTCGTGGCTTCGTGCCGGCTCTCACGAGCACTCTATCCCACTCTATGAGGAGTTCTGCAACAAGTTGTCTGAGGCGTTAGGCAAACCAGTAGGGACAGGAGAATTTGGTGCCGACATGCAGGTAGAGCTGCTGAATGACGGTCCTGTAACCATTTGCATGGACACCAAGAACAAGGAATAATACCATGAGTATAAAAGAGGCTCAACAGACTGTAGATGAGTGGATTACCACCTATGGGGTACGATACTTTTCTGAATTGACCAATATGGCCGTTCTGACTGAAGAAGTAGGAGAACTGGCACGCATCATCAGCCGCCGTTACGGTGACCAGTCGTGGAAGAAAGACGACCCACGAGCCAAGGACAATGGCCAAGAAGCCTTGGGAGACGAAATGGCTGACGTCCTGTGGGTTCTGCTGTGTCTGGCTAACCAAACGGGGGTAGACCTCACAGTAGAGTTGAAAAAGAATATAGAGAAAAAGACACAACGAGACAAAGAGAGACATATCAAAAATAGTAAACTTTAATTTGTACTTTAAAAACCTAGTATTATGGAAGAAATGAAAAGCAAGTATGAGCAGGCGCTGAGCAAGTACAACTGCAATGTGAACGAAGCAGAGGTAGCAGCTGCCGTGAAGAAAATCGTTGAAGAGAGAGTTCCCAAGAACGACACAGAGGAAATCAAGAAATTCCTGTTCAGCTGTGTCTGTATGACTACCTTGACCACTCAGGACTCTGCAGAAAGCGTCCTCGCATTGGTAGAGAAAGTCAACAAGTTCGCTCACGAATATCCCGACATGCCCCATGTGGCAACAGTCGTTACATACCCCCGTTTCGCTAAGCTCGTTGCAGACTCACTGGAGGTAGAAGGTGTCATCCCGACGGTTGTCAGCGGTGCATTCCCCTCTTCTCAGGCGTTGATTGAGATTAAGGTTGCTGAGACCCAGCTGGCCGTTCAGGACGGAGCAGAGAATGTCGACATCGTGATGCATGTTGGTGAGTTCCTGGCAGGTGACTATGAGACCGTATGCGACGAAATCTGGGAACAGAAGGCTGCTTGCGGTGCTGTGCCCATGAAGGTAATTCTGGAGACTGGCGACCTGCTGAATCTGTCGAACGTGAAGAAGGCTTCCATCCTTTCGATGTATGCCGGTGCCGACTATATCAAGACCTCTACCGGTAAGGAGAAAGTTGGCGCAACACCCGAGGCCGTTTATGTGATGTGTCAGGCTATTAAGGAGTACTACGACCAGACGGGTATCATGGTAGGCTTGAAGCCCGCCGGTGGTATCAATACGGTGAAGGATGCACTGACCTACTATAGCATCGTTGAGGAAGTGTTGGGCGAAAAATGGCTTACCAACTACTACTTCCGCTTAGGCACCAGCCGTCTACCGAATCTGGTATTGAGCGATCTCGCTGGAAAAGAAGTAAAGTTCTTCTAATAGCTACGCTGAACAACGTAATCTACATAGGCCGTCAGGGAATCCCTGATGGCCTTTTCTTTGATATATTCGTCAATATACTGCTTACACAGGGAACCAAGGTTCTCCATGCAATGTTCAGCATATTCAATGCCACCCTGCAGTTTCGTAAAGTCCACCAAACGGGCGATTTCATCCGTATTGGCACAACCTTCTTTCACTTTGTAAGCCAATGCGATCATATTGGCATCCTGACTCTTGTTCAAAGCATAGATTACCGGTAGTGTCAATTTGCCTTCCTTCATATCGTTACCGGTTGGTTTGCCGATGCTTGCATCATCGAAGTAATCAAAAATATCATCGCGAATCTGAAACATCAACCCTAACTGCTTACCAAACTGGCGGGCTCCCTCTATATCGCCTTCATGGGCACCAGCGGACATTGCTCCAATAGCAGCACTAACAGCAAAAAGTACGGCTGTCTTCTGATAAATAATATCGAAATAAAGGTCTTCACTAATCTCCTGCTTTTGGACACTCGACAACTGAAGCAACTCACCAGACGCCAAGGTTCGGCCCAACAGGGCCAATTCCTCAACGATTTTGGGCTGTCCTGTATAAGCGACATGAAGTAACGCGGTAGAAAGGATATAGTCGCCCACCAAGACTGCTACCTTATTAGTAAATGAAGCATTCACAGAAGCCTGACCGCGGCGTTCATCACTCTCGTCCACAACATCATCGTGTACGAGTGATGCAGTGTGCAACAGCTCCAATGCCAGGGCAGCATGCTGTGTGGAGTCAGACACTTGTCCGAAGCTCTTAGCCATCAGCAATGTCAAAATGGGACGCATCCGCTTACCCCCACGCTTCTTAATATAGCCTAATACGTTTTCCAGCATAGCGTTGTCAGCTTCTGATAACGCTTGCTCGAAAAGAGCGTTGAAATCGTTCAATTCCGATACGATTGGCTGTCTGATGATGCTTAAATAATCCATGAGTATCTTAATTTTCCTACAAAATTAGTGAAAATAATTGGATGGCAACAAATTTTTTAGTAATTTTACACGGAAATTTTAAATTTGTTATGGAAAGACTCTTTCTTTTAGATGCCTACGCCCTGATTTATCGGTCGTATTACGCATTCATTAAAAACCCTCGAATCAACTCGAAGGGACAGAACACAAGTGCCATTATGGGATTTCTGAACACCCTGCAGGAAGTGCTTACCAAGGAACAACCCACACATATCGGCGTTGCCTTTGACCCTCACGGTCCGACGTTCCGCAGCGAGGCATATCCTGCTTATAAGGCGCAGCGTGAAGCAACACCGGAAGACATCCGGCAGTCTGTTCCTATCATCAAAGAAATACTTCACGCTTATAACATTCCCGTCCTACAGGTTGACGGCTATGAAGCAGACGATGTTATCGGCACTTTGGCTACGAAGGCAGGCGAACAAGGTATCGAGACATACATGCTGACACCCGACAAAGATTATGGCCAGCTGGTACGTTCCAACGTCTTCATTTACCGTCCTCGTCATGGAGGCGGATATGAAATCATGGGTCCGGAGGAGGTGAAACAAAAATATGCCATTCCATCGACCGAGGCCGTGATAGACCTCTTAGCACTCATGGGCGATTCGGCCGATAACTTCCCTGGCTGTCCCGGTGTCGGTGAGAAGACTGCTGTCAAGCTCATCAATGAATTCGGTTCAGTAGAAAATCTGCTCGAACATACCGATTCCATCAAGGGCGCACTCCAAAAGAAGGTCATAGAACATGTGGAAGACATCAAGATGTCGAAATTCCTGGCAACCATCAAAACCGATGTTCCCATCGAACTCAAGATGGACGAACTCCGATTGTCGTCACCCAACGAACCCGAACTGGCCAAACTGTTGGAAGAACTTGAACTGAAGAGCTTGGCAAGCAAGATTCTTAAAAAACCTGTAACAAAGCAAAAACCTGCTAACGGACAACTCGATCTCTTTGCCGAATTTGCCGCCGACGGGTCGGAAGCACCCAAATTCTCGAGTTTTGAGAAGCTGAAAACGATACCTCATAATTACAAACTTATTGATAATGAGGATGATTGCCGTAAACTTTGTGACTTTTTCAGGACAAAAGAATTTCTTGTTCTAGACACGGAGACCACCAGCACCTCGCCAATAGACGCCGAATTGGTAGGATTGAGCTTCTCTGTTCAGGAACACGAAGCCTTTTACGTCCCTATCCCACCCCAACGGGATGCTGCTCAGAATTTGTTGGAAATTTTCCGACCTGTCTATGAAGACGAACAGATATTAAAGATAGGTCAGAACCTGAAGTATGATTTGGAGGTGCTCCACAACTATGGCATTGAGTTGCGCGGACAGTTGTGGGACACGATGATTGCCCATTACCTCATTCAACCTGAGCTGCGCCACAACATGGACTATATGGCAGAAATCTACCTCAACTATAAAACGATACACATCGACGAGCTCATCGGTCCTCGCGGCAAGCAGCAACGCTCCATGCGAGATCTCAGCCCGCAAGAGGTATATGAATACGCCTGCGAAGATGCAGACATCACCCTGCAGCTGAAGAACAAGTTGGAGCCCGAGCTGAAGAAGCACGAGTGCGAAGATCTCTTCTATCAGATAGAAATGCCCTTGATGCCCGTCTTAGCCGAGATGGAGATGAACGGAGTCTGTATCGATACCGACTCGCTGGCTGAAACCAGTAAGCAGTTGACACAGCGTATGCTTGATATTGAACAGCGCATCTACGAATTAGCGGGAGAGTCGTTCAATATTGCATCCCCCAAGCAGGTGGGCGACATCCTCTTTGAGAAACTGAAGATTGTCGAGAAAGCCAAGAAGACTAAGACCGGTCAGTATGTGACCAGCGAGGAAGTGCTGCAACAGCTGCGCCATAAGCACGAAATCGTTGGCCTGATTCTGGACCATCGCGGTCTGAAGAAACTGTTGGGAACGTATATTGATACACTGCCCACACTGATTAACCCGCGTACGGGCCATATTCATACCTCTTTTAATCAGACAGTAACGGCTACGGGACGTCTGTCCAGCAGCGACCCGAACTTGCAGAACATTCCCGTCCGTGGCGAAGATGGCAAAGAGATTCGCAAGGCATTTGTACCAGAACCTGGTTGCCTGTTCTTCTCGGCCGACTATAGTCAGATTGAGTTGCGCGTCATGGCTCATCTCAGCGGAGACGAGAACATGATCAGGGTGTTCCGTGAAGGCAAGGACCTACATGCTGCCACAGCAGCCAACATCTACAAGAAACCCATCGAAGAGGTCACCCGCGACGAACGTACCAAGTCTAAACGCGCCAATTTCGGCATCATTTACGGCATCACGGTCTTCGGTCTTGCCGAGCGTCTGGACATTCCGCGTGACGAAGCTAAGATGCTCATTGACGGATACTTCGAAACCTTCCCACAGGTTCATGACTATATGGAGAAATCGAAGGAAGTAGCTCGTCAGCAGGGTTATGTCACTACCCTATTCGGTCGTCGTCGCTATCTGCCGGATATCAATAGTGCCAACGCCACCGTCCGCGGCTTTGCTGAGCGCAACGCCATCAACGCCCCGATTCAAGGCACCGCTGCAGATATCATTAAGGTAGCGATGATACGCATCTTCCAGCGCTTCAAACAAGAAGGTATCAAGAGTAAGATGATACTCCAGGTCCACGACGAATTGAACTTCAGCGTGCTGCCCGAAGAGAAAGACCTGGTGGAGCGTATCGTCATCGAAGAGATGCAAGGTGCTTTTCAGATGAAAGTTCCTCTGTTAGCAGACTCAGGATTTGGAGCAAACTGGCTGGAGGCACACTAAACAATTACAATGGCGTGATAAAGCTTAGACACCCTTCGCAGCAGCATCGCAGGACATACAGATACCTGTGAAAATGCGGCCAGAATTGATGCCCAGCCGACGCGCAGAGAAGAAGCGTTCGTATTGCTGATAGGTGCAGATTTCAGAGACCATTATCTGACTATCCGGAATGCCACATGATAGCAATTGCTGTCGGTTGCATTCCGGCAAGTCAATATGCCATTTCTCCATCGACGAACCGTCATGAGCTGGATATTTCCTGCTGATGGTTTCCATCGGGAAACCCTCTTGCGCAAAGGATGCGTATACTTCATCACCCACCTCGAAACTATCCAGATGGATGCCAGGACCTATTTGCGCAACTATGTCTTGGGAACCACAGTCATAAGTAGCAGTCATTGCAGCGACCGTCTTCTCTACAATACGCTTTGCAGTACCACGCCAACCCGCATGAATCGCAGCAGAGACGCGTCGCACACGATCGAAGAGCAACACAGGAATACAGTCGGCAGTAGAAACGCCAATACATACTTCCGGGACATTGGTCATCAATGCATCCACCCCTTCCAACCGTTGTTGCCGCTCAGTATCAGACAGTTGAAGGAAGTCGTTGTCGACAACGATGATTTCAGCTTCGTGAACCTGATGCGGCATGATAAGACGTTCATCACGGATACCCAACAACTCACATAAGGAGGCTCTGTTCTGGCGGATGTGCTGCTCGTCGTCGCCGCAATAGCGATTGATGTTAAACTCGCCGTAACGGCCCTCGCTATAACCACCTTGTCGGGTGCTGCTAAAGGCCGTAACCCCCTCTCCTATCCTATAAAAATGTAATCTTGGCTGCTTCATGACGCTTTTTTGTCGACAAAAGTACAAAAATTCCAATAATTCTTTGTACCTTTGCGGGCAAAAATTAACGTTAACGTAAAGAGATGTCATTAAAATGTGGTATAGTGGGACTGCCCAATGTCGGTAAGTCCACCTTGTTTAATTGTCTGTCGAGTGCGAAGGCACAGGCAGCCAACTTTCCTTTCTGTACGATAGAACCCAACGTCGGCGTCATCACCGTTCCCGATGAGCGTCTGACGAAACTCGCCGAACTGGTACACCCCGGACGTATCGTGCCTGCAACTTGTGAGATTGTTGATATCGCAGGTCTTGTAAAAGGCGCCTCCAAGGGTGAAGGATTAGGCAACAAGTTCTTGGGAAACATCCGCGAAACTGATGCTATCATCCACGTGCTTCGCTGTTTCGAAGATGAGAATATCACTCATGTTGACGGCACTATTGACCCCATCCGCGACAAGGAAATCATTGATACCGAGTTGCAGCTGAAGGACTTGGAGACCATCGACTCCCGACTGGCAAAGACCGAGAAAGCCGCTGCCGCCGGCAACAAGGATGCCAAGATAGAAGTCGGTGTCCTGAAGGCTTATAAAGAGGTGCTGGAGCAAGGCAAGAATGCCCGTATTGTGGAGTTTGAGAGCAAGGACGAGCAGGACTGCGCCCGCAACCTGTTCCTATTGACGGCCAAGCCCGTGCTGTATGTCTGCAACGTCGGAGAGGCTGATGCCAAGACGGGCAATGACTTCACGAAGAAAGTAGAGGCCCTGGCCAAGGAAGAAGGCGCTGAGTCGATGGTGATTGCCGCCAAGACAGAAGAAGATATCGCCGAGCTGGAGTCTTACGAGGACAAGCAGCTGTTCTTAGAGGAGCTGGGCTTGGAGGAGAGCGGCGTCAACCGTCTCATCAAGAAAGCCTATGCCCTGCTGAATCTCGAGACCTTTATCACGGCAGGAGAGATGGAGGTGAAGGCCTGGACCTATAAGAAAGGCTGGAAGGCTCCGCAATGTGCCGGCGTCATCCATACCGACTTCGAGAAGGGCTTCATCCGCGCCGAGGTCATCAAGTACGATGACTATATCCAGTATGGCTCTGAGGCTGCAGTCCGTGAGGCCGGGAAGATGGGTATTGAAGGCAAGGAATACGTGGTGCAGGACGGCGACATCATGCACTTCCGATTCAATGTGTAAGTAAGGTTGCGATTGCATCGCAACAGAAATAACGTGACATAAGAGAAGTTACAGAACTTGAAGAGAAGTAACGTGACATGAATACCTTGCTATATATTATCTGGAACCCAAGTCTGACTATCGGACCTTTCCGATGGTATTCCCTATGCTGGCTGATAGGTCTGGGACTGGCATATTACGTTGTCAAGTGCCTCTATCGGGAACAAAAGATCAAGGATGAGCTGTTCGACCCGTTGTTTGTCTATTGCTTCTTAGGTATCTTGATAGGTGCCCGACTGGGTCATTGTCTGTTCTATCAGCCCGACTATTTCCTGACGTCCTGGCAGGGCGTTGTCGAGATGTTCCTGCCCATCCATATCCTCGATGACGGCGACTGGAAGTTCACAGGCTACGAAGGACTGGCGAGCCACGGAGGTACTTTGGGTCTAATCATAGCGCTTTTGGTGTATGTCCGCAAGACTAAGCTCAGCATTTGGCAGGTACTGGACAACATTGCCATAGCCACAGGAACGACAGCCTGTTTCATCCGTTTGGGTAATCTGATGAATAGCGAGATTATCGGCAAGGTGACAGATGTTCCCTGGGCCTTTGTCTTCGAGCGTGTTGACATGTTGCCAAGACATCCGGGGCAGCTCTACGAGGCCATTGCCTATGCGTTGCTGTTCGGCATCATGTGGTATCTTCACAAACGCATACCTCAGAAGATTGGCACGGGATGGTATTTCGGATTCTGCCTGACCTATATCTTCACTTTCCGCTTCTTCATAGAATATACCAAAGAGGTACAAGAATCCTTCGAAGCCTCCCTACCCCTCGATATGGGACAGATTCTCAGCATCCCGTTTGTCGTCATCGGCATCATCTGTATGCTCCGCAAGGTTTAACATCCTAAAGCTAACACTATGAAATACCGAGCACAACTATTAACCTTCGCACTCTTTCTGTTCACCGTCGCAATGGCCGACGAACCAAAGGATACCGCATTCAACAACCTCTACCAGCGTTATTTCCTGTTGTATACCGACACCAATGAGGTGGCGTTCTACGACGTTTCCAACCAGCTGAAGGAGCATTACCTCAAGGCCAACAATATGGACTCTTATTACAAGGTATGGCTGAACGAGGTGCTCTACGATACGAAGATGCAGAAAACCTTCCGTGCCATCAAGAAATGCAACAGCATGCTGAAGGAGATGGAAGAGAAGAACGACAAGCACTTCTGTATTGTGTATTCTGCCCTTGGCAACATCTACGACATGCGCGGCAACTACCGCATGTCCAACAAATACTATCAACAGGCGCTGAAGTCCTGTGAACCCACAGACACAGGAGCCATTATCGGCATCTATTCGCGTATTGCCTCGCTGCAGGCACACCGTGAACCTCAAAAGGCTAAAGAGGTCAACGAGCACTTCGGAAAGATGACCCAACATTTCCCCCAGTATTGGAAAGTCTATGTAGTCCAAAAGGCAGAGATTGCCTTCTACTTAGACGACCGCCAACTCTTTGATGAAGCCTACAAGCAATATATTGCCATCCGTCAGGAACATCCCGTCTTAGATGCCTTTGGCAAGGATATGATGGACGTGGTATATGCCTCTTTCCATGGAGACTACAATAGGGCGCTTGAACTCCTCAGCCATGAGTCTACGGACTATGATCCGCTGGACTGTTGCGACATGCGCATCCATATCTTCGAACTGATGGGGCGCGATGACCTGGCTTTGAATGAAGTCACCGTACGCCGTGACATGCGCGACTCGCTAAACAGCGATATGCTGTACGACAACATGAACGAGATTAACGCCGAGATGGGACTCTTCCAGGTCAAGGAGGAAGCCCTCAAGAAAGAGCAGGAGAGCACCCGACGCCACAATGTGATGCTAATGATTACCATTCTGCTGCTATTGGCCGCCCTTGGACTGGTTATCTCGCGCAACCTGATGCGCCGTCGTCTGCAGAAACAGCTGATGACAAAGAACAAACAACTGGAGGTTGCGCTGATGCGTGCCGAGGAGAGCGACAGGATGAAAGATTCCTTCATCGAGCACGTCAGTCACGAGATTCGCACGCCGCTCAACATCATTACCGGTTTTACACAGGTCATCACGAACCCCACCTTCAAACTGAAGGATGACGAACGCAACAAGATGCTCAACGACATTAACATCAACACCATTGAGATTACCAATATCGTCAATGAAATGCTTGACATTGCGCAGGACGACAGCCGGCAATACTATGAGAAGAAAGATGAAGTGCAGGTCAACCAGCTTTGCAAGGACGCCATTAAGGACGTTGAGATTCTTAATAAGCACCACCTGGAGATACACTTGGTAAGTGAACTGGCGGACGACTACACCATCCATACCAACCGCAAAGCCGTCATGAAGGTCCTCAAGCAACTGCTGGACAACGGTCTGAAGTTTACTGACGAGGGCGGCCTGGAGATACATGTTGACGAAATGGCCGAGGAAGGTATGGTTCGCTTTGTCATTACCGATACAGGCATTGGCATCGCCAAGGAGCATCGGGAGCACATCTTCAAGCGTTTCTATAAGGTAGACAACTTCAAGCAGGGCTTCGGCTTAGGACTGACGCTGTGCCTCAAGACAGCACTACTGTTAGGTGGTAATCTGTCGCTAGACAAGGATTACACCGACGGTGCACGCTTCATCTTTACCTTGCCGACAGCCTGACGGCACGCAGACTACTTGCCCGAAACTATCTTCTTGATTTCATTGAGCTTGTTGAGGGCTTCCAGCGGCGTGAGGTTGTTCACGTCCAAGCCCAGTATCTCGTCTCGCACCTGACACAGCACAGGGTCGTCCAATTGGAAGAAACTGAGCTGCATGCCTTCCCTACTCTGCGCTATCTCGGCGGTAGGCTTACTGACGCGACCTTTCTCGCCCTTCGTATTACCCACCTGCGATGACTCCGTCTCCAGCTGCTTTAGGATGACGTTAGCGCGCTTGACGATGCTCTTCGGCATACCGGCAATCTCGGCCACATGGATACCAAAGGAGTGCTCACTCCCACCCCGCTCCAACTTGCGCAGGAAAATAACCTTGCCGTCGACCTCCTTGACCGAGACGTTGTAGTTCTTGATGCGCTGGAAGTTCTTCTCCATCTCGTTCAGCTCGTGATAGTGGGTGGCGAAGAGCGTGCGGGCCTGAGCCTTGGGATGCTCGTGCAGATACTCTACGATGGCCCAGGCAATGGAAATACCGTCGTAGGTGGAGGTGCCGCGACCCAGTTCGTCGAACAACACCAAGGAGCGCGGCGTGACATTATTCAATATGTTCGATGCCTCGGTCATCTCGACCATAAATGTCGATTCGCCGAGTGAGATGTTGTCTGACGCTCCCACGCGGGTGAATATTTTGTCCACTAAGCCTATTCTAGCGCTCTCTGCGGGCACGAAGCTTCCCATCTGGGCCAACAGTACTATCAGAGCCGTTTGACGCAACAGCGCCGATTTACCGGCCATATTCGGACCCGTAATGATGATAATCTGCTGGCGGTCCTGGTCTAAGAGGATGTCGTTGGGCACATAACGCTCGCCGACGGGCAACTGGGTCTCGATGACCGGATGGCGGCCCTGGCGGATATCGATGACGTCCGACGAGTCAATGACGGGACGCACGTAATGGTTCTCCTCAGCGGTCTTAGCAGCACTAAGCAGGCAGTCCAGATAAGCGATGACGTTGGCGTTCTGCTGTATCTGGGGGATAAACTCCTGGGCTGCGACTATCAGCTCGTTGAAGAGGCGTTGCTCCAAGGAAAGAATCTTGTCCTCGGCACCGAGGATTTTCTCTTCGTACTCCTTGAGCTCCTGGGTGATATAACGCTCAGCTTGGGCCAGCGTCTGCTTGCGCACCCACTCTTGCGGCACCTTGTCCTTATAAGTATTGCGCACCTCGAGGTAGTAGCCGAAGACGTTGTTGTAACCTATCTTCAGCGACTGGATACCGGTCTGCTGGGCTTCTCGCTCCTGAATCTGCAGCAGGTAGTCCTTGCCGCTGAACGCGATGTGGCGCAGGTCGTCGAGCTCGGGGCTGACACCGTCGCGGATGACACCGCCCTTGGCCACGAGCTGGGGCGGCTCGTTCTTTATTTCGCGGTCAATGCGGTCGCGTAGCTGTTCGCAGAGGGCCAGCCGCTCGCCGACCCTGCGCAGAGAGGCGGGCACCTCGGCGGCCGAACCACCGAGCACAGTAGAGGAGGAGGAGGAAGCGGGGGAACCACTGACGGCGAGGCAGGCGGCCTTGATAGGGGCGATGGCCTGGAGGGCGCGCTTCATCTGTACCATTTCGCGGGGCGAGACGCGGCCGGTGGCAACCTTGGAGACGATGCGCTCCAGATCGCCTATCTGCTGCAACTGCTCGTCGATGAGCTCGCGGAACTCAGGGTTGCGGAAGAAGTAATCGACGACGTCCAGACGCTCGTTGATGGGCTTCTCGTCCTTCAGGGGGAAGGCCACCCAGCGACGGAGCAGTCGGCTGCCCATAGGCGACACGGTGCGGTCGATAACGTCCAGCAGCGACTTGCCGTCCTCCTGCATGGTGCTGATAAGCTCCAAGGAGCGGATGGTAAACTTGTCCAGGCGCACATACTTCTCTTCTTCGATGCGAGAGAGCGTGGTGATATGCGCTATCTGCGAGTGCAGCGTCTGTTCGAGGTATTGCAGAATGGCTCCGGCGGCAATGATACCACTTCGCAGATGGTCGACGCCAAAGCCCTTGAGCGATTTGACCTGAAAGTGCTTGTAGAGCTTCTGGTGAGCCGTCTGCTCGGTAAACACCCAGTCGTCCATTTCGAAGGTGCAGAGACGCGCGCCGAAGTAGCGCTCGAAGTCGTGGCGATGCTCACGGTTGTAGAGCACCTCCTTGGGACTGAACGAGCCTATGAGTTTCTCGACGTAGTCATAGGTACCCTCGCCGACGAGGAATTCACCTGTAGAGATGTCGAGGAACGACACGCCACAGGCCGACTTGCCAAAGTGTACGGAGGCTAGGAAGTTGTTCTCCTTATAGTTCAGCACGTTGTCCTGCATGGCCACACCTGGCGTAACCAGTTCGGTGATGCCTCGCTTGACGAGTTTCTTGGTCAGCTTGGGGTCTTCCAGTTGGTCGCAAATGGCTACGCGCTTGCCAGCCCGGATGAGCTTGGGCAGGTAGGTGTCGAGCGCATGGTGGGGAAATCCCGCCATCTCGTCGCCCTTGTTGTAGCCGTTGTTGCGATGGGTGAGGGTGATGCCGAGAATCTGTGAGGCAACGACGGCATCGTCACAATACGTCTCGTAGAAGTCACCGCAACGAAACAGCAGCAGCGCCTCAGGGTGCTTCGCCTTGAGGTCGAAGAACTGTTTCATCATCGGGGTGAGCTCTTTGCCGTCGTTCTTTGCCATGAGAGTAATTTACAATTTTACTATTTACAATTGATTGGGCAATTTATCTATTCAGGTATTTCTTGCCGTTCATGATGACGAGGCCCTTGAAGGACTTGTCGACCACCTGTCCGGCCATGTTGTACATCACGCCGTTGTGCATCGTGCGTTCTGTCCTGATGGTCGTAATGGCAGTAGGCTGCTGGTAGTTGTTGTAGCTGAAAGGCACATCCATATATGAGCCCCAGATGTACTCCTCCAGGCCCGGGTAGTCGATGAAGGGGTTGCGGTTCTTCTGAATATTTGCCACCTCGTTGTTGCGAGGAATTTCTTTATCAGCACTCACGGGGTCTTTAGCCGACCACGCCAAGAACATATTGACTTGCCATTGGGTGAGGCCAGGGTAGGTTGTACCGCCTAATGTTTCTGAAACACCCTCCTTGTTTCCATAGTTCTGGAACCAAGAGACAATTTCATCCTCATAACGCGTCACCATATAGAAATAGGTACGGGCAAAGTCGCCCTTATACATATCGTTGGGCTCGAAACAAGTCACACCGCCTGAACCAGGATAAGAGCAGGTGCCCAATTTGCTGAAGCCCTTTTCTGAGGGTTGTTTGGTCGGGTCTGCTGGTCTATACCAAGACTGATAGGATTCTCCATTGTTTTCGCCAAAGGCAAAATTGGCACGTCTGTTGTTGACGTATCCGTCAGTAGGGTAGAGGTGATGCAAATCTGAATAGGCTATATGACTCTTCGAACCACCAAACCAGCTATTGGGAAAGGAGTGCTCACGATTATAGACATCGCCCTCTTTGTTGTAGCTTCCTGCCTGGTCAGTACCAAAAGTAAAGTCCGTAATATCTGAATACATATCCCATACTTTACCGTCGGCACGGGCATCTGTTGTACGAAAGTGAGTCCACAGACTATTATAAGTATTACTTGTATGTCCTGCCTTGATAATGGCAAACAGCGCTGTCTTCAGTTCGGCGCCTTTCTTGCCGTCGGCGGCGGCGTAATAGGACGGAAACTCAGGAGTAGGGGTTTCCTGTGCAGAAAGGTTGGATGCTGTCAGCAGCAGGGCTGCGGCCAGCGTCAGTAAGCGTTGTGTTGTTTTCATAAGCATTGATTTTAGTTGTGTATGAAGTTTTGTTGTCATTTTGGTTTTGAACGCTATTACCTTGCAAAGGTAAGCATTTTCCTTGATACTTGCAAAGATTAACCGCCTTTTCTTCTTTTGAAGATGACAAAAGGGTGGGGTAGGAGGTGTTTGTTTGTCTTGGAAATTGGTTAGAATTTAACACTCGGATAGGACACGAAATAGACGCGGAGTAGGGGCGTAAAGAGCGAAAATAGTCCTCACGAGGAGTGAGGACGGCTCTCGCTGGTGACGAGAATAGTCCTCGCTGGCAACGAAGATAGTCTTCGTTGGCAACAAAAGTAGGCTTTGTCAGAAGATAACTTTACATTTGTTTTCGTTGAAATGGGTCATATTTAGTTCTAAAAGGATGTTTTGTTGGTCGAAATGTCGTCACCTAAAAACATCGTCCAGAGGTCTGAAAAACGACGAAATTGTAAGTCGCTGATTATAAGACAGGTGCAAAATAGGCTCAAATTTCGCGTTTTTGAATCCGAAGTGGAGCTGCTCGAAAGACAGCCATTCCTGCGCATCGGTTTGTTAGTTATTTTCCGAGTGTTTAACATTTCCTCGCCATCACGCGAACATCTATTTAATGAGTTTTCGTTTGGCGGTGTGAAGAATTCTTCGTAACTTTGCAGCCTATTGGGCACTACAACGTCCTCAGAACAGAATATTAACAAAAACAACGAAATACTTATGGAATACAATTTCAGAGACATTGAGCAGAAGTGGCAGAAGCGCTGGGTAGAGATGCAGACCTACCGCGTGAAGGAAGACCCGACGAAGAAGAAGTTCTACGTGTTGAACATGTTCCCATACCCCAGTGGTGCAGGCCTTCATGTGGGTCATCCGTTGGGCTACATCGCCAGCGACATCTATGCCCGCTACAAGCGTCAGCAGGGCTATAACGTGCTGAACCCCATGGGCTACGACGCCTACGGACTACCTGCAGAGCAGTATGCCATCCAGACTGGTCAGCACCCTGAGAAGACCACCTTCGAGAACATCAACCGCTATCGCCAGCAGTTGGATAAGATAGGCTTTTCTTTTGACTGGGAGCGCGAGGTCCGCACCTGCGACCCCATCTACTATAAGTGGACGCAATGGGCCTTCCAGCGCATGTTCAAGAGCTACTTCTCCACCTCGTCACAGAAGGCACAGCCCATCATCAAACTTATCGAGCACTTCGAACTGATGGGTACGGAGGACTGCGGTGCCTTAGGTACTGAGGAACTGCACTTCAGCGCTTCCGACTGGGCCTCATTCTCGGAGAAAAAGAAGCAGGAGGTGCTGATGAATTACCGCATAGCCTATCTGGCCGAGACAATGGTCAACTGGTGTCCGAAGCTCGGCACCGTACTGGCCAACGACGAGGTCGTAGACGGCGTGAGTGTTCGCGGCGGCTATCCCGTTGAGCAGAAGAAGATGCGCCAATGGTGTCTGCGCGTCTCGGCCTACGCCCAGCGTCTGTTGGACGGTCTGGAGGAGATAGACTGGACAGACTCGCTGAAGGAGACCCAGCGCAACTGGATTGGCCGGTCAGAGGGTACGGAGGTTATCTTTAAGGTGGCAGCCAATAAGGGGCAAAGCGAGGGAACCGCTTTGAGCGAGTTTACCATTTTTACCACTCGTGCCGATACGATGTTTGGCGTTACCTTCATGGTATTGGCTCCTGAGAGCGAGCTGGTGCCTCAACTCACCACCGCAGAGCAGAAGACCGAGGTGGAGAAGTATCTCGACTACGTCAAGAAGCGCACGGAGCGCGACCGTCAGATGGATCACAAGGTGACAGGCGTGTTCTCTGGAAGCTACGCCATCAACCCCTTCACCAACGAACAGATACCCATCTGGATTTCAGAATACGTGCTGGCCGGTTACGGAACGGGTGCCATCATGGCCGTTCCTGCCCACGACAGTCGCGACTACGCCTTCGCCAAGCACTTCAACCTGCCCATCATTCCGCTCATCGAGGGTGCTGATGTCAGCGAGGAGAGCTACGACGCCAAGGAGGGTATCGTTTGCAACAGTCCAGTCACCACTCCCGATGGTTCTCCATCGGGTACCTTCAGCCTCAACGGACTAACCGTCAAGGAGGCTATTGCCGCTACCAAGAAGTACGTAACGGAGAAGGGAATCGGTCGTGTAAAGGTGAACTACCGTCTGCGCGACGCCATCTTCTCGCGTCAGCGCTACTGGGGCGAGCCGTTCCCCGTTTACTATAAGGACAACATGCCCTACATGATTCCGAAGGACTGTCTGCCCCTGGAGTTGCCCGAAATCGACAAGTACCAGCCCACAGAGACCGGCGAGCCCCCTCTGGGTCGCGCCAAGCAATGGGCGTGGGACACGAAGACCGACACCGTGGTCGATTGTTCAGCAATCGACAATAAGTCCGTCTTCCCCCTCGAACTGAACACGATGCCTGGCTTTGCAGGCAGTTCGGCATACTACCTGCGCTATATGGATCCGAAGAATGAGAAAGCACTGGTTGACAGAGAAATAGACGAATACTGGCGCAACGTCGACCTTTACGTGGGTGGTACGGAGCACGCCACAGGACACCTGATATATAGCCGCTTCTGGAACAAGTTCCTCTATGACTCCGGCTATAGCTGCGAGGACGAGCCCTTCAAGAAACTCGTCAATCAGGGAATGATTCAGGGCCGCTCGAACTTCGTATACCGTATTGAGAACGAGGGTCCGGACAAGGGCAAGTTCGTCAGCTTCGGTCTGAAGGACAAGTACACCACGACGCCTATTCACGTCGACGTCAACATCGTCTCTGCCGATGTACTCGACATCGAGGCCTTCCGTGCCTGGCGCCCTGAATACGAGAACGCCGAATTCATCCTGGAGGACGGCACGGCATTAGCTAAGAGCCAGCAATCAACCAGCAGCCAGTACAAGTGCGGCTGGGCTATCGAAAAGATGTCGAAGTCGATGTTTAACGTCGTCAACCCCGATATGATTGTCGAGAAGTACGGTGCCGACACGCTGCGTCTCTATGAGATGTTCCTCGGTCCTGTGGAGCAGTCGAAGCCCTGGGACACCAACGGCATTGACGGTTGCCACCGCTTCCTGAAGAAGTTCTGGGCGCTGTTCTATGGCAACAGAAGTGCAGAGAACGACGGCCTCATCGTCGATGACCTGGAGCCCACGAAGGAGCAGCTGAAGAGCGTACACAAGCTCATCAAGAAGGTGTCGCAGGACATCGAGCAGTTCTCGTACAACACCTCCATCTCGGCCTTTATGATTTGCGTCAACGAGCTGGGACAACTGAAGTGCCACAACCGCGAACTGCTGAAGACGCTGGTCATCCTCATCGCACCCTTCGCACCCCACATCGCCGAAGAGCTGTGGGAGGCCCTGGGCGAAAAGGGTAGTGTCTGCGACTCACAATGGCCTGCATGGAACGAAGAGTACCTCGTCGAGAACAGCGTCAAGCTGGGCGTCGCCTTCAACGGTAAGACACGCTTCGACATGGAGTTTGCCGCCGATGCCGACAACGATACCATCCAAAAGGCTGTGCTGGCCGACGAGCGTGCTGACAAGTACATCGAGGGCAAGCCTATCGTCAAGGTCATCATCGTACCCAAGCGAATGGTGAACATCGTGCTGGGCAAGTAAGGCCTAATAAGATTAATACCAACCACCATGACAGAACAGCACAAAATAATATGGAATGAGGTCAAGGACTACATGTTCATCACCCTTGGCCTCGCCATCTATACCGTCGCCTTCACCGTCTTTCTGATGCCCTATCAGATTGTGGCGGGAGGTGTTACCGGTATGTCGGCTATCATCTACTACGCCACAGGATTCCACCTGGAGAATACCTATATCATCATCAACGGTATTCTACTGATCATAGCCCTGAGAATCCTGGGTCTGAAGTTCCTGATGAAGACCATCTACGCCATCATCGGGCTCTACCTGTTCCTCAAGTTTGCGCAGGACATCATTCCCAAGCAAGAGAACGGACTGCCCTTCAAGCTGATGGGCGAGGGACAGGACTTCATGTCGATGATCATCGGCTGTGCATTGACGGGTATTGCCCTCGCTACCGTCTTTACCCACAACGGTTCTACCGGTGGTACGGACATCATTGCCGCCAGCATCAACAAGTACAATCCCAATGTGACGCTGGGCAATGTGCTCATAGCCGCCGACTTCTGCATCATCGGCTCCTGTATGTTCTTTCCACAGTTCGGAACCTATCTGGAACGGGCACACAAGGTGATGTTCGGCTTCTGTGTGATGGCGATGGAAAACTACACGCTCGACTATGTGATGAATGCCCGACGGCAGTCTGTGCAGTTCATGATCTTCTCGAAGAAATGGCAGGAGATTGCCAACGCCATCGGCACGCAGATGGACCACGGCGTCACCATCCTCGACGGACACGGATGGTACACAGGACACCAGATGAAGGTGCTCTGTATCCTGGCTAAGAAAAACGAAAGCATCAATATGTTCCGACTCATCAAGATGATAGACCCCAACGCCTTCGTGTCGCAGTCGAGCGTCATTGGTGTCTATGGTGAGGGCTTCGACGAGATGAGAGTATCTATTAAGAAAGACAAGAAGAAAAAGATGAAGATTGTATTTGCCACAAACAACCAGAACAAACTCATGGAGGTACGCAAGATTCTGGGCAACCAGTTCCAGGTGCTGTCACTCGAGGACATAGGCTGTCATGAGGACATTCCCGAGAAGGGACAGACCCTCGAGGACAACTCCCTCATCAAGGCACAGTACGTTTACAACAAGTACCACGTCGACTGCTTTGCCGATGACACAGGCCTGGAGGTCGACGCCTTAGGAGGCGCTCCTGGTGTTTATAGCGCCCGATATGCTGGAGGGACAGGTCACGACTCGCAGGCCAACATGACCAAACTGTTGCACGAATTAGAGAATAATAACAATCGCAAGGCACGATTCCGCACCATCATTACGTTAATACAAGATGGAAAGGTCACCAAGTTCGAAGGCATCGTCAATGGTGAAATCATCCAGCAGCGCAGGGGAGGGGAGGGCTTCGGCTACGACCCCATCTTCCAGCCCGAAGGCTATAGCCAGACGTTTGCCGAGATGAGCACAGGCGTCAAGAACCAAATCAGCCATCGTGCTCGTGCCGTCCAGAAGTTGACAGAATACTTAAAATCAATCTAAAGGCTGAAAACATGAAGAAGATCATCGTTGCACTACTGTTGTTAATTATCAATTGCCAATTGTCGATTGCCCAAATCGGCACTTGGCGCAACTATCTGGCTTATCACGACATCCAGGATATCCAAGCAGCGGGCAACTACCTCTTCGTTCGTGCCTCCAACAGCCTCTATCAGTACAACAAAACCGACAAGAGCATCTACACCTACGACAAGGTCAACGGACTCTCAGACACCGATATCACCCATATCCGCTGGTGCCAGCAGGCCAAACGACTCGTGGTAATCTATAGCGATACCAATATCGACCTGGTAGAGACCAACGGCAACGTCATCAACATCAGCGCCATCTATTCTAAATCCGTCACAGGCGGTAAAACCATCAACAACATCTACTGTAATGGTATCTACGCCTATCTGAGCACCGAGTTCGGCATCGTCAAAATCAACGTCAAGACAGCAGAAGTCAGCGAGACCTATCACTTTGAATTCTCTATCGTTGACGTTACCATAAAGGACAACATCCTCTATGCCAAAGATCCCGGTGATGGCGTTTGGCAAGGAGATATGACAAAGAATCTCATAGACCCTGCCAACTGGACACAGACAACTATTTATCCTTCCTTTGACGACGACACAACAGACTACGATACCAACATCGACCTCGTCAAAACCCTCAACCCTGGCGGACCACATTATAACAAATTTTTTGAATCAAAATTCATTCATGGCCGATTATATACAACAGGTGGCAGCTATATGACTGGAGGTGTACAGGAAAGTAATCCTGGCATCATACAGATATGGGATGGTAGTAATTGGAGTATATACCCAACTAATATTAACGAGGTGACAGGATGGAATTACGAGGACATCGACTGTATTGATGCTGACCCTAATGATCCTAACCATGTTTTCGTTGGTGGTCGTTGTGGACTCTATGAATTTCAGAACGGGCAACTAAGGGCATATTACTATCAAGGAAATAGTCCTCTGAAACCTGTTAATTCGCTTCCAAACGACTACACACTTATTTTGGGTATTAAATATGATAATAGTGGCAATCTGTGGGTTATCAACAGTTTAGCAATAAATGTCAATATACTGAAATTCACGAATGGCAGACAATGGGAAAATCATACTAATAGCGCCCTTTTCTATGACGAGAATAATACCACGTTACATTGTTTGCGCTGTCCTTTTTTTGATAGTCGTGGACTACTTTGGTTTGTAAATACAACTTATAAAAAACCATCTATCATCTGTTACGACAAAACTACTGAAAAAGTTGTAATATACGATGACTTTGTTAATCAAGACGGAACAAGCTATTCTAATTGTTACCCCTATGATATCAAAGAAGACCTTAAGAGTAATATATGGATAGCTACCAACAAAGGGCCCTTTTATATCAAAAGTAATGAAGCTGGAATGTCAAATGCCACACTATATCAAGAGAAAGTGCCTCGTAACGACGGCACAGATTTAGCAGACTACCTGTTAAATGGAATTCCTATCAATAGTATAACTATTGATGGTGCAGGACGTAAATGGTTTGGTACGACAGGCAATGGAGTATTCCTCATCAGCGAGGACAATATGACCCAACTGCAACACTTTACCACCGACAACTCAAAGCTCCTGTCCAACAATATCAACTATGTCTCCATTAATCCACAGTCAGGCGAGGTATACTTCCTGACTGACAAGGGTCTCTGCTCTTACGTCAGCGATGCTACGGAAGCTGCTACAGAGATGACGAAAGACAACGTCTGGGCTTATCCCAATCCTGTTAATCCAGGCTATACAGGACTGATAACTATCGTTGGTCTCACCCGAAATGCCGACGTCAAAATATTAGCGCCTAATGGTGCCTTGGTTTACGAAGGTCGCTCTAATGGCGGTAGCTTCACCTGGAACGGCTGCGACCGCAACGGCAATCCTGTAGCGTCAGGGGTCTATATGGTAGCTACAGCAACCAACAGCGGCGACAAAGGAACAGTATGTAAGATAGCAATCATAAGATAATGAACAAATTATATACAGCCATCACACAGATAAAGTATAAGGAACAATGGCTCTTCTACTTCCTACTTAATCTATTGTTTATCTGGAAGTACATGTCAAGAACGCCATATAACCCTATGATGGGAATGGCAGCTTTTCTATTGTTATGTACGGTAAGCATCAAGGCATATCATCTCTTTTTTAAGGGTAAGGAAAGATTATCTAAATACACTATTGTTGTTCTTTTCATATCAGCCTGCATTCTGATAGCGTTGTTACTTTATTTAATAGATCCATTAACAGTACGAGTAGACAGATGGTCAGCAACATCCTATTTCCTTGACGGATTGTTTCGAGGAGAATACCCTTACGGCATCCACACCCATGTATGTGAAACCAACTATCCTTCACCATCGCCTCTTTGGTTTTATTTGAACATTCCATTCTGGTTAATGGGTGACGTAGGATTTCAGCTGTTTTTCTTTCTATTCTTCCTTATATTGACTGTCTATTGGTTTACCGAATCATACACACAAACATTACTCTATCTGATACTACTGCTCATATCACCGGTTTATTGGTGGGAAGTATTGGTCAGAAGCGATGGTTTCAGTAACGATATCCTTATTTTCGCAATCATTCTGTTTTTCCATAAAAAACATTATTCCTTTGAGCAACACTGGCTGGCTACTTCTATCATTTGTGGTATGATGGCTGTTACCAGACTATGGGCACCTATCGCCCCGGCTATTTACCTTACCCAATCATTCTTCAAAATACCTCATAGACGTAAAGTAATGGTGCTTCTTACCATTCTTTTGGTTATGTTCTTCTTCTTTGCACCTTATATATTCTGGGACACAGATAACTGGATATTCTTTAGCCGTAATCCATATATGTCTGAAACGTCTACTGGCAACGGATGGATACTACTGGTAATGATAGCCATTGCTTTATTCCTTGCCTTTAGATACAAGAACTTTAATCAGTACTGCCAATATACCTCAAACTTCCTTGTTCTTTTCTTTACGGTATCACTTGTCTACAATCACGTTGCCTATAACATGGATATCAGTTTCTTTGACGATGCTGACTTTGATATTTCTTATATATCCCTAATGATTCCATACTGTTTATTCCTAATTAGCCAATATCAAACCGATAATGTTAGAAAATAAAATAAAACTATTAACAGACAAGACTTTTATAAAGTTTATGATTGTAGGAGTCATCAATACTATTGTTGGCACTACTATCATGTTTGTATTCTATAATGTCCTTCATCTAAATTATTGGATATCATCGGCTTCAAACTATTTCTTTGGCAGTATATGCAGCTATTTGCTGAATAAGCACTTTACCTTCCACTATCATGAGAAAGGATGGTATTCCTTGCTGAGATTCACACTTAATATCCTTGTTTGTTATCTGATAGCTTATGGTATAGCCAAACCACTTATGCATTGGATTCTTATTGACTATAACAAGGTCATACAGGAAAATATATCAATGTTGTTTGGTATGTGCTTCTTTATCATTCTCAACTACCTAGGTCAACGCTTCTTCGCCTTTAAAAAACGATGAAACATTCCATTACTCATAATACATTTATTTAGAATTATCAAAAGAAGTATTTAGCTCAACTCCAGCTTTCATTTTCCGTATTTCCACTCTAACACCCCTTGATTGATATTTTTTTATCAAATAATATTTATCCATCAATATATCATAGTCTTCCTCACTATAAATCATCACGTTAGAAAATAATACATATTTATTACTGCCATCAAAATATTGAAAATGCCGAGGATCATTGTTAAGTTCCACTTCATCTATTGACAAGTTTGGATAAAAACTGGCAGTATTTGCTATTTCAATATGATGATTATCCATATAGTTGAGCGCTTGGCTTCTCAGTTCCCAATATGGATAATGAGCCATTGTTGAATCCCATAGTTCAGATATTTTATCAGGATATACATAAAACGAACCGCTTATTAACGATAGTATCATGACAGAAAATAGAAGAATACGTTTACGGTAATATTCTACTAATATCAATGCTAATAACTCAATGGATATAAAGGATATTAGGAAATATCTGTGTCCTATCGCATTTTTCAAGATAAGACATGACAATAATATAGCACTGACAGATAAAACAGATAAGGTTATCAGTATTCTTACTTCCTTTTTTTTAAGCAATTTTCTTTTATAAATAAGTGTAAACAATATAAATAGAATAGGAATAAACCTTCCAAAGTCTAAATAACGATGAATAATCACTATCAAATTCCAACCCATATTTTTGATGAAATCTGAAAATGAAATAAATGATAATGAATCACCCCATATATGTAAAGGATTTGAAATAATCCATCCTTTATCATACAACCTCCAAAATACGAAAAGTAAAGAGGGTATAGAAGCTATAAAGTATATTTTTAGTGTTTTAATATACTGTTTATGAAACCATAAATCAAATAAAAATAATCCAAAACATAGCATCATTCCTCGTAATGATACCATACTTAAAAATACTAAGGCTAAACATTTTTGCTTATCATGACACAAAAGAATACTATTGACAGTATAAAGGCAAAAAAATAACAATGGTACTTCTATGTCAATACTTATAACATGGGCTAATATTGTTGTATCAATTAGTAGAAATAATACTGAAAGAAAACATAATTCTTTACTCTTAATAAAAAACGAGCATAGATTATACAGCTGCCATACAATACCAAAAATAAATGGCCATAGTATCAGATGAGAAACCAATAATGACTTTCCAAAAATGTACCAAAACAAAACCATGATACTGGCTACAAAGGGAGGATGGCCAGGATCATGTTCAACAGGAATAGAACCCCATGAAAGAATACCATGATGATAAAGGGCATCTCCCATCTGGGAAATAAATATAACATTATCCCAAAAAACGCCAGTATTTAATCCAATAACACCAATAATAACTGTTGTTATTAAACTAAATATGATTTTAATGGAAAAAAATCTCATGCTATTTTAACTCAACTCCAACATTCTTTCTATGGGTTTGACGGCGTCCTTGGCTATCTGCGGATCTACTTCAACGTTGGGCCATTCGTGCTTCAGGCAGTTGTAGATTTTTAGCAGGGTGTTCATCTTCATGTATTGGCACTCGTTACAGCTGCATTCCAGGCCACTCTCGCTGATTTCAGGAGGCACGGGGATGAATTGCTTGTATGGACAGGTTCGCTGCAACTCGTGCAGGATTCCGGCCTCTGTGGCTACTATAAACTGCTTGGCGGTATTCGTTTTCACTTCACGCAGCATGTCGGCAGTACTTCCTTTGACGTCAGCCAGCGCCAATACAGGACCCTTACACTCCAGATGAGCCATCACAACAGCTTCTGGATATTGCTTCTTCAGTTCCATAATCTTGCTTACCGAGAAGCGCTCATGAACGTGACAGCCACCGTTCCACAGCAACATCTGACGACCTGTAACTTCATTGATATAGTTGCCTAAGTTATAGTCAGGACCGAAAATAAGCTTCGCATCCTTGGGCAGCTGGTCAACGACCTTCTTGGCATTACCGCTGGTTACGACAACATCCGTCAGAGCCTTCACAGCAGCAGTCGTATTTACATAGCTCACTACCTGATAGCCAGGATGCTCGTCCTTGTATTTCTTCAAGTCTTCAGCCTTGCAGGAGTCAGCCAACGAACAGCCTGCATTCAGATCCGGACACAGCACAGTCTTCTCTGGTGAAAGCAGCTTACAGGTTTCTGCCATGAAATGCACGCCACACATCACCATCATCTTGGCGTCCGTCTCTGCAGCCTTGCGAGCCAACGCCAACGAGTCGCCAACAAAGTCGGCAACATCCTGTATATCTCCTATGGTATAGTAGTGAGCCAGTATAATGGCATCTTTCTCCTTACACAGTCTTCGAATCTCTTCCTTCAGATACTGTGTCTCACTCTTTCCTTCCGGAACGTTGACGGGCTCATTGATGAATCCCTGCTCTTTCCACTCAGTTTTCAACATCACAATATTATTTTATTTCTTTTCTTTTTTCTTTTAAAAAGAGAAATGATAAGGATGATATGCCGTTGATAAGTGCAAAACTTTCTCGTGTTTTCCTTGCCAGATTGTTTATCCACCTATTGGAATAGCTTATTAACACCTATTGTGGATACTTACTTTCTGATTTTTAATAGGATAAGTAGTTTATCCACATTTCTCTTTTTCGGTGCAAATATACTAAGTTTATATCTTTTTCAAGCGAAAATCGGTGGAAAAGTTGCTTCTAACCCTGTAATTTATGCCAAATATTCACTTTTTCTCTGTGTAGGTTATGCACAATTCACCATCAATTGGCACGTTTTGCACACGTTATCCACACACTTATCCACATTGTTTTCTCGTAGTAATGCTTATTGTTATTCTTTGAGGAGGAGTTGTTCCGCAAACTTATACATCACGATGCCTGCTGTCACGCTGACGTTCATAGAATGTTTGGTGCCCAACTGGGGTATTTCCAGACAACCGTCAGAGGCATCCACCACTTCCTGTTTTACGCCTTTTACCTCGTTACCCATCACGATGGCATACTTCTTTTCGGGGTTTGCCACGAAATGCTGCAGCTTGGTAGAGTGCTCTACTTGTTCTACGGAAAGCACCTCGTAGCCTTCTTTCTTCAGTTCGCTGACGGCTTCGAGCGCTGTCTGAAAGTACTTCCAGCTGACGCTTTCCTCTGCACCCAATGCAGTCTTGTGAATTTCCGTCGAAGGTGGCGTCTGACAAATACCACACAAACAGACGGCTTCCACCCTGAAGCTGTCGGCCGTTCTAAACACAGAACCGATGTTGTACATCGATCTCACATCGTCCAACACTACTACTAACGGCAGTTTCTCCGACGTCTGGTATTCCTCCACCGTCAGTCGTTGCATTTCTATGGTTCGTATCTTTCTCATGTTGCAAAGATACAAAGATTAAACCTAACGAGCAACAATAATGGGAAAAAATGTCGTAAGAACAGGGATAAATTTTATTCCTCGTCGAGGAACGTTAAATCCTTGACGAGGAATGATAAATCTTCGACGTGGAACGTTAAATCCTCATCGAGGAACAAGCTTTTTGAGAGTCTTACTCGTGAACGTAGAGGTTCCAGCCCAGGTAGGTCTCAATGGCTTCGTTCAGGATGTCGACGACATCGGTACGAACCATTGCTACGTGGTGCTCGAAACCGTTCTTGCAGATATACTTCATCAGTTTCTGCAGGTTGTCCACCTGTGTCACAGCGATACAGCCGTCCATGCCGTAGGGATCATTAGTCAGCTGACCCTTGCCTAAGTAAGCCTTGATGCAACCCTTCGGATCGTCCGTCGAGATGCGGAAGAAGGTGAATGGACCTTCGCTAACCTTAGCGTAAACAGCACCAAAGGTATTGATCTTACCCAAGGTACGACCCAGTACACCGAGAGGACCCAGCTTCAGGTCATCGTTGCCCACGAACGATTTGGCGTAGTTGCCGCAATGGGTGCAGACACACTTGTTGCGATCCTCGGCAAAGTTGTTGTTCCAGTCGAGTAGGGCAGAGGCCTTGCCTGAAGCTAACGTCAGGGCATACATGGAAACGGCACCGGCGAGGTCGGTCTCACAAGCAGCGGGAATCAGCTTGTCGGACAGCATTGACATCGTGACGCAAGGAGCACAGCCATAGTTCTGCTCCAGTGAATCCCAGCACTGGATGGCCACAGCCTGAACGTCGTTGGCCTCAATCCAGTTCTCGACGGCTACGCTGAACTTAGCCTGCAGACCCAGTTTCTCCTTGTAGTTGTCGGGCACCTTGGCGTAGTTGCAGGTGCGGTTGCACATTTCGATGAACTTCGGATCGTCGTCCTTAATCTTTTGGGCGGCATAGAGAATCTCGCTCAGGTCGGCAGGAACAACGGTGATGCCTGAACGCTGCAACAGCTTCTCCGAGGCACGGCAGGTGTTGAAGCCCAAGGGACGTGTGCCAATCTGTCCCAGACGGCAATGACGCAGACCATTTACCACGCGGCAGATGGCTGCAAAGCGGTCGATGTCCTTCTTCAGCAGGGGGTCATATATAGAATAGGTGTGCAGCGTGGTGTCCGTAAAGGGAATGCCGTACTGATAGAGGTTGTTGCAGACGCTGATTTTTCCGCAGAAAGCATCACGGCGTGAGTCGAGGTCCACCTTATCGTTCTCGTCGTCACAAGCCTGAACCATTACAGGCACGTTCAGGTCGGCATCGCTGATGGCGTTGATGATACCAATCTCGAAACCGAAGTTAGGCAGCGAGACAATGATACCGTCAATCTCGTCGCGATGGGCGCGGAACTGTTTGGAAACCTTCAGTCCGTCCTCGCGAGTCTCGATACTGCTGCTACCTGTCGGTGTAGCGTCCTCCGGCAGAATGACGTATTCGTAGCCGCCGTCCTCAAGGGTTTTCAACAGCTGCTTGCGCACATCCTTTGCCAACTCTGAATTGAAATAGGCGCGAGTACCGATAATCACGCCAAAGCAAGTCTTTCCGTTTCTCATTTGTTTAAGTATTTGTTTTAGATTGAATGTTCTATTCCGATTGCAAAGATAATGCAAACATCTGAATAATCCAAATAAAAATGGCAAAACTCTTTGTTTTGTTCTCACTTATTCGTAACTTTGCAGGCATGAACGAAGATTTTGACATCAGACAAGAGCAGTTGTCAACGAGCGAGAAGGAGTTCGAGAATGCTCTGCGCCCGCTGTCGTTCAACGACTTCAGCGGCCAGCAGCAGGTGGTCGAGAACCTGGAAGTGTTCGTCGAAGCAGCGAAATATCGCGGCGAGCCGCTGGACCACGTATTGTTGCATGGTCCCCCAGGACTCGGTAAGACCACACTCTCGAACATCATCGCCAACGAGTTGGGGGTGGGTTTCAAGATTACCAGCGGTCCTGTGCTCGACAAGCCGGGCGACCTGGCAGGTATTTTGACTTCGCTGGAGAAGAACGATGTGCTGTTTATCGACGAGATTCACCGACTGTCACCCGTTGTCGAAGAGTATCTCTACTCAGCAATGGAGGACTATCGCATCGACATTATGATAGACAAAGGTCCGTCGGCACGCTCCATACAGATTGACCTGAACCCGTTCACGCTGGTGGGAGCCACCACCCGCAGCGGATTGCTGACGGCACCGCTCAGAGCCCGTTTCGGCATCAATATGCACTTGCAGTACTACGAGCCGCAGACGTTGCAGAAGATTATCGAGCGCTCGGCTAGCATCCTGCGCGTACCTATTACAACTGATGCTTCCGACGAGATTGCCCGTCGCTCACGTGGTACGCCCCGTATCGCCAATGCCTTGTTGCGCCGAGTGCGCGACTTCGCACAAGTGAAGGGTACGGGCAAGATTGACTCCAGCATCACGAAGATAGCGCTGAAGGCACTGAACATCGACCAGTACGGTCTGGACGAAATAGACAACCGCATCCTGCTGACCATCATCGATAAGTTCCGCGGCGGACCCGTGGGCATCACTACCATCGCCACCGCCATCGGCGAGGATGCCGGCACGGTAGAGGAGGTCTATGAGCCGTTCCTCATCATGGAGGGCTTCATCAAGCGTACCCCTCGCGGTCGTATGGCTACAGAATTGGCCTACAAGCACTTCGGACGCAATCCGTATAGTGGCAATATTATGGAACCAAGTCTTTTTGAGTAATCATCTGCCCCGCTATGAAAAGAACTGGAATATTCGTGGGGAGCTTCAATCCCTTTACCGTAGGTCACGATTCTGTCGTGACCAGAGCATTGCCGCTCTTCGACCGCCTGGTCATCGGAGTGGTGGGCGACCAAGTGCATAAGCCCGGCATGCCCAGTGCCGAGGAGCGCATCAAAGCCATCGCTGATCTGTATTGTGACGAGCCTCGTATCGAGGTCAAGCCCTACTACGGACTGGCTGTCGATTTTGCGCGAGAGGAGGGTGCCCACTATATTATAAAAGGTGTAAGGAGCACAAAGGATTTCGAGTACGAGCGCGAACAGGCCGACATCAATCGTCAAATCAGTGGCATTGACACGCTGCTGCTCTTTGCCGAGCCGCAATATGCTTCGGTATCGTCCAGCGTGGTGCGCGAACTCCAGCACTTTGGCGCCGATGTCAGCGACTTCCTTCCACAAAGGCCCCATAAGCCCCATTCGTCTCATTAGCCCTATAAGTCCCATTAGCCCTATGATTACCTATTCCTCAGAAAACGTCAAGTTCCCCAACATCAAGCGCCGTGAGACCACAGCGTGGATTCGTCGCGTGGCTGCAACCTATAACAAGCGCGTCGGCGAAGTTGGTTATTTGTTCTGCGACGATGAACACATCCTGCAGGTCAACCGCGAGTACTTAGGCCACGACTACTATACCGACATCATCACCTTCGACTACGACGAAGGTGATGTGCTCAACGGCGATCTGGTCATCTCGCTGGACACAGTCCGCAGCAATGCCGAGTTGTTCAAGAAGGACTATGACGAAGAGTTGCACCGTGTCATCATTCACGGCATCCTGCACCTCTGTGGGTTGAACGACAAAGGTCCCGGCGAGCGCGAACAGATGGAAGCCGCCGAAAACAAAGCCTTAGCACTCCGCTAAGGCTTTTTCTGTCTCGCCGCTTGAGGTTCACCCTCAAGCATCGCTGTCAGCTCCTCCAAACTACCGGCCACCCCGATATACTCGCGCCAACGCCCTCGGATGACACCCCGCTGCTGCAGGTCGTCGAGCATGCCGACGACAGCATCCCAAAAGCCTTTGATGTTAAACAGTATGACTCGCTTGTGATGATAGCCGATGGTGTATGAGGCCGCAACGGTAAACACCTCGTCCAGCGTACCAATGCCACCAGGCAGGGCGATGAAGATGTCGCTCTCGTCCAGCATCAGCTGCTTGCGTTCACTCAGATTCTGGCACGTCAGCACACGGTCGTTGTAGCGCGATGTGCGTCCTGTCTCCTCCACAATGCTGGGCACTACGCCAAGGGTTGTTCCTCCAGCCTCTTTGGCGGCACGCGCCACACACTCCATCAGTCCCTGGTTGACACCACCGAACACAATCTCGTGTCCCTCGCTGGCCAGCCAACGGCCCAGTTTCTCAGTCTCAAGGAAGAAGTCGTTATCTATCTGATTGTTCGCCGAACAGAATATTCCTATCTTCATATCGTTGCGCTTTTGTAGATTTTTACGCTGCAAAGATACAAAAAAAGCGCACAAATGACGAGAATATCGGAAATAATTGTTAATTTTGCAAGCGATATCAAGAGAAAACGCTTTTATGCTAACACGTCAGCAATACCTTTCCTTTGTTATGGTTATCGCTTGCATAGCCATGATGCTGTCGTGTGACAAGCAGACAACAAGTCATAGCGTCAAGAGCAGCAAGGCCGACAGTGTGATTTTTGGCGCTGGTGCCGTGATGGACTATGAAAGGCTGAGAGCCCTGACGGACAGTTTCGAGACGACTGGTGACATCTCGCCGCTGAACGCCAACCGCTGGCGAGGCGTCTCCTACTATCACCAGAACATGTATCGCATGGCGGAATTATGTTACCGCAAGGCGTTGGAGTCGGAGGTGAAGGGCGAGACCGACCAACTGAGCTATAACAAGTCGGCGCGACGCCTGTCAGAGCTGTTGCTCGTTAAGGGCGACTACGAAGGAGCCTTGGAGATTGCCGTAACCGCTATTGCCAAGATGGAGAAGTCGGGTGTCGCCTCAGACCTTGACTACGCCATTCTGCTGAATAACATCGGATGCTGTCAGCTGAATCTGGGCCGTGACGAGGAGGCCAACAAGAGTTTCCTCCGAGCCCGTGAACACTATGCCAACCGTTGGCAGTCTGACACCACCAGTCGTAGCCTGCAGGAAGCCATCGTGGGTACCGTTTATACCAGTATGGCTTATATCAATACCCATCGGTATGAGGAGTCTACTTACTGGATAGATCGTACGGAGATGCTGCTGGACAAGTATCGCGAGAAGTCCGATGCTATCCGCAACTACTTTGACGAATACCAAGGTCGTATCGAGATGATGCGCGCCGTTGCCCTGCAGGGACTGAACCAGCGGAAGGAGGCCAGCGAGGCTTACAGGCGTTTCCAGAAGACGGCCTACTCGAAGACGGACGCAGGACGCATCAATGCCAATGACTATTTGGTGCCTGCCGGTCGTTATAGCGAAGCTGCCGACAACTACATCCATCTGGACCGCATGCTGGCTGACTGGGGCAAGAAGCCGTCGCTCGACAACATTCAGCTTTACATGGTACCCAAGTATCGTGCCAATGCCGAAGCTGGACGTCGCGACTCGGCCGAAGCCGTTGCCAAGCATGTATTCTCTATTCTCGATGAGGCTATCGCTGACCAGAAGAACAGTACGATGGCCGAGTTGGCCACCATCTATAACACCAACGAGAAGGAGGCCGAGATAGCCCGCCAGCGAGCCAATATGACGAAGATGCTGTTTATCAGCGCCTCATCGGTGATGGCACTCATCCTGATATTCCTTGTCATCTACGTCTTCAACCGTCGCAAGGCTGCCAAGCGACTCCATGTCGCCCATACCAAGCTGGAGGAAGCCCACACCAAGCTGAAGTCGGCCTACGACCAGTTAGAGGTGACCACGAAGGCCAAGGAGCGCATTGAGAGTGAGCTGCGCATTGCCCGTGACATCCAGAAGTCAATGGTGCCCAGCACCTTCCCCAAGCATGCAGGAATGGACATCTATGCCTCTATGCATCCTGCCAAGGAGGTCGGCGGCGATCTTTACAGCTATCTGTTGCAGGGCGACGAGTTGTATTTCTGTGTGGGCGACGTGAGTGGCAAGGGAGTTCCTGCCTCGCTGTTCATGGCTCAGGCTACTCGTTTGTTCAGCACGCTGGCTGCCCAGCACATGATGCCGGCAGAGATTGCTACCCGCATGAACAACGCCTTGACGGAAAACAACGAGCAGGGCATGTTTATCACGATGTTCATGGGACTGTTAGATCTCAAGAGCGGTCGCCTCACTTTCTGCAATGCTGGTCATAATCCTCCTATCTTGGGCGTCGACGGTCACGATCACTTCATGAACATGGAGCCTAACGCTCCTTTGGGCCTATGGTCCGATATTGACTATGTGGGCGAGACCATTGACAACATCAAAGGCAAGTTGCTGCTCGTCTATACGGACGGCCTCAACGAAGCCGAAAACCGTCAGCAGCACCAGTTTGGCGACGACCGCCTGTTAGACATTCTGAACCATCATCATTTCAACTCTGCCCGTCACGCCATAGAGTATCTGGAGGAAGAAATAAAAAAGCATCGCGACGGTGCCGAACCTAACGACGACCTCACGATGCTGTGTATCTTCACTTAGCTTTTGGCTATGTAGCAATCAGCTGTTAGGCAACAGCTTCATCAACTCGCGCATTCCGTCGGATGCGCCTTTTTGTATCTGCGTCACCCGACCGCCGGCATTGATGGGGTTGGGATCTATCAGGTAGACAGGAACGCTGGGGCGCACATAGTGAATCAGTCCTGCGGCGGGATAGACATTCAGCGACGTACCTATAATAATAAAGATGTCAGCCTCCTGGCATTCCTCTGCAGCAATGGTAATGTTAGGCACCGCTTCACCAAAGAACACGATATAGGGGCGCAGCAGCGAGCCGTCGCCAGCCTTCGTGCCTGGAGCCACCTCACAGTTCTCGGGCGTCAGCTGCTGGATATAGCGGGGGTCGTCCACGTCGCGACTCGAGCACACCTTCATCAGTTCGCCGTGCAGGTGAATCACCTTCGAAGAGCCTGCCTGTTCGTGCAGGTTGTCCACGTTTTGTGTCACCACCGTCACGTCGTACTGCTTCTCCAGTTCAGCCACCAGCCGGTGCCCTTCGTTAGGCTTCACACCCCAGCACTTCTTGCGCAGCATGTTGTAGAAGTTAGTCACCAGCGTGGGGTCAGCCTCCCAGCCTTCGTGCGTTGCCACCTGCTGCACAGGATACTCCTCCCACAGTCCGTCGGCATCGCGAAACGTCTTCAGTCCGCTCTCTACCGACATACCGGCACCCGTCAGAACAACAATCTTCTTCTTCATAAGCATTCCTTTCTAAATAGTTTTATACGGTCAGTATAGATTTATTCGCTGCAAAGATACACATTTCGTCACAACCCACCAAATCCCAACGCCATTTTCTTGACATCGGAATATTTCCCGCTATTTCTTTGCCATTTCGGAAATAATGCTTAAATTTGCAGCATTAACAGAAAACTAACGAATAACTATCCCTATGAAGTTTACGGAGATGAAAGCAAAACTACTTCTGAGCATGGCTTTTCTTTTTGTCACCATGACGGGCTTTGCTACCAATTACTATGCCGCCCCTGGTGCTACGGGCAACGGCACGTCAGTCACCAATCCAGGCGACCTGAACACGCTGGCATCAAAGACCATCGCTGGTGGCGACTCGCTATTCCTTATGGATGGCATTTATTATATTACCGCCACGGTCGATGTAAAGACGGCAGCAGGAACAGCCGACAAAATGACCTATGTGGGCGCCATGAAAGGAAGCCACCCCATTGTGGACGGTAGCAAACTGGTCTATAACAACAACGGTCAGTCGAACGGACTGCGTACCCGTGTGGCGTATGTACATCTCTATGGCATCACCGTGCGCTATGCAGGCTTCAAGGGTTTCCTCATCGGTGGCAGCTATAACAAGATAGAAAACTGCACGGCACAGGCCAGTGTCGATTCTGGTTTCGGCGTGAAGGATGCCGGCGACTGTACGTTCATCAACTGCGACTCGTTCGATAGCTTTGACTACGAGCTGGGCGGCACGTCGTCGCCAGACTTTGGCGGCAACGCCGATGGCTTTTGCGACAAGCAGTTCACGGGCAGGGGAAATACCTATATCAACTGTCGAGCCTGGAACAATAGTGACGACGGCTGGGACCTTTATAAGCGCGGCACGTCGTCGCCCATTGTCTTCATCAACTGCATTACCTACGCCAACTCGCCAGAATACTACGACCTCACTGGCAATCCCCGTCTGGAGACTGACAAGGCGTGGTTCGACAGCGTGGAGGGTCAGACGATGACCACCTCAAAGGGACATATAGACACCTGGTATCGTACACATTATTATAATAATGGCAACAAGAACGGCTTTAAGATTGGCGGTGCCGGTGTGGCAACCGATGTAACGATGTATCGCTGCCTGGCCATTGCTAATACGGTGAAAGGCTTCGACCAGAACTACACACAGGGTGACGTGAAGCTCTACAACTGCACGGGCTACGACAACAAGAACAACTACCACTTCGGCTCAGCCCAGATGAACAGTCTGGACATCAGAAATAGCATCAGCTACTACTCGCACAAGCCTGATGCCGACCCGAAGAGCGAGTGGTGGAAAGACATCATCACGACAGGCAACTACACCCACAGCAGCAACTCGTGGGACATGGACGGAATGGCACCAGCCGATGGCGACTTCCTGAGTCTCGATGCCACTTTGGCCACTTCGCCCCGTCAATCCGACGGCACGATGGACATTCCTACTCTGATGTGTCTGGCACAGGGCAGCAAGTTCATCAATGCCGGCGAGTTGATAGCAGGCTATACAGACTTTTTGGGCGACAAGCCCGATTTGGGATGGCGCGAATATGACGGCTCTGCACCCACCGTCATTTCCGAGAATCTGGTCGACCTAAAAGGAGCGCGTCGACTGAATATCTACAACCAGCGTGGAGCATTAGTCGGCATGGTCAGCGATGGCAATATCGACGTCCTCAACCTGCAGTCTGGCATCTATATCGTTCAGGACTTCGACAGCACCAAGTCCGTCAAGATTCGCCGCTAACCGCCCCTCATCAGTTCACCCCAGGGCATTCCTATAACAAGGTGGAAATCGAAAGATTTCCGCCTGACTTCATTTTTCAACTCACTAAAGAGGAGTTTCTGCAGTTGAAGAGTTCTTTGATATTCCAAATTGGAATTTCAAACCAGAGCTGCAAGCCAAGGAGCCCCGCAAGCGTGACCGCCGTCCCATCGGCTTCATTGTGCCTGATGAGAAGAAGGGGTGAAACGCTCGCCTGTCCCTGATGTTCCGAGACCGAAAGTGAATATTTGGAAGAGAAGGGTTATGAAACGGCGGTTATTGCCACAAAGGTTCGCTCTCCCATCCGCGAGGGAAGCCCATGGCGGTGACGTCGATGGACGGGTAAGTGGCGAGCAGAGCATCGACCTTCGCCTTCATGTCGTTGATGGGTTGCGGGCAACAGTGATGATGGTCATCCATGAGTTGAACACAGGGACGCCCAGCGAAAACTCCTGGGCTATCTTCTTGCGTATCTGGTTGCTCTTGATATTGTTGTATATCCTGGTCAGTACGCCCAAAGGCAGAATCTCTGCCAACATCCATGCTGGAGGATATGGGTCGGAATAGGTGTTGCGGAAATGTTCTATGAAGTCCTCGCGCGACTTGGCGAGTTCGGCATCTATGAGTTGTTTCGTCTTGACAAAGGTGTTGGCATCATAGAAACAAGTCGGGTCGGTCATCCAGAAAGGATTGCCTGTCTCGCGGCTTGTGATGTTGACGATGGCACTGCGCACGGCAACCTCTATCTTCTCTATCTCGTTGAACATCAGCAGTCGCAGATGCCTGTCGAAACGGTACATGTCCAGAGCCTGATTGAAGGCTGCTCCGGGCTTGAACACATGATTCTCCTTTGGTGTGGTCAGGAGGGGATAAAGGTATGCACTGAATCTGTAGTAGCCGTCTCCGTCCGTGTGACGTTCTCGACGTGGAGACCGCGCGACTGTAGCAATGCCGTCAACTGGGCGGGCGATGTGTAGGTCTTTGAATAATGTGCCATAAGAAAATAAAACGACCCGCCGATTTAAGCATTGTGAAGAGGCTTGGCGGGTTCTCGTGGGTGCAAAGGTAGTGCTTTTTATTGAATCGACCAAACTTTTTGATGGGAAATTGTTTTTTGACGTCGATTTTGCTACTTTTTTGAAAGTATGACATAAAACGAATGGGTCACATCTTCTTATATATGCTATACGGAAGATTCTTGTTGATGATGGCAAGGACGTGCCAGCGCTTGGTGACGTATGCCTTGGATTTCTGCTTGCGGATGGCGGCGATAATCTGACTGGCGACCTTTTCGACGGGCATCACCCAGAAGAGTCCTTCGCCTTTTGCCATTGCTGTATCGACAAGGCCGGGGCGGATGTCGGTGACGAGGATATGGTTGCCGCTCTTGTAAGCCTTCTTGCGCAGGGCTTCCATGTAGTTGATTTGATATGCTTTCGATGCACAGTAGGCAGGAGCCATCGGCTCTCCGCGCAATCCGCCAGCCGAGGTAATGGCGACGAGATGGCCGTGACCTTGCTGCTCGAAGATGTGGTAGAGCGTATCAATAACATACGTCCAGCCCGTGACGTTGGTGTCGATGGTTGGACGCTCTACGTCGTAGTCCAACGAGGCATTGATGTCGCCCGTTCCTGAGCAGACGATGGCGAGGTCAATGTCTTTCAGTTCGGCACGGAGGGATTCGATGGCTCGTGCTATTTCGTCCTGCTTGGTAATGTCAGCCGTGGCGGTGACGGTCGTGTCGGGATGCTCTTGCAGCAATTCGTCAAGCAGATGTGTCCGTCGGCCTACGATGCCGATGCGGTTGCCGTCGGCTGCATATTTCCCGAAGAGTGCTTTGCCTATACCAGAGGTCGCTCCAATGATAATGATGTTTTGCTGTTTCATATTGCTTGTATTCATTTTTCTACCACCCCTTAATCTGAAAACATAATCCGACATTGATGCCCAAACCATGTATCAGCTTGCTTTTGTAGTCATTCCTATGAGTATCAAACGCATTTACGAGATAAATATCGTCGCTTATCGAAGCCATGATGCCGATGTTGGGTGTGATGTGCATCTTCACGCCAACGCCAGGCGACATGAACAGACTAATGCCCTGTTTCTCTTTTGATAAAGAGTATTTCTCGTAAGTTCCCACATTCTTTGCGTTGAACAGAGCGAATCCTCCAATGCGCAGATTAACAAACGGAGAAAACTTGCGATCTAAAAAGAAATAATGTGTGCTGAAATAAACAGGTATCGCAGAAAACTTGTAATTCTTGTGATAACTATACCCAATTCCAACTCCTATGCTGAAGTTTTCGTTAATGAACTTTTCGTGCATATAGTTTGCGGAAATACCACTATCACCATATTTGCCAATGCCTTGCGCATAAGAAACATCGACGACGTTCAGACAGCCTTCTCCTGAATCAAATGATGTCTGTGCTCGTCCCGAGACTACGATGACGGCGAGGAGGATGGTGATGACGTGGCGCCATTCCACGATGTTATCAACATCGCAAACCCTTTCCTTCTTGTTCATGTCTTTGCTGTTTTACTCTCCCATCCACTGGTTCTTCTCCCAAAGGCGATAGACGCGGGTGGCGTGCTCTGCGTCGTGTATGATTTGGTTGCCTGCGTCGGCATTTGAGATGATGGCCTCACTATTCCAACTGCCACGAGTGAACTTGAACTGGGCGGGTAGATGCAGATGAAGGTCGATGGAAGCTATGCTGTCGCTGGTGAGCGTCATCTTGACGCCCTTAGCCTCCCAGTTGCCTAGCGCATCCTGATTGCCAGTAATGTAGATGGTGTCCGTGAGGTTCTTGCCGTGCAGTTCAATGTGGACGGGATAGGTCTCCTCGCCGACATAGCTCACCAGATTCTTGGCACCGAAAACGATATAGTCGTTCAGGGCAGCTGTCAGGCTGGGCATGAAACCATTGTAATGTCCGTAGCCGGGGAAAGTGTGAACGGAGGTGACGGTGTTCTCGGGGAAGTGCGCCTTGTCTTTGAGAACTGCGCTCACACGCTCCCAGCCCGTCTTCCACTCATCGCCCCAGTACTCAGGCCCATTGTCAATCTCGCCAGACATCGATGCATAGATGAAGCGGGGTGCCTTGCGGTTCTTGAACTGGTAGCTTTCAATATCCGTGGCCAGTCGGTACTCGTCGTAGCAGCAGTTGGGCGATATGGCGATGTAGTCATCGAAAAGGTCGTCGGTAATCATCGCGTCGAGCACGAACGATGCGCTCAGTGAATGGCCGATGCCGAGGGATCGTCCCGACGTGCGATAGTGGGTTTTTACGTATGGCATCAACTCATTCTTGACGAATTTCTTCAGGTCGGGCGATTTGCCGTAGTAGTAACCCTCCTTGAACAGCCCTGTGTTGCCATGCAGGGGCATGGGCAGGTAGTCGTGGTTGCGGAAATAGTTGATGTCCCAAAGGGTTGGCGAGCAGATGCCGACAATGATGAAATTCGTGTTTTTGCCGCCGTCGGGGTCGGGCTTGCAGGCGATGTTGAGCAAACAGTGTACAAGATCGAACATCGTGCGGTCTTGTGCATCGAACACATAGATGACATCGTAGTAGGTCTGGTCAAAGTTCGGGTAGTTGTCGGGCGTGTAGATCAGCACCTGCCGCATGTGGTTGAAATACTCCGACTTCATCGTGAGTTCATTCACGCTTTCAAGTGGAACCTGCGCCCATCCCGTCGTTGCGACAAGGGCGAGCAAGATGGTGATGATGGTTTTCTTCATATTCGTTTCGTTTTATTGTTATTTCGAGCCACAAAGTTACAGAAAGACCCACGAAAAAGCCCCCGACATGACCGAAAAACGGATGCCGGGGGTACAGGTCTTAAACTAGTTAAAGAGTTTTTCCCTATTTCTTGCTTTCGAACGTGATTGACTTACGAATCGTGCTCAGATAGTTTGGGGTGATGCAAAGGAAGGAGGCGAGGTCTTGTAAGTCAAGATGCTCAACAATGCCGGGGCAACGCTGCAGCAGCAACTCATAGCGTTCGCGGGCTGTGGCACGATGAAAGTCTTGATAGCGTGCCTTGAACTGGTTGAGCATGTGCTCGCCTATAACA
>ONQT01000019.1 GCA_900320045.1 uncultured Prevotellaceae bacterium | reverse complement strand
CGTGTGTTGACCTACGGTCCACTTCCGTCGCGACTTGGTGGTGGTCAGGGATGCTGCAAACATCAGCCATCATACCTCAGCCATCAGCCATCTTTTGAAATGGATATTTGGGATACTGGTGGCGGGAATTGTTCTGATTGTAATTCTGCGCTTCGGGCGGTTGTTAAAATGATAAATGTTAAATGAGGGCTGGTGCCGGTGGACATCGGCCTTTTTTTGCGGGGTGAGGGAATAAAAATGGGGTTTGTTTTTGTGGAGAATAGTGCGTTTTGAGTGGGGGATTATAGTAAAATAATGCGTTTTAAAAATTTATTTTTGGTAAAATAGTGCGTTTTGAATATTTTTTTCGTACTTTTGCAGCGTGAGATACATGAAAGATTTTGTTAAAATAAGCGTTTCTTGCTGATATATAAACACTTATGTTGTATTTTGGTATCGCGGAAATGTGTATAAAATAGTTTGTAGAACTCTTAGGAAACGTGATTATGAGGCGTAAGATTCTGCGCCTGTACAAGAGCGACATCAAGAAGTTCGGTCAGTATCTGAGCACACCGTATGTGCTGCACACGAAGGATGTGGAGCTGCGGGACGGGCTGGTGTATCTGCCGTTGTATATGACGGGGATGTTGTAAGTTGTATAACGTCAATTTGGATGAGCGGTATGCGTGGGATTAAGACCCCAACAGGGTCAAATAACATAGCACAGGGGCTTGCCCCTGTGGTTGGATGGGCATCCACCCATTATATGCCCCTGACGGGGGCGCATAAAAAACAACGTCACCACCATTTATTCGCCCCTTACAGGGGCGTTTTTTTTGTTTATGGGCATCCGTTTAGATAGGGCCAAGGCCCTATCCTATGATATATTGCCCTTTAAGGGCATACATCCGTAATCCCGGACACTCGGCTCGGCGTCGGTTCTGGGTTATCATCGGGCTTATCGCCCTGATCATTACGGTGAAGGTCTGCTTACGGAAATGGTAGGCAGGCCTTTGTGGTTTGTTGGGTGAGGGAAGAAAAATGAGGGTTTGGTAAATTAATGAGGAATAAATTGTGAGGATTTGGAATAATTTCGCAGAAAAATTTGTGAGATTTTGGAATTTTGCGTATCTTTGCCAAAAATTGGAAATAAGAACTACATATGCCCCTAGTCAATACAACAATCCGCGACCGCATCTGCTACGTCGAGATGCAAAACCCAGACCACTTCAACTGCCTCAGCGAGGCCATGTGCGAAGAACTACAAGAAGCCATCTGCCACGGCTACGATGAGGAGTGCGTTGGTATCGTTATCAAGGCCCAATGCCGTAAAGGCGTCTGGAGTGCAGGCCACGACATCCGTGAGTTGCCGCAGAACGGTGAAGACCCCCTGGCGTACGATGTCCCCATGGAGCAGCTCCTGCGTTGTGTCCAGGAGACGCCAATCCCTGTTATTGCGTGTGTCAGTGGCGGTGTGTGGGGAGGTGCCTGCGACCTGTGCCTTTCGTGCGACATGATTGTCAGCAGCAATGATGCCACCTTCGCCATCACCCCGGCCAAGATAGGCATCCCCTACAATGCCTCGGGTATCATGCATTTCATCAACCAGCTGGGCATTAACAAGGCCCGTGAGATGTTCTTCCTGGCTCAGCCAATTACTGCTGACGATGCCCTGAATGTCGGACTCATCAACCGTGTCACAACACCAGAAGAGTTGGATACTGTTTTGGAAGAGCATTTCCTGAATCCTCTTCGTCGCAACAGCATCATGTCCATCAGCGCCATCAAACGGCAGTTCCGCATATTGAGCAAGGCCGCCACGGTCTTGTCTTCAGAGAATTTCGAGCGCATCAACGCCTACCGCACCCGCGTCTATAAGGGTGCTGACTATCTCGAGGGCATCCGCTCCTTCTTGGAGAAGCGTTCCCCCGAATACAAGGGCAAAGCCTCCGACCTCGACACTAAGAAGAGTTGAAAGGTGAAAGATAAGAACGGGGGTCGGTTTTACGAAAACGTCAGCAAGGACCTGAAGCACGCTCTAGGCTTGAATGAAGGACTATCCCGACAGGATGACAGCGGAAGAGGCGAGGCGGTTTGGTGAGGATGTGCTGAACATCGTGGCACAGATTCCCCGTGGCAAGGTGACGACGTATGGGGATATTGCCGCATTGGCGGGATGGCCGAGCCATGCAAGGATGGTGGGAAGGACGCTGAGGTATTCGCCTGGGGCCGCTGAGTTGCCCTGCCATCGGGTGGTGAATAAAGAGGGGCGCACGGCACCAGGGTGGAGTAAGCAAAGGGTGCTGTTGGAAGCGGAAGGCGTGCAGTTTAAAGCCAATGGACATGTGGATATGAGTAGGTTTCTTTGGGAACCGGAGATATAGGAGGGAGGAAGGTTGTTAAAATGGTGGGCGTAGCGCAAAAAAACAAATAAAATTGTGCCAGGAAGCAAAATATTTTGCGGGTTAAGTTGTTAATTATAAACGGTGGCCGGGTGGGTCACCGTTTATTTTTTTTATTAATAATTTAATTTTCAAAAATTATGAAAAAGTTTTTTTTCATGGCAGGATTAGTCCTGCTGGTTGCTGCTTGCAGCAAGGAGAGTGAGAACATGGTGAATAATGCTCAGACGGAAAAGGCTACAGCACCGGTGATGGTGCGGGTGTCGGGATTCTCGGTCAGTCAGGAGGCGTTCGAGACCCCACGACGTGCGGCACAGGATGTGGACGATTATACGCCTGTGGGAGCGATAGACCTGGCTTTCTACTCGGGAGAGACGGAGGTGTATAAGACGACTCAGGTGAGAGGGCAGGGGGGCTACACGACATTCGGTGTGTTCTCGTGCAACCTGCCCGTCGGTAGCTATACGATGGTGGTTGTCGGTCGCGGGTGGTACGACGGTGATGTGTTTACATTGACGAGTCCGACGGCGGCAGGATACACCAGTGAGCGGGCGCGTGAGACGTTCTGTGCTACGCAGGCGGTGAATATCGCGAATACGAATGCGGTGAACCTGAATGCGACCCTGAACCGTATCATCGCAAAGGTGCAGGTCGTGTCAACAGATAACCGTGTGGCTGGTGTCAGCAAGGTCAGGACGACGTATTCTGCTGGAAGCAGGAGCTTTAACCCCACGACGGGATTGGCTACGAGCAATACCGGTTTTGCGGTTACGAACACCCCTTCTGCTGCGGTGGGAAACAAGGTGGACATCGGTAGCTACGTGTTCTTGGCAACGGACGCGCAGACCATGGACATCACCCTTGAGGTGCTGGACGAGAACGAGGACGTGATGTTTACCAAGTTTGTGGCCAACGTGCCTTTGCAGCGGAATAAGAAGACGATCCTGACTGGTCCGTTGTTTAACTCGACAGCGGTGGCTTCGAGTGCTTTCCAGCTGGAGACGGAATGGCTGACAGACCATAACGTGAACTTCTAATGGCAGGCATAGCTATGAAGAAACTATTGATTCCGACAGGCATGGTGTGCACGATGGTGGTACTGTGCGTGCTGGTGGCGTGCGAGAAGGCTCTCATGACGGAAGACACTAGCACTTCAGGTGACAAGAACGGCAACCTGCATGTCAGCGTTTGTCAGATAGAACAGACTCCGTTTGGGAGTCTGACACGTGGGGCGGAGCCTGTTTCTGATGTGTGCAAGCGGCTGAACTTCGCCATCTACGATGAAGGCGGCATGCGTCTCAAGCAGATTAACCAGACATCGGACAAGGCAGGCTTTGGACAGTGTGCCTTCCAACTGGAGGAGGGCACCTACCAGCTGGTGGTGGTAGGTCATAGTGCCAATGGCAACCCCACGATGACTGATCCCACGAAGATACAGTTTACGAACGCAACTGGTTTTTCCGACACCTTCTTGTGCTATGGCGAGGTGACCATCGGTGAAGAACAGGTGGAATACGAGGTGTCGCTGGACCGTATTGTGGCCTTGTGCCGGTTTGTGATTACCGACGACATCCCCGCAGAAGTCAAGACGATGCGGTTCTACTATACGGGCGGCAGTGGGGCTTTCGATGCCACCACGGGCTTGGGATGTGTGGCCAGCAAGCAGGACGTGAAGTTTACTGTGACGGCTGGCCAGAAGCAATTCGACCTGTACACGTTCCTGCACGACTTATCGGACAACATCACGCTGACGGTGACAGCCCTCGATGCCAGCGGCAATGAGTTGTACAACCGACAGTTTGATGTGCCGATGCAGCAGAACCACATCACGTGGCTCTCGGGCGCGTTCTTTAACGGCAGCGGTTCGTCATCGACCACCATTGGTAGTGTGACGGTGAATACCGACTGGGATGGTGAGACCCATCTGACGTTCTAAAATGTAAGTGGAGGGAAGGGAAGGGAATTAAAAATTAAAAATGAAAAATGAAAAATTAAAAATGGGAAATGAATAATTAAAAATTAAAAATGGGAAATGAAAAAAAGTCGGTTTTTCTGATAAAGATTGCAAAATTCTTATTATTTTTGCAGCAGAGTATATACAAAATAGGAATGAAGGACAGTTGGCTGAATACGGAACATATCCATCGGAGCAGGGAGGGGATCGAGTATCATCCGCTACGACCTTTCCTGCCTGAGCATGCGAGGGTGTTGTTCTTGGGCAGTTTCCCGCCACAGCGGAAGCGGTGGTGCATGGACTTTTACTACCCGAACTTCATCAACGACCACTGGCGCATTGAGGGGCAGATATTCTTTGGTGACAAGAACCATTTCGTCGATACGGAGCACAAGCGCTTTAAGATTGACGACATTGTGGCGTTCTGCCAAGAGAAAGGTCTGGCGTTCTATGATACCTCTACTGCTATCCGGCGGTTGCAGGACAACGCTTCCGACAAATTCCTGGAGGTTGTGGAACCTACGGACATTCGTGCGCTTGTGGCCCAGTTGCCCCATCTTCGCGCTATCGTCACGACGGGCGAGAAGGCTACAGAAACGATTTGCAGGACGATGGGGATAACGGATGTGCCGAAAGTGAATGCGTATATTGAGATAGCGAACACGAATAGCACGAATCTGACGAATGGAGGCGGTTTGCTATTGTATAGACTGCCCAGCAGTTCGCGAGCATACCCGCTATCCTTTGACAAGAAGGTGGCATGCTATCGGGACATGTTTAATCGAGTAAAAATAACATGAGTTTCATGTTGAAAACAAAAAATAGAGAAAGAAATGAAAAGGTATTGTCAGACTTTGCAGCTCGTTGACGACGAGCAGATGATAGCGAAATATGTGGAGGCCCATGCTCATGTGTGGCCTGAAGTGATTGAAGGTCAGCGGCAGGTAGGCATTCTGGATATGCAGATATACCGTCGCGGGCGCAACCTCTTTATGATTTGCGACACGGTGGACGATTTCGACTGGCAGCGGGATATGGCGCGTCTCGCCACATTGCCCCGCCAGGCAGAGTGGGAGGCCTATGTGGCGCAGTTCCAGGGCTGTAGTCCTGATGCCCCGAGCAGCGAGAAGTGGATGATGATGGAACGAATCTTCTGACGTAGCTTGATTGGGACATAAAAAAAAAGTCCAACGAGATTACTCATTGAACTCTTTGCGGAGAGAGAGGGATTCGAACCCCCGGTCGGAGAGAGAGGGATTCGAACCCCCGGTACCTCTCGGTACGGTAGTTTTCAAGACTACTGTAATCGACCACTCTACCATCTCTCCAGTGCTTCGATGTCTTGAAAGCGGCTGCAAAATTACATAGTTTTTCTGAATTAACCAAATTTTTAGTGGACTTTTTTGCAGGTAAGCGGTAAAATGCGTACCTTTGCAGCATGATTTATCCAAAGAACTTTGAATCGAAGATTGGTTTCGACGAGATACGGCGGCTGCTGAAGGAGCATTGTCTGTCGACCCTGGGCAAAGAGAGGGTGGACGAGTTGGGCTTTAGTGAGCAGGCTGCTACGGTGAACGAATGGCTGGAGCAGGTGCGCGAGTTCCGCCGCTTGCAACAGGCTACGGAGAAGCCGGAGCTGAACTTCTTCTTCGATGTCCGCGAGTCTGTGGCCCGCATTCGTCTGGAGAATACGCATTTGGAAGAGGAGGAACTGTGGGACCTGCGTCGTTCTTTGGAGACCATAGGCGTCGTCGTTAACTTCCTGAATCGTTCAGAGGATGCGGAGAGAGAGGGATTCGAACCCCGTTATGAATATCCTGCCCTGCACCGGTTGGCAGAGGATGTGCAGACGTTTCCTGCCATGATACGTCGTATAGACTCTATCTTGGACAAGTTCGGAAAAATCAAGGATTCTGCATCGATGGTGCTGGCGGGTATTCGTCACGACATCGAGCAGACGTCGGGAGGCATTTCGCGTACCTTATATACTATATTGCATGCTGCTCAACGCGACGGGTTGGTGGCACAGGATGTGGCGCCAACGATGCGCGACGGACGACTGATGATACCTGTTGCGCCAGGACTGAAACGTCGTATCAAGGGTATTGTGCACGACGAGTCGGCAACGGGTAAGACGGTGTTCATCGAACCTGCCGAGGTGGTGGAGGCCAACAACAAGGTGCGTGAACTGGAGGCTGCTGAGCGACGGGAGATCATCCGCATCCTAACCGTGTTCAGCGACGAGTTGCGTCCCCATGTGCAGGAGGTGCTGGACAGCTATCGCTTCCTGGCACAGATAGACCTCATACAGGCCAAGGCCAACATGGCTGAGCAGATGCAAGCCTTCGAACCAGAGGTGCAGGAGACGCCTGTCATGGACTGGATTCGTGCCATTCACCCGCTGCTGCAACGCTCGCTGGCGAAGCAGGGCAAGAAGGTGGTGCCGCTGGATATTAGGCTCACCTCTCCCGACCTCCCCCAAAGGGAGGAGGACCTGGCGAGAAGCAATCAACAAACCGCCACAGGCACTCCCCCTGGGGGAGGACGGGAGGGGTTCTTGCTCATTATCTCCGGTCCCAATGCCGGAGGTAAGTCGGTGTGCCTGAAGACTGTGGGCCTGTTGCAGTATATGCTGCAATGTGGACTGTCTGTTCCCATTGGCGACCGCTCGACATGCGGTGTGTTCCAGAACATCATGATAGACATCGGTGATGAGCAGTCTATTGCTGACGACTTGTCGACGTACTCCAGTCATCTGCTGAACATGAAGAACATGATGAAGCAGGCCAACGAGCGTACGTTGCTGCTCATCGATGAGTTTGGAGGCGGTACTGAGCCTACCATTGGCGGTGCTATTGCCGAGGCCGTGCTGAAGCAGTTCTGGAAGAAGCGTGCCTTTGGCGTGATTACCACACACTATCAGAATCTGAAGCATTTTGCGGAGGATCATCCGGGAGTGGTTAATGGTGCCATGCTGTACGACCGCCACCAGATGCAGGCATTGTTCCAGCTCAGCATCGGTCAGCCAGGCTCCAGCTTTGCCATTGAGATTGCCCGCAAGACGGGCATTCCCGAAGAGGTCATCAACGATGCCTCAGAGATTGTGGGCTCTGACTATATCCAGAGCGACAAGTACCTGCAAGACATTGTGCGCGACAAGCGCTACTGGGAAGGTAAGCGCCAGACCATCCACCAGCACGAGAAGCGGTTGGAGGCTACCGGTGAGCGGTTGGATGCGAGTCTTGAGGAGATAGAACGTGAGCGCAAGGCCATTTTGAAGCGTGCCCAACAACAGGCTGAGGAGTTGCTGAGCGAAGCCAATCGCCGCATTGAGAACGCTATCCGCGAAATCAAGGAAGCACAGGCTGAGAAAGAATATACGAGACTGGTGCGTGAGGAGCTGAACCAGTTCCGCGAGCAGGTGGTCAACGACGACACGCGTGGTCTGATGAGTGAGGAGGATTTTGCCCGCAAGCTGCGGCAGATGGAAGAGCGCAAGGCTCGCAAGCAGCAGCGTAAGACGGAAAAAGATGCACAGCAAAAGGCTACGAGCGAGAAGTTGGCAGAACGTGCAAGAGCCAGTATGAACGATGAGCATCGTCCTCTACAGCCAGGCGACAGTGTCCGTATCAAGGGAACGACGAGTGTGGGCGAGATAGAGGCTATTCAGGGGAAACAGGTGACGGTCATCTTCGGTGGACTGAGAAGCAAGGTGAAGCTGGAACAGCTGGAGCGAACCTCCCCCAGCGCCTCTCAGGGTGGTGGAACTGTCGATAAGCATGCCCATCTGGCCATTCAGACATCGCACATGACACGAGCAACGATGGAGGACCGCAAGCAGAACTTCCACCAGGATCTGGACGTTCGCGGCATGCGTGGCGACGAGGCTGTCGATACCGTGATGCACTTCATTGACGACGCCATCTTGATGGGCATGAGTCGTGTTCGCATCCTGCATGGAACGGGAACAGGCATCTTGCGTCAGCTCATCCGTCAATACCTGAACACCGTGCCTAATGTCAAGAAAGCCAAGGACGAACACGTACAGTTTGGTGGTGCAGGCATTACGGTCGTTGACCTGGATTAGACCAACAACATCCTTTTTGTTTTTGGGGAAAGCCCCCTCTTAGAACGGGTAACCGATGGCGAAATGCAATGTCTGGTCGCCCTTGAAGGTGCGTGCATTGAAGTAGCCCGAACGGTCGTTGTCGTAGGGAACGTGAAGGCCGAGACCCCAGTCGAGACGCAGAATGAGGAAGTCGAGGTCGTAGCGTATACCGATGCCGGTATTCAAGGCGATTTGCTTGCCCAGATTCTTTAGTCGGAAGGTGGTGTCGTAGGGAGACATCGTTGAGCCCTCGTTAGGGTTGTTTAGTGTCCAGACATTACCTGCATCCAGGAAGATGGCACCATGAAGACTTCCGAAAAGCTGTCGACGGTATTCGAGGTTCATCACCAGTTTGATGTCGCCATTCTGCAACAGATAAGAGTATGCCTTGTTGGCAATACCCGGGAAATTGCCAGGACCCAGACCACGTACAGGGAAGGCACGTATGCTGTTGGCACCACCTGCGTAGAACATCTCGCTATTAGGTATCCAGTCGCTGTTGCCGTAAGAGTAGATAATGCCTGCATTGATATGTCCTACCACCTTGGAGAAACGGTCCAGCGTCCATGTCTTGGAGAAGTCAGTCTCCAGCTTCAGGAACTGCGAGTAGGGGTTCTTGAACATCGTCTTGTTCTTCTCGTTCCAACTCTTTCCCGTTGCCACATCGTAGAGCGCCACGACATTACCCGATTCAGCAATGGTGGTCTCCCAACGAATGGGATTCATCTTCGTCGAAGGGCTGGTGTAGGTATAGGTGTAGCGCATCTCGGGAATGAAATAGTCCTGCATGGTAGCCCGTAGATAGGGGTTGATGTTCATGACGGAGTCGAAGTCTGCCGTGTGGCTGTTCATGAACTGATATTTGACGGTCAGGGGCGAGAACTCATGGCGACTGCATTCCGACGTCTGCCAGCGGTAGGTCCATTCGCCTGAGACAACGTGCATCTTGTAGTATCCAGGACGATAAATGATGTTCGTGGCGGCCTTGGCTATCGTCGACGGTGTGGAGAAGAACATTCGGCGACGACGGATGCGACCGGTCTTCTTGTCGCGACGGAACATCTTGTTCGAGATGAAAGGTGCAATGATACGCGGGAACTCAACGGAGGCATCGGCACCATACTCATAGTTGTTCATGCTGGAGCCGTTGCTGGTGGCCCACTCATAGGAACCATGGATGTTGACGTCAATCTTCTCTGCACCACGGAAGGCATTGCGACGTGTGACACCCATCTTGAGCTCAGGACCCACGCGCCCGATGGTGCGGGCATTGACATCCGTCTCGATGTAGAAGTCCCAGGGCTTGTTGAAGGTGCAGTTCAGCGTCAGGTCGAGCGTGTCCTTGTCGCGTGGCGTAAACTGAAACTGTGTCGAAGAGAACAGTCCCGTGGCGTTAATCTTGCTGCTCGTTTCCAGATAGTCTTCATAGCTGTACGCCTTGCGAGGGCGAAGTTTCATGTCGGCCAGCAGCACACGGGGGCGTACGGGAGGCTTCTTGCCCGAGTAGCGGATGGTGAGGAAACGCCCGTGGAACGAGTCGGTAGGCTGTTCCATGAACGTCTTGCGCATGTTGATGTTGATGCGTCCGATATACCACTTGTGCGTGGCTTCTGGCGGAACCTCGTTGGCCAGTCGCAGCTGCAGCTGAGCCTTGCCGTCGACTCGGAAGGTGTCGGCAAGATAAGAGGCGTAGTCCGGTTGGTAATAGTAGTAGCCGTTGTTACGCAGCAGGGTGCTGATACGCTGACGCTCGGCATCAATGTCTGCCACTACGAAGGGATCACCACGATGTATGAGGGCATCGTCAAGAGTGGCGTGAATCATACTGTCAGCTTCAGCAGGATACCCCAGATAGGCTATGCTGTCGATATAGTACAGGCGACCAGGAATGACGGTATAGCGTATCTTGGCCTCTTTGGGGTTCTTTTGGGTGATGGCCTGGTATTCGACGCGTCCGTGGAAGTAACCATGGTTGCGTAACACGTTGTTGCCTACAGTAGCTCGCAGTCCAGGGTTCACCCACGACATGAGAACAGGCTGTTTGCCAAAGGTCTTGGTCATCCAGCGGGCAAACTTCGTGTCCTTTTGCGAATACTTGTTATAGACAGTGACGCCCCAGGAAAAGGGTAGGCGGTGGTAGCTGCTGCCAAAGAGTGAACCGTTGGGCTTTGCTGCCAGGGCAGCCTCCATTTCCTCCTGTGTGCTGATGAAGTTCTGCTCCCCTCGCTCGTTGTTCTGCTTGACGGAGTCGTTCTCTGGAATAGTCACGTATTCAATGTCCTCCAGTCCTGTAAACAGCTGTTCGCCCTCGGGAATGTGCTTGGTCATGGAACAGCTTGCCAGGTAGAGGCAAAGGGCAAGAAGCAGGAGACGGGAGGATGGGTTATTTCTTTTCATGGGCATTCGGTTTTGGCGTTCCAGCGACGGAATCGCTGGACACTGTGTTTTTGTCAGCGGGTGAACCGCTGACGGCGGGGGCGGTGGTACCAGTGGGCCTGCGCATCATGGTGGGCTTCGGGTCTTTGAAGCGGAAGATATCCGTAAACTTCTGCAGGTTGCGACGCCAGATGAAGCCACCGCCATATTTCTGCGTGTAGCCGTCTAACCAGTCGTAGCTGTTGTTCTCGAAGAAGAGGTTCAGGTACTTGCTGGCGGCTTTGTCCAATCGGTATTCCATGGACACGTTGTCGAAGAATGACTTGTTGCGTCCACCAGGCATTTCAGCTCCTGAGGTAACCTGGCCACCTACGACGACCTTCAGGCGGTTGTCGAGGAAGCGCTTGGCAAACTTGAAGGAGTAGTTGGTATGTGTATTGCCTGTGGCGTCCGTTGTGTTGTCCATGCCAAACGAGAGGTCCAGCGTACGCAGGGCATTACCCGTCAGGTTGGAGATTTCGGAGTTCAGGAACGAGCTAAGGGCTGAGTTCATGGAGAACGGCTTGGTATTGCCGTCAGCGAGATACATGCCCGTGGTCAGCATGGTAACTGCCAGTTTGCCGCGCTGTTCAGCGCCTAGCGACTGCAGCTCGCTATGCAGCTGCATGTCCTCGGGAGCGTCCAGCGTAAACTGCAAACCCATATCGTTGAGCGTCTTGGTAATCTTGACTCCGCAGTCGAAGTCGACACTTCGTCCTACACCGTTGGCGTTAGTAACATTGGCCTTGACACGCTCTGTGGCCGTGATGTTCAGTGTGGGGTTCATGGGGGCGCCAGTAAACTCCACATAGCTTCCGTCCTGAATGGTGAAGGTCTTCAGCGGGATGAAAGGCAAAGCATATTTCATTTCGCCATTTGACAGCGTGTAGCGTCCCGTCAGCTGCAGGTTGTCGCTAGGGGAGTACTGCATGCGCAATGTGCCACCGCCTAATAGGTCGATGTAGTTAGAGTGGTCTGTGTTGAGGTAGGCCATCACGTGTGCTCCCTTGGAGATGTCTACCGTCATATCCATGTGGAAACCGTTTAGCGTGGGACGCTGTACGACGGTTTGCGTGGTGTCGGAGAAATCGGTGAACTTCACCAGATTGTCCAGGTGGTTGTCTGTCGTCAGGGGTGAGTCACGCAGGATGTATCCGATATCCGTAGAACTCAGTACGTTCAGTCTTCCACGCATGTTAAGGTTGTCGACAGGGCCTTTCAAACTGGCAAAGAGGTCAACAAAGGCCTTGCCGTAGGCCACGCTCTTCACGTTTTCTTTGGCACCGATAATCTGGAAGTCCTTGGCTCGCATGCGGAGTTCGACCATCACCTTGTCCAAATCGCTGAAGTTCACGTTTCCCTGAATGGTCAACGGACTCTCGTTCATGGAGTAGGCCGTGAAGTTTTCGAATAACAGGTTGGAGTTAACGATGCGTACGGGATCGTCGTCAACGCGCAAAGTGATGCCGTAGGGCACACTCTCGATGGCTGATGAGGTAAGCATCAACTCACCGTTGACGACAGGTTTTGATAAAGGTCCCTCCACGCTGAGTTCACCGTCAGCGAATCCCTTCAGACCGATAATCTGGTCGGGTACGAAGCCATTGACGATGCTCAGCGGCAACTTGTCCAATTGCAGCTTGGCATCCAGTGAACCTTCACCTTCATTATAATAAGTACCTCGCAAGAGACCAATCTCCGTGTCGTCCTTCATCAGTCGGGCCTCTACACCATGGGCGTTGCCGTCACGCTGCATATAAACCAGTTCAGTGCTGACATTACCGATGGGACTGCGCTCGTAAGTCATGTCGCGCACACCGATATCGCCCACCATCGATAGTTGGCCGTCAGTGTTCTGCACGATGTGGCAGTCGCCATTCAGGATTCCTGTCATACGGGGCACATATGGCAGGGCGGAGGTGAGCTCTTCTAAGTTCACCTGATGCATACTCAAGGTCAGGTCTTGCCTATTCGTAGAGTCTGCATCCTGTGTGTATATCTTCACACCCATCCCGTCGTCGGCACGCAGGTCGAGATCAGCCTTGATCTTTCCTGTCTTGCTGAGGAAGACAAAGTTGCTCCTATTGAGGCTGAATTCCTTGTAGCCCAGCGTAGGCCGTTCGGGAATCAGGTGGAGGTTGATGCCTCCGTCTGCCATCTCAGCCTGAGCGCCAATGCGTGCTCCCAACTTGTTGTTGGCATCGAAGACGCGAACCCCGAAGGTGGCACCACGTTCCTGCAGAATGCCGTCGAAGAGGGCGTTGAAGACGAATTGCGGGTTCTTCTTGTTGTTGCGTATCTGTCCACCAAACGACAGACGTTCCTTGCGTTGTGACAGACGGAAGTTGATGGTGTCCAATTTAACGTCGCTGACCGTCAGCGAGTGGATGTAGCCATTGCCGTTGATGCCCGTCTCCTGCGATGTGTTCATGTCGAAGAGCAGTTCCTTGAAGTCCAGTCCCTGACCGCTCTTCAGCATCATAGCGATGGGATTGTCGTTCTTGCTCTCCACGTGCAGTTTCATGGTGGGGAGCAGTTGACGCAAGGCGGACTGATTGATGACTTTTTGCTCCAATTGTGCCGTAGCTGAGTCGCCTAAAATGGTTAACTGCTTGAGCACATGTTCGTAGTCACCGCTGGCATCCACTTTGACGATGAAGTCGCCACTCTGTATACGTGCCAGCGTGGTGTCGTTGTCCGTCTTGATATGTATTCCCACGAACTCCGAACGTCTGGTCTTGACGCTGTCGCGGATGCTAATGTCGCTGATAAGTCCGCTGACATAGTGCGTTAGTTTCATGTCGGACGTGACGTCCACATGACCACAGAGACCAATGGCCAGCGGGTTGTCCGAGAGCTGCATTTTATAAAGGTCTACTTGTTTCAGGTCGGCAATCACCGAGGCATTCAGCTTCTTAGTACTCAACTGGGCGTCAGCCAGCAGTCGACCGCTGATGAGCGGGTTCTTGCTGGTGGCGTCTATCACTGCGTGGCCGTTGTGAACGTCTGCCTTAGCCGTCATGTTGTCGAAGTTCCATTTGCCATATCCTAAGTGGTAGATCTTGGCATCAGCCTGCAGGCGTGTTCTGGGCGATAGGAAGTCCGTGCCCTGTCCGTTGGCCTGGATGTCGGCAGAGACCGTATAGATGGAGTCGCGTGGCATGAAGTGGTGAACGTTCAGGTCGCGTACTATCACGTCAGCATTGTAGCGCATGGCCGCAGCATTGAACGAGCCCTTGGCACTGACGGTCCCGCGACCTTCGTGCAGCGTCATGTTGGCGGCATAGTAGTCGCCTCGTGCTGTCACGCGACCCTGTGCTGACATGGGAGGCAGTCGGTAGTCTCGTTGCATGTCACGTGGCAGCAGGGCCATCACGAAGGCTAAGTTCTGTGTCTGTGCCTTGAACTGCACGTCAGCCACCAGCTTCGACGGGTCGTTCAAGTTAGCAACGAAGCCCGTTGCTGTAGCCTTGAAGGCGCCAGGGAGCTGAACGTCGAGATCATTGAAGTCCATGTGCTGCAGATTTCCCTTCAATTGTCCATTGACGCTCAGTGGTTGGTCGGGCCAGCGTTGTTGGAAGTCCTTGGGCATATCGGCCAGGAAGGGCATCAGCGTTCGCTTGCCTATCTGGGCATTCATCCGTAGGCGCATCTTGCCTGGGTCTATGGAGTCTGTCAGTGAAAGTGGCATGTCCAACTCAACGTCTATCTCGCTGTCGGGTGTCTTTAGGCGGAACTTAGGCAATCTGATGTTGCCATTCTCCATCCTGACGGGACCGGACAGGTCGGTAATCTGCAGACCACTCTTCTCCTTGAGCGCTACTTGCCGCAGGTATAGGCGCAGCGTGGGGTCGTGGTAGTAGATGCTGTCTATGCCAATGTTGATGTCCGTGAAGTCCAGGTGGTTGAAGTCGATGGCTGAACCATCGACCACTGTTTCAGCGGGTAAACCGCTGGAGGCGGGAGTTGTTGCGGGGCCGTTATCATAGCGCAGGGCACCGTTGGTCCAGTCGACGCTGGCTACCGTATAGGTCTGCGACTCGAGGTCTATCAGCGCCTCGCGGGCCGTCAGTTCGCCCATGTGGGCACCGATGCGCATCGTATCGCCAGGCATGTGCAACGTAAGGTCTGAACGCTCAATGGTTACACCGTCAACGTGTATCTTCCAGTGGTTTTCAGACGTCGTAGTGTCTTCAGGAACGGAGTCATTCAGTTGGATGTCCAATGAGGCACCTTCGAGTGTGGTGCCGTTCACCTCTACCTTCTCCTTCCTCAGGTCAATGCCTCTGCTGGACACAAACAGCCGGTCGAAGCGGCCCTTCACACGGGCAGCGGCAATGAATCCGTTGGTATTGAGGCTGGTGTTGGTGATTTCCAGTTCGTTAATGACCACCTTGCTGGCAAAGAGCGGCAGCAGCTGCACGTCGACCACCATACGCTGCATGTCGGCAATGGTATCAATGGGTGTGTCGTTGGCAGTAGCAAGCGATGGGGCGGGGGATAGCACGCGGACATCGTTGACGGCCAAGTCCAGGGGGAAAGCCAGTCGGACGTAGCCCACGGTGATGTCCATGCCTGTCTCTTCAGAGGCATAGGCTGTTACCTTCTGCACGGCCCAGTTTTGTACGGGGGGCAGGTAAAGCAGTATTGCCAGTATGATAAACAGCAGAACGGGGCTCAGCAGGATGCCCAAAATCCACCACAGTGCTTTCTTCATAGATTGTCTTTACATGCGTTGACGCTGCAAAGATAATCAATAATTGTCAATAAACAACCATGAAATATCAATTATTTTTCATGTTGTGCCAAAGAATGTCGTCGGGTAGGGGTGAAGTGACCTCAATTTTCTCTTTGGATACGGGGTGAATAAACTCCACCTTGTGAGACAGCAGCGAGATACTGCCGTCAGGATTGCTGCGACGGGCACCGTATTTCAGGTCGCCCTTGATGGGTGAACCGATGGCTGCCAACTGACAGCGTATCTGGTGGTGGCGACCCGTCAGGAGGTTCACCTCCAACAGTTGGTAACGGTCTGAGTGGCCTATCACACGATAGCGCAGAATGGCCTTCTTTGAGCGGGGCACCTCGTGGTCGTAGGCGTACGACTTGTTCTGCTGCTCGTTGCGCACCAGCCAGTGGGTCACCTCCTTCCATTTGTTTTCTTCCTTTTCCTCACTTTTCATTGCCACAATCGCCCAATAGGTTTTGTGTACTTCGCCATCGGCAAACATCTTGTTCAGTCGGGTGAGCGCTTTCGAGGTACGTGCAAAGACTACCAGTCCGCTGACGGGACGGTCGAGGCGATGTACTACACCAAGGAAAACGGCACCAGGCTTCTGGTACTTCTCCTTGATGTAATCCTTCACCAGTTCAGAAAGGGGGCGGTCGCCAGTCTTGTCGCCCTGTACGATCTCCCCGCTCTCTTTGTGTACGATGATAATATGATTGTCTTCGTAAACGACTTTCATGATTCAAAAGCCCCTCGCCTGAGGAGAGGGGGATGGACTTTACATATTCATGCCACCATCGACCTGAATGACCTGTCCGCTGACATAGCTGGAGAGGTCGCTGGCAAGGAATGTAGCCACGTTGGCAATGTCCTCCACCTGACCGCCGCGACGCAGGGGAATCTTCTTCTTCCACTCCTCGCGCACCTCGTCGGGCAGGGCAGCTGTCATAGCCGTCTCGATGAAGCCCGGAGCAATGGCGTTGGCACGGATGCCCTTAGGACCCATCTCCTGTGCAATACTCTTGGCCAAAGCAATCAGGCCAGCCTTGGAGGCAGCGTAGTTAGCCTGTCCGGCATTGCCGTGAACACCCACGACGCTGGCCATGTTGATGATGCTACCACCACGCTGGCGCATCATGATCGGTGTGCAGGCATGGATGAAGTTGAATGCCGACTTCAGGTTCACTGCAATCACGGCGTCCCACTGCTGCTCGGTCATGCGCAGCATCAGACCGTCCTTCGTGATACCGGCGTTGTTCACCAGGATGTCGATGGAGCCGAACTCAGCCTTGACGGCGTTGACCACCTCCTCCGTCTGTGCGAAATCTGCAGCGTTCGAAGCATAGCTCTTGGCCTTGACGCCCAGGGCGGCAATCTCTTTCTCTGTCTCTTCGTTCACCTGCAGGTCGGTGAAGGCAATGTTGGCACCCTCAGCAGCAAACTTCAGGGCGATAGACTTTCCGATACCACGTGCAGCACCTGTAATCAGCGCTGTCTTTCCTTGTAATAATCCCATAATGCTTTTACTTTTTTGTTGTTATTCTGTTATTTCGATGTTTCGGTATTTCGATTTTCCTAAATTGTTAATTCTCAATTGTTAATTCTCATAGTTTCCGCTTGCCGAGGGCGCTGTAGACAATCTTCGCCACCTGAGGCTTCGTGGCCTCGGCCGTCATACCATGGGCAATGCGACCATAGATGTACGGCACCTCCAAACCCTTGATGCAATAGTGCGTGATGTCTGCCACCAGGTCAACGTTGTCAATGTCGAACTCACCATCTTCCTTGCCCTCGCGGAATACCTTGCGGAACAGTGCAATCTCGTCGTCATCGAAGTTCTTGCGTACCTTTTCTACCATCCAGATGTTACGGAAGAATTCAGCACGCAGGTTGCCGTTTCTGACTACCGTTTCACGTATCATACTCAGGTGCAGGTAGATGAGTTCGATGATCTTCTCCTGCGGTGGAATGCGCTTAGCAGCCACTTCGTCCAGCTGGTCGCTCAGTCGCTCCAGCTCAGACTCAATGACAGCATAATAGATGTCCTCTTTCGATTTGAAATAGGTGTATAACGTGCGACGCCCCTTGCCCGAAGCCTGGGCAATGTCGTTCATCGTCGTGCTCTCCAGTCCGTTCTTGGCAAACAGCTGTCGGGCGACATCCACTAGTTTCTGGCGTGTTTTTGATATTGACATCTTGGTAAAGTCAGATTTGACGGGTTCTGGTGGTTTGCTCGTCGTACAATTATTGCACATTGAGTTAACAGTGTGCAAAATTAGGAAATACTTCCCAAACGGCCAAACTTTTTGCCGTGAAAAGTACTAAAATACCTAATTTTTGTGATTTTCTTGCGAAATATTTGCATAATTCAGAAAATAGTCGTACCTTTGCACCGCTTTTTTGAGAAAGGCGCTATTTTTATACATCGCGGAGTGGAGCAGTTGGTAGCTCGCCAGGCTCATAACCTGGAGGTCGCATGTTCGAGTCCTGCCTCCGCAACTAAAGAAGAAACCTGAGATTTTCTCGGGTTTCTTTGTTTTTTTGTCAAATGTTTGGTGAATCCGTGAAAAAGTTGTACCTTTGCAGCCAATATATAATAAGGTAATAAAACAAATCCGAAATGAAACCAACATTATTCCTTTTAGCAGCAGGCATGGGTAGCCGTTATGGTGGCCTGAAGCAGCTTGATGGGCTGGGACCCAATGGAGAAACCATCATGGACTATAGTATTTATGACGCTATACAGGCCGGATTCGGCAAGATTGTATGGGTCATTCGCAAGGACTTCGAGGAGCAGTTCCGCACGCAGATTCTCGCAAAATACGAGGGTAAGGTGAAGTGTGAGCTGTGCTTCCAGGAGCTGGATGCACTGCCTGAGGGCTTCAGTGTTCCCGAGGGTCGTCAGAAGCCGTGGGGTACGAACCACGCCGTGCTGATGGGTAAGGACATCATCAAGGAGCCCTTCTGTGTCATTAACTGCGATGACTTCTACAATCGTGACGCTTTCATGGTGATGGGACGTTTCCTGAGTTCCCTGCCCGAGGGTGCTAAGAACCAGTATGCAATGGTAGGCTTTCGTGTAGGCAATACGCTGTCGGAGAATGGTACCGTGGCTCGTGGCATCTGCTCGACGGACGCCCAGGGTTGTTTGACAACCGTCGTAGAGCGTACGGAGATTGTCCGCTGTGCTGAAGACGGTTCGAAGGCCGGTGCTGCCGACGAGCCCGTTCGCTACAAGGACGAACAGGGTCAGTGGGTTGCCGTGAAAGACGAGACTCCTGTGTCGATGAATGTCTGGGGCTTTACGCCTGACTATTTTGACTATTCTGAGGCTTATTTCAAGGAGTTCTTGAGCGACCCCAAGAATATGCAGAACCTCAAGGCCGAGTTCTTCATTCCCCTGATGGTCAACAAACTCATCCAGGACGGAACGGCTACAGTGAAGGTGCTCGATACGACGTCGAAGTGGTTTGGTGTGACCTATGCCGCAGACCGCCAGTCTACAGTCGATCGCATCCAGCAGCTGGTTAACGAGGGTGTCTATCCCAACAAGCTGTTTTAATTGACAATTGATAATCGACCATTGACAATTGATGCTGAAAGATATCATGACTGAAGCGCAATGCAGCCAGTTGCGTACCCTTCTGGATGGTGCGCAACTGGTTGTGTTGTGTTGTCACCAGAATCCTGACGGTGATGCCTTAGGCTCTATGTTAGGCATGGGCGAGGTGTTGCGCCAAATGGGTAAGGAAGCTGTGATGCTTGCTCCTGACCAATATCCCGACTACCTGCAGTGGTTACCGAACTCGGAGAAGATAGTTCGCTATGACAAACGCAAGGATTTTGTCGAAGCCATGCTGAAGGTGTGCGACCTGGTGATATGCCTGGACTTCAATACACTATCGCGTACAGACGAAATGGCGGCAGCCTTGGAGGCCTGTAAGGCACCCAAGGTACTCATTGATCACCATCTGGGACCCGATGTCGATACCGTGCTCTGTGTGTCGCATCCTGAAGCGTCGAGCACCAGCGAACTGGTGTTCCGTGTGGTGTGGCAGCTGGGACTCTTCGAGCAGCAAACGAAGCACTTTGCCATTCCTATCTATACGGGTATGATGACAGACACTGGCGGCTTCACGTATAACAGCAGCAACTGTGACATCTACTACATCATCTCGCAACTGTTAACCAAGCACATTGACAAGGACAAGATTTATCGCAATGTCTATCACAACTACTCCGAGCACCGTCTGCGACTCGTCGGTCACGTGCTGTGCAACAAACTGGTGGTCGACCAGGAACGTCATGCGGCCTACTATGCACTGACCCGTGAAGACTTGAAGCGTTTCCATTTCATCAAGGGTGATGCTGAGGGATTGGTCAATATGCCGCTACAAATCAAGGGCTTGAAGCTTAGCATCTCGCTTCGTGAAGATACCGACAAGGACAACGTCGTTTGGGTGTCCCTGCGGTCGGTCGATAAGTTCCCGTGCAACGAGGTTGCTGCACAATTCTTCAATGGTGGCGGACATCTGAATGCCTCCGGTGGACGCCTGAATTGCTCCATCGATGAGGCTGTAGAAGTGGTCAAACGGGCGCTGGCAGCCTTTGAAAGCATGTTAAAGTAGCCTAATAAGCCTCATAATTCAGATTTATTTTGTACTTTTGTGCCCGAATTTGACAATATGAACGTTAAAGCATGAGAAAAATCATTTATCCCATAGTCCTGCTTTGCACCCTGCTGCTGATGACAGGATGTGAGAAATACGAGACCTACTCCGACATGAAGGAGAAGGAGCGTGACGCCATCAACTCCTTTATTTCCCAACAGGGTATACAGGTCATCGATGAAGCTACATTCAAGGCACAGGGAGAGACCACCAATACCACCAGTAACCAGTATGTGCGTTTCGAACGCAATGGCGTCTATATGCAGATTATGCGTAAAGGCTGCGGAACCAAGCTCGAGGATAAGAAGAACGAGGTGCTGGACTGCCGTTTTAGGGAGCAGAACATCATGACGGGTCAGGTGGTTATCCGTAACGACATTCACGCTTTCATTACACTGTCAGGTTTGGGAACTGTTGATGTTGCCAACTATATTGACCGTATGAACGTCTACCGCAATGGTAACAACATCACCGGCTCCTTTGTGAACGGCATGATGTATCAGTTCCATGGTTCAGCATCCGTACCTGCTGGCTGGCTCGTGCCGCTTAACTATATCAGTGTGGGGTATCCGGAGGAAGCTAACGACGAGATTGCCAAAGTTCGCCTCATTGTGCCTCACTCGCAGGGAACGGCTGACGCCTCGTCCAGTGTGACACCCTATTTCTATGAGATTACCTATCAGCGCAAGCTGTAATATTGAATTTGAAATTGTAAAAAGATAAAGATATGACACTTATCAAATCCATATCCGGCATTCGCGGAACCATCGGTGGACCTACTGGTGATACCCTCAATCCGTTGGATATCGTTAAGTTTACAACCGCTTATGCCATGTTCATCGCAGGGCAAAAGTCAAAGGCTAACGGCCAAAAACTCAAGATTGTCGTCGGTCGCGACGGTCGTATCTCAGGTCCAATGGTGCGCGACGTTGTCTGCGGCACACTGGTAGGCATGGGAATCGACGTGCTCGACATCGGCTATGCCTCGACGCCAACTACCGAGTTGGCTGTACGCATGAGCAGTGCTGACGGTGGTATCATCATCACAGCCTCGCACAATCCCCGTCAGTGGAACGCCCTGAAACTGCTGAACAGCGAGGGCGAGTTCCTGACTGCTGCAGACGGACAGCAGGTGCTCGATATGGCCGAGAAAGAGAACTTCCAGTATGCAGAGGTCGACCAATTGGGTAAGGTAACTCTTGACAATAGCTTCGACGACCGTCACGTGCAGAGTGTCCTCGACCTGCGTCTAGTGGATGCCGACCTCGTGGCCAGCAAGAAGTTCCGCGTCTGTGTGGACTCCATCAATAGCGTTGGCGGCCTGGTACTTCCCAAGTTGCTTGACCGTCTGGGCGTGACCTACAAGTTCCTCAATGGGGAGGTAACGGGCGACTTTGCCCACAATCCTGAGCCTTTGGAGAAGAATCTGCAAGGCATCATGGAGGAGATGAAGAGCGGACGCTATGACCTCGGTATCGTCGTTGACCCCGATGTAGACCGTCTGGCATTCATCGATGAAAAAGGTCGTATGTTCGGTGAGGAATATACACTGGTCAGCGTAGCCGACTACGTATTGTCACAGACAACGGGCAATACCGTTAGCAATCTGTCGTCTACCCGTGCCTTGCGCGATGTGACGGAGCGTCACGGTGGCAAGTATGCTGCTGCTGCCGTTGGTGAGGTCAACGTGACCACCAAGATGAAAGAGGTGGGAGCTGTCATTGGAGGTGAAGGAAACGGTGGCGTCATCTATCCCGAGAGCCACTACGGTCGCGATGCCCTGGTGGGAATTGCCCTCTTCCTGACATCGTTGGCCCAGAAGGGGTGCACCGTCAGCGAGTTGCGCAAGACCTTCCCTGACTACCAGATAGCCAAGAACCGCATCGACCTCACACCTGATACGGATGTCGACGCTATCCTGCGTAAGGTCAAGGAGATGTTCGCGCAGGATCCTACTGCACAGGTCAACGATATCGACGGCGTGAAGATTGACTTCCCCGACCGTTGGGTACACCTGCGAAAGTCGAATACAGAACCCATTATTCGCGTATATAGCGAGGCAAGCACCATGGAGTCAGCCGACGAGATAGGCAAGAAACTCATGCAGGTCGTCTACGACATGCAATAGTAATTATAAAATAAACGATTTTAAATGTCTGAGAGAGACACCTTATTGGAGAGTAATCAACCGGTACGAATCATCAAAATCGTAAACAAAAGGCAGATGGACGACTTCGTCCGTCTACCTTATTATATATATAAGAACACTCCCCAATATGTGCCCGATATGGAAAGCGACGTGCGCGACCTGCTCGATGCTCGCAAGAATCCGGCCTTTGAATTCTCGGACATTCAGCCATTCCTGGCCTATCGTAGTGGCAAGGCAGTTGGACGCATTGTGGGTATCATCAACCGCAAGGCTAACGAGCGCTGGAAGAAACGCGACGTGCGCTTCTCGATGCTGGAATTCATCGACGACGCAGAGGTGTCGAAAGCGCTGATGGATGCTGTCGCCCAGTGGGGCAAGTCTTTCGGAATGGAGACCATACAAGGTCCGATGGGCATTACCGACTTCGACAAGGAAGGTATGCTGGTTGAGGACTTCCACCTGACGGGCACCATGAGTACCATTTACAATCCGGAGTACTATCCCCGTCACATGGAGGCGATGGGATTTGAGAAGGAGGTGGACTGGTTGCAGATACGCATCAACGTTCCTGAAGAGGTTCCGGCACGCTATGCCAGAACGTCTCAGTATGTCCGTGAGCAGATAGGACTAAAGGTCATTAAACTGTCTAATAAGGATATCTCGCAACGGGGTTATGGCAAGAAGGTCTTCGATTTGCTCAACGAGGCCTATACGCCCATCTTCGGATTCTCGGCATTGTCCGAGAAGCAGGAGAAGCAGTTCGTGGACAAGTATCTGAGACTGATAGATAACCGACTGATTCCTGTAGTGGTGAACGACAAGGAAGAAGTAGTGGGAGTAGCCATCACGATGGGATGTATGTCGCGTGCCATGCAAAAAGCCCATGGACGTTTGCTGCCATTTGGCTGGTGGCATCTGGCCAAGTGCCTCTGGTGTAAGCATGAAGATAGTGCGGAGATGTTGCTCATTGCCATTCGTCCCGACTATCAGGGACTGGGCGTCAACGCTCTGTTCTTCAACGACCTGATACCCATCTATAACCATTTAGGATTTAAGTGGGCCGAGACGGGACCGCAGTTGGAGGATAATGTGCGCGAGTTGTCGCAGTGGAAGCCATTGAAGCCTGAATTCGTAAAGCGCAGAAGATGTTTTAAGAAATCGATAACAGATAATAGATAATTGATTATTATGGAAAGAAGAGTAGTAATAACGGGAATGGGCATTTGGTCGTGCATCGGTACGACGCTCGATGAGGTGCGCCAGTCTCTGTTTGAATGCCGTAGCGGTATCATTTTCAACCAGGAGCGTAAGGACGCTGGTTTCCGTTCGCCCATTTGTGGTAACGTGCCGCGTCCCGACTTGAAGAAGGTGTTGAGCCGTAATGTGCGCCAGATGATGCCTGAGGAGGCACAGTATGCCTATATGGCTACCGTGCAGGCTTTGGAGCAGGCTCGACTGGAGCAAGACTATATCGATAGCCACGAGGTGGGTGTTATCTATGGTAACGACTCAGTAGCTGAGGCTACTATGGTAGCTATGGACAAGTTCCGTCAGGCTGGCTCGACAGCTGCCTGTGGTAGTGGCGCCATCTTCCAGTCGATGAATTCGACGGTAACCATGAATCTCGCCACACTGTTCCACCTGAAAGGTATCAATCTTACGGCATCGGCAGCTTGCGCCAGCGGTTCACAGTCGTTAGGACTGGGTTATTTGCTCATCAAGAATGGCTTGCAGGACTGCATCGTCTGTGGTGGTGCTGAGGAGAACAACATGTATGGCATCGCTTCATTCGACGCCCTGCAGACTTTCTCTACCCGTATAGACGATCCTACGAAGGCCAGCCGTCCCTTTGACCGCGACCGCGATGGACTGGTTCCCAGCGGTGGTGCTGCAACGGTTATCATCGAGAGTTACGAGCACGCTGTCAAGCGTGGCGCTCCCATCTTAGCCGAAATTATGGGCTGGGGATTCTCTGGCAACGGCGACCATATCTCCACTCCTAATGTGGAGGGACCTGCCCGCTCACTGCTGCGTTGTGTTGAGAGTTCAGGCGTCAATATCAAGGATATCGGTTATGTCAATGCCCACGCTACATCGACACCTATCGGTGACAGCCGTGAGGCAGAGGCTATCGCACAGGTGTTTGGCGACTACCGTGTGCCTGTCACCTCGACGAAGAGTCTGACAGGACATGAGATGTGGATGGCCGGTGCTTCGGAGATTGTCTATTCCATGCTGATGATGAAGAATGACTTCATCGGAGGCTCGCTGAACTTCGAGAATCCTGACGAGGTGACCAAGTGCATCAACGTCCTGCCGGAGACCCGCCAGCAACATTTTGATATGTTCCTGAGCAACTCCTTCGGTTTCGGAGGCACCAACTCAACGCTGATTATCAAGAACATCACGAAATAACGAAACATCGAAATACCAAAATAAAATAAAACATTAATCATTATGACACGCGAAGAAATTATCACAAAAGTAAACAGCCTGCTGGCTGAGGAGTTTGAAATCGAAGAGAGCGAGTTCGCACCTGATGCAAACCTGAAGGACACACTCAATCTTGACAGCATCAATTTGGTAGACCTTATCGCTCTGGTGCAGTTCAACTATAAGGTTACCATCCCCGTTGAGGACCTGAAGAAGATCCAGACCTTCAACAATCTGTACGACTATATCTTTGAGCACCAGGCTGCATGATCTACAGCGGTGATGATATTCTGCGGTTAATACCCCAACGGGCGCCATTCATCATGGTGAATACGGTGGAGCAACGTGACGAAAACAGCGCTGCCACCACGTTGGCCGTAGAAGCCGACAATTATTTCATACTGCCCGACGGCACCATGGCCGAGTCTGGAATCATTGAGCATATCGCCCAGTCCTGCTCGGCCTTGGCTGGCTGTCAGGCCTTGGCCAAAAACCTCACAGAACCTCCCGTGGGCATCATTGGCGAAGTTAAGAACTACGTCTGCCATCGTCGGCCTCGTGTCGGTGAGCGCCTTGAGACTACAGTCCAGTTCACCATGACGTTCGGCAATGTCTCGATGGCTACAGGAACATGCTGCGTCGGCGAGGAAGCCATCGCGGAGGTAAATCTGAAAATATTCATCCAATGACCCGTCTTTTTATACACCTTGCCCGCTACTTCCACAGTCATCGGGCTATTTGTTGGCTGTCCATGACAGCGCTTTTCGTTTTCTTTGGCTACTATGCCGGCCAGATACACTTAGAGGAAGACATCAACAAGCTCATGCCGTCGTCGAAGAACGAGGACGGCACGACCAAGTTGGCCTTTGCCGACTTGAAAATCAAGGACAAGGTGTTTGTGACGTTCGAGGCTGTAGATGACAGCGGACATCCGATGCCTACTGAACAGTTGGCTGCGGTATGTGACGCTTTCGTCGATTCGTTGCAGGCTCAGGACCAGGATTCCGTCATTGGCGATATATTCTACCACTTGGACGAAGACCTGCTACCCGAGGCTATTGACTATATGGTAGCACACCTGCCTGCCTATATCGATACAACGGCCTATGCACGGTTCGATACACTGCTGACCCGTGAACACTTCGAACGGCAGATGCTGCAGAACCGCGACGACCTGACGGGAGAGTTCGGAGAGATGTTCCCTGAACTCATCCAGATGGATCCGATGGGCATGCGTACGGTACTGGCCGAGCAGTTGGCGCCCATGATGAGTGCAGGTAATTACCAGACCATAGACGGCCATTTCTTTGTGCCGGACTCTACCGTCTGCCTGGCTTTCCTCACACCGCGCTATTCGTCGACCAATACGGGACAGGGCTCAGCCATGTTCCAGATGATGAACCAGCAGATAGAACAGTTTGCCAAGAGTTATCCGGAAGTGCGTATTACTTATCACGGCACCCCAGCTAGCGGATTCTATAACTCTACACAGATTAAGCACGACCTGACCACGACGATAGCCGGTGCATTGTTGTTGGTACTGTTGCTCCTGCTATACTGCTTCCGCCGTTGGGACACAATTCCCCTTCTGTTGTTGCCAGTGGCTTTTGGCACGCTCTTCGGTCTGACCATGATGTATTGGTTGAAAGGCGAGTTCTCGCTATTGGCGTTAGGTATTGGCGGTGTCGTCTTGGGAGTGGCCATGAGCTATGTGCTCCATGTGCTGACGCATCATCGTTATGTGAACGATACCGACCAGTTGCTGCAAGACCAGGTCAAGCCCGTGCTGTTAGGATGCGTTACTACCATCGGCTCCTTTGCAGGACTTATCTTTGTCAATACAGACCTGCTGCGTGACTTCGGACTGTTTGCAGCCTTTGCCATCCTCGGCACCACGTTGTTCTCGCTGACCTATCTGCCGCAGATGTTAAGGGGAAAGGGAAATACGACTTCGTTCCCTGCTTTTATTGACTATACCAACAACTATCCCTTCGACCGAAAGAAACCACTTATCGCAGTGATTCTGTTGATAACACTTGTCGGCATCGGTGCCTTCCTCATTGGAGGTACACATTTTGATGCTGACATGCACAACTTAGGCTACGATGCCAACATCACGGAGCATTCAGAGAACCTGCTCCGCGACAAGACTTATACCGGCGACAAGATCAAATACTTCGCCAGCGAGGGACGCACGATGGAAGAAGCCCTCGACAACTTCGCACTGCTCGACCGCAAACTGGACTCGCTGCAGCGCATCGGACTGGTGAAGAGCTATACCCATACCAATCAGCTGTTGGTTCCGCTGCACATCCAACAGCAGCGCATTGACGCATGGCATCGCTATTGGACCCCGGAGCGTCAGGCAACAGTCAGAAGACTGATCGGTGAGACGGCTCCCAAGGCCGGTCTGAATGCCGATGCCTTCAGTGCGTTCTTTGAGGCAGCTAATGCCGATTATGAGCCTGCAGCACTCTATGAGGCCAACATCATTCCTGAAGGTTATTTGTCGACGCTGACAGAGGAATCATACGGTGGAGACTATCTGGTATTTACCTCCGTGCGCTGTCAGAACGATTCTGTCCGTAGTAGCAACAGCGACTATATCCGCATCTGTGATGCCGTCAGCAGCCATCCAAGTCTGCTGGTGCTCGACACCTATTATTATACAACCGACACGTTGCTGCAGATGAGCAGTGACTTTGATACGCTGCAATGGCTGTCGATGGCGTTTGTCTTTGTGGTGCTGCTGCTTTCGTTCCACTTCAAGATGAAAGACACCCTGCTGGGGTTTGCCCCCATCCTTCTAAGTTGGCTCATTGTATTGGGTGTCATGAACATCTTCGGTGTGCAGTTCAACCTCATCAGTATTATCATCTCCACCTTTATCTTTGGTATCGGTGTTGACTATAGTATTTTTGTGATGAATGGTCTCCAGCAAGGCAATCTGCATTACCACAAGACTGCCGTGTTGTTGTCAGCCATTATCCTCATCATCACCGTCAGCAGCATGTTGCTCGCACAGCATCCAGCCATTCGCAGCGTGGGCTTCTCTACGCTTGTCGGACTGTTGGCTGCCGTTGTACTGTCCTATGTGCTTCAGCCTGCTGTCTATAGATGGATGAATAAGAAATAAGAGGTGAGAGGCGATGAAATACGACGTAGTAATCATAGGTAGTGGACTGGGTGGACTGATCTGTGCCCACCAGTTAGCCCTGAGTGGGCGGCACGTCGTTGTCTTGGAGCGCCAGCATGCGCCAGGAGGATGTCTGCAAAGCTATCGTCGTGGCGGAATGGAGTTCGACACCGGACTGCACTATGTCGGTGGACTGGACGAGGGACAATCCCTGCACGATGCCTTTAAGACTTTAGGACTGCTGGATCTTCCCTGGCAACGTCTCGACAAGGACGGTTTTGACCAGATAACCATTGGCCGTCAGACCTTTCCGTTGGCTGAGGGCTTCGACCATTTTGCCGATGTGCTAAGCGACTATTTCCCACAGGAACGTGCTGCACTGCAACAGTTTACAGCCATGCTGCGCGACCTGCCACCTATGGAGGAATGCAGTCAGGTGAATGCCTACGACTATCTGACGTCGCTCTTCCACGACCCTTTGCTTGTTCATATCGTCTCGGCAGCGGCCATGAAGATGGAACTGCGTCGTGAGTCATTGCCCTTGTTCACCTTTGCCCACGGCCTGAGTGGCTATATTCAGAGCAGCTGGCGGCTGAAGGGTAGCGGCAATCTGATTGTCAACTCACTCATCAAGGACATCGAGGCTGCCGGTGGGGAGATACGCTGCGATTCGGAGGTTTGTGAATTGCTGCAGGCCAACGCTTCTGAGCAAGCATCAGAAAACAAGATTGTGGCGGCCAGATGTACCAACGGAGAGATTTTTGAAGGCAGCCTGTTCGTCAGCGACGTGCATCCTAAGCTGACCTTAGGCTGGCTAAAGGATGCCAGGCTGCAGAAGAGTATGTTCTTCCGCCGCATCGGAATGCTAGAGAATACCTTTGGCATGTTTACCGTCTCGCTGGTGCTGAAACCGGATGTGCTGCCTTATTTCAATCATAACAAGTACGTGTATCGCAAGGCTAATGTTTGGACGTTCCATGAAGAAGGCGACGGCATCGGAGGCGTGATGGTCAGTGCAAGGGTACCTGAGGGCAACTCCCGCTACGTGAGGCAGATAGACCTGCTGACACCGCTTCCTTGGTCTTTGTGCGAGACATGGGAAAATACCGTTGTTGGTCGCCGTGGAGAACCCTACGAACAACAGAAGGAACAGTGGGCGGCGGAGTGCATCCGACTGGCCGAGAACGTCCTTCCGGGGTTAAGCGACATGATAGAGAAACGATACACCAGCACGCCGCTGACCTGGCGTGACTATACGCTGTCACCCTGTGGTTCAGCCTTTGGCGTCCGGAAAGACTGCCGTATGCCGCTGATGACCATGCTGTCATCCAAGACCCCCGTATCCAACTTGTTCCTGACCGGTCAGAGCCTGATGCTGCACGGACTGGAGGGCGTGACGAAGATGGCATTCAATACTTTAGAGACAATTAATAATACAAAGATACTTTAGAAACGATTAATAATACAAAGATATGAAGAAACTGTTTTTAATGCTATTCTGCACTTTAGTGCTTAGTGTTCATGCACAGAATGTAACCCGTACTCAACATCGTGCTGCTGTCACACAGGATGCTGTGACAACAGGCAACATGACCATCCGCAAACCCGACTACATCAGCATCCTGACTGATGGCGGCAAGGAGGCGCTGATCATGGAAGGTACGAAGTTTACGATGACGATGGGCGGCAAGCAGCATGTGACCGACAGCCGCAAGAATGCTCAGTTTGCCACTTTCCATGAAGTCTTAAAGGCTGTCATCAACAACCAGACGCTTCCTACGGGCAACGACCTGACCGTCACTACCAAGAACGGACAGAAGACCATCACCATCACACCGGAGAAAAAGAAGCGTCAGCTGTTTACTTCATTCGTGCTGGTTGTGGATGCCAAAACCTCAGCTATCCGTGAGCTTCGTATGAACGGACGCAAGGGTGACTACACGGACTATAAGATTCAGTAAATTAGAGGTGAGAAGCAAGAGGTGAGGAGCTTAGAAGTCCACACCGACATTGATAAAGAATGTCTGTGTGCGTACCCTCTTGAAGTCGTCTTTACTGATGTTGGCCAGTCCGAAGTCAAAGCCTAACTCAGCATAGACCATCATGTACTCAGCACCGCACCCGATGCGCAGTCCGGCATCGGGACGATTCACGTTGTTATACGTGCTGTAGGAATGTTGGGGACCATACTCTTTAACTTTGCCGGCTATGCCTAATGACACGAAACCGCCTAAGAATGGCGTTACGTAGAAATCGTCGGCAACGTCGAAGGCATACTTCACCACTACGGGTATCTCCAAATAGGAGATTCGGCAGGTGACGCGGTCTCCGTTGACATCGTGCGTCTTGCCACCCTTCTCAGAATAGTATAATCCCGGCTCCAGCCAAATAGGCATGGAGTTGGCCAGCTGGATGCCATAGACGCCTCCGAAAGCTAGTCCTGCTCGACTGTTCATGTCCATGTCGGCCATATCACTGCTTAACGAAGCAACGTTCAGACCGAGGCGTATGCCGTAGTATCTCTCGGTATTGTTGTGATTGAAGCGGGTGCGAGTGCCGACATTGTCCAATTGTGCAAAGACGGGTGAGACGAGCATGGTCGCCAGTATCAGTGTAAATAGTTTCTTCATCATATCTTTATTCTGCTTTTCTTTTCAGGCTGCAAAGATACGAAATAATAATCTATTTGCCAAGAAATTTTGCGTCAAGATAATGTTGAAATGTTTCTTTGTAGTTGTCGCCGACTGGTAGGTAGGTCTCAGCATCCATAATAACGCGGTTCTTGTTGACCTCCTGAATGGCATCGAGGTTGATGATGTAAGAACGATGGATGCGCATGAAGTTGGCAGGCAGGCGCTCTTCCATCTTCTTCATCGACAGCAGTGTGACGATAGGCTTGGGCTGGCTTTTCAGGTGTACCTTCAGGTATTCGCTCATGGCCTCGACGTAGCGGATGTCGCTGATGCTGACCTTGACGATGCGGTATTCCGTCTTCAGGAAGAGGGCGTCGTTGTCAGCGGCCGAACCGCTGACAACAGTAGCGCTGGTTGAAGGGGTGTTGCCCTCTAACCGCTCTTTGAGACGGTTGGCGGCACGCTGGAAGTCCTGCAGTCCGAAGGGCTTCAGCAGGTAGTCGACGGCGGCAACCTTGAAACCCTCGACGGCATATTCGGCATAGGCCGTTGTGAAGACAATGAGCGGTGGAGCTGTCAGTGACTTCACGAAATCCATGCCGTTGAGGTCAGGCATGTTGATGTCGCAGAAAATGGCATCCACGGTGTCGTTCTCTAAAAACTGCCGTGCCTCTACGGCACTCTGGCACTGTGCCGCCAGTTCCAGGTAGGGAACCTTGCCGATATAGGCTGCTATCTGTTGAAGAGCCAGGGGCTCATCGTCTATGGCCATGCATCGTATCATAGTGGTATTGTTAGTTCGACGTTGTAAGTGTCAGGGTTGTCCTGTATGTTGAGTGTGAAGTTGCTGTCGTACAGCAGTCGCAGTCTCTGTCTGACGTTGGCGAGTCCGATGCCGCCTTTCTCCTCGTTGGGCTTGTCGGCCTTGGAGTTGTGGCAGGTGAAGTGCAGCTGCTGGCCTTTGTTGACTTCCAGCCTGATGTCGATGAACGAGTCGTGCTGATAGCTGATGCCGTGCTTGAAGGCATTCTCGATGAAGCTGATGAGCATCAGTGGCGGTACGGTCTTGTCGGGCAACTCATGAGGCAGGTCGACATGGATCTTGACCTTGTCGGTATAGCGCAGTCGCATCAAGGTGATGTAGGTGCGGATGAATTCGCATTCGCGATGGAGGGGAACACCGTTCTTGTCGCCTTCGTAGAGGATGAAACGCATCATCTTCGACAGTTCCACGATGGTGCTCTTGGCCTTCTCGGGGTCAATGTCTACCAGGGCATGGATGTTGTTCAGCGTATTCATGAAGAAGTGCGGGTTGATCTGATACTTCAGATACTCCAGCTGGTGCTTCAGGTTCTCCTTCTGCAGCGATTCCAGCTTACGCTGGTCTTGACGGTGCTTGTAGTAGCCCTTGATGCCTAGATTAGCGCCAAACATCAGAATGAGGATGACAACGGAAATGATATCGTGCTCACCGATGATGGCAGGAGGCGGTCCCTGATGGCGTCGGAAGTGCTGAGGCTTGCGAGGAGCGTCGAAGGGATCCTCACCGTCACGATGTTCAAAGTCGGGCCTGTCGCCCCTGGGCTCCATCCTGTGTTCTGCCCGGTGATGGTGGTGACGCTTGAACTCGTCAGGCCTCGTGTTACATTGGTAAAAGGTAAACAGCGCTACGATGCATAGTGTGGTACTGAAGTACAGAATCCGTTTGTGAGCATGGACGAGTAAGGGAGCCAGCAGGAAGTTGTGTATCAGGAATAGAAGAAGAAACACGCCGAACTTAGGCCATATAAACCATACCTCGCTCCACTCGAAGGTGAAGTGGTCGTCGTTGATGGAGCGAACATAGAAACTCAGTATTGGGGCCATGAATAGCATGACCCACAATACCAAGTAAATGATATTCTCTTGTCGCGACTGATGCTTCATCCATTTAAGAAACGAAAATGATCGCATTTTATTTTCTTTGTGAGGGATGTTTTATCTGTTGTGACTTCTGTTTTACCAGCGACCACCGCTGGGGCCACCGCCTGACGACGTGTAGTTGCTGAGCGATACGCTGCTGCCTCCGCTCACGGTTCCACCGATGTTTAGTACACCGTTGCAGATCTCCGTACCGTCGCTGACCGTAACGCCAGAGGTGAGTGTGGGTGTCGACGAGGTGTAGACGATGAGCTTCAGTGAGCTGCTGCCGCCTCCCCACGGACCGCCGCCGCCACCGGTGTTGCTGCCCGTATCCGGTGTCTTGAAGGCCGCTGCCAAGGTGCCGCCGTTGTATAGTGCGAACCAGGCGTTCTTTGTCCACGAAGAGGTGTATTTGCATGTGCCGCCACTGATGCTGGCACCATTCTCCAAGTCACCCACGGCTATCAGCGTACCACCGCTGATGTATAGCTTCTTGTTCTGCTCCGTGTTGGCATCGAGCGACTTCTCGGCACCACCGCAGCCGACGGCATAGACCAGTCCGCCCTTGACGTAGAAGTTGCCGTTGGAGTCCATCGCGTCGTTGCCTGACGAGATGCAGTAGATATAGCCGCCATTGATGGTGAGATCGCCGCTGCCGTTGGTGTCGGTATTGTACGAGGCGTTGATGCCGTCGTCGGCCGAACTGACGTAAGTCTGCCCACCGTTGAAGGTGATGCTGGTCTTCGACTCAATGCCCTCGCCGCCGGCACCGCTGCAGGTGACGCTGATGACGCCGTCGTTAACAATGATGGCACCGTCGACTTTGATGCCTTTAGGCGATGATTTGTAGTCAGAGTCATAGTTATCCAGCTGCTGCGAGTTGGTCACCACCGACAGCGTGCCTGTCGAGCTGGCAACTACGGCATTGCCGCTGGTCTTGACGGTCGTCGTGCCGCCACCGATGGTCAGTGCCCCGTCGGCATTGATGCCCTTGCCACCGGCACCCGTGCTGGTCAGCGTCAGTGTGCCGCCGCTGATGTTCACGTTGCCGTCAGCACCTAAGCAGGAAGCCGACTTTGTCTTCACCTTGTCAGCGTCCCAAACGCCGCCACCGCTGGTGGTGATGGTAATGGTACCGTCACTGATGTTCAGATCGCCCTCGCTCTTGATGCCCTTGCAGGCATCGGCCGTGATGGCTGCGTTGATGGTGCCGCCGGCGATGTAGATGTTACCCGTGTCCTCGTCCTCGTGACCGCCCTCGGCGGCATCGGTGGCAGCGATGGGAGTGCCCTCGGCGTTGTCAATGTCACACTGGATACCGTCGTCACCTACACCGCTGATGTTCAGCGTTCCGCTCTCCATCAGGAAGTACTCGTTGCACGAGATACCGTCCTTCGTAGCGGCGAGGATGTTAACCGTACAGTTCTTCATTTCCATGTAGTCGCCGCTCTTGATGCCGTGCGCCTTGCTGCCGTAGGCATAGACGTTCAGCACGCCCTTGCCCTTCAGTTCCAGGTGCCCCTGACAGTATAGACAACCCTTGGCGCTGCTCGCGCTGCCGTCCTTCAGCGTGTTCTCCGTATCTTTCTTCACGCTCAGGTCGATGCGCTTGCCGTTGGTGATGTTGATGGGCGCGCCGTTGGGGTTCGTCAGCTCCAGTCCGTTCAGGGCTACTTCACACTTGGCTTCGCCGCCCAACGTCAGTGAGCCGTCCGTCGAGGCACCGCTCAGGTTATAGACAATCTCCTGCATCGTACCGTCGTTGATGAGGTCGTTGGTGATGTCGGCACTCTGCTCGATGGTGACGTGCGCACCGCTGACGCTCGCCGTGATGTATTGGGCGATGTTGCCGGCCACGTACACCAAGGCTTCCGTGCCGTTGTAGACTACGTTTACCTGATTGTCCGTGACGGTGCTCTCGTCGGTCGTCATGCTGGTAATGTCGCTCAGCGTATAAGTCTTGCCCAGGATGGTCATCGTGCTGCCTCCTGCGAAAGTCATCTTACCGGTCTGGGAGGCAGGATACTGGTCTGTCACGCTGCCTACGCCGATGTTCAGCGTCTGTGCCGAGGCTGCTGCTATCGTCAGCAGGGCGGCTATGGTGCAAAATATCTTCTTCATCTGATGTTCACTTTAAACGTTCTGTTGTTGTTCTTCACGATGTACACACCCTTGGGCAGTGCAGCGCCTTGCGGCATCTGGCGTCCTTGCATGTCGTAGATGACGGTGTTGCCGTCGGTGATGAGCTGGTCAGCGCTAATCTGACTGATGCCAGTCGTTCCGTCGGTCGAGAACTCCATGCTGGCCAGCGTCGAGAGGGGTAGGGCAGCCAGCGTCTCGTTGCCGCTGGTGGCTACGAGGTTGTCGCCGGTAAACGCGATACTGAGGTCTGTGGCCGTCACGGCCTGTGTGGTGCCGTTGCTCAGGGTGAAAACCAGGTACTGGTAGTCGCCGGCTCGCATCGTCAGACTGCTGAAGATGCAGAGTAGAATCATCAGGATTGTTTTCTTCATACTGTTATGTGTTAATAATGTTACTGATGCAAAGGTATGAAAAATGGGCGTTCTGCCGAAATTTTTTCAGTGAACGCCCTGTTTTGTTCAACGAAACACACGTCCTTTTTCTGTGGCCGGTCGCTCGGATGTTTAACTTTTTGCCTTTTGGGACATCATAATGACAGATAGCAGAACTAATAACAAGAACAACATGAAACAACAAAGTCTTATATTACTGACCGTTTTGGCGTGTTCAATAGGTCTAAATGCCCAAAGCATCCGTTTCCAGTGTGACGAATCATGTACTCCGGATACTACGCAAGGAGTGAGCTACAATGTGGTGAGTCCTGTAGGCTTTTCGACCGTTAAGCCGATAACGATGGGGTCACGACTGTCCACGCTCAACGGTAAGACTATTGCCATTGTGGGTGAGGATTTCATGGCCAACGTCACACATCCGGAGATAGGCAGGCTTATTAAGGAACACTATCCGACAGCCAAAGTCATCATGTACGACGAACTACCCATTGCCGGGCCCTATCCTGCCCCCGGCATCACGCGGCAGAATACCGAGCAGTTCCGCCAACGGCTCATCAACCTAAAGGTAGACGCAGTCATTGCCGGCAACGGAGGCTGTGGCATCTGTACGCCCAAAGAGACGGGCTCCTGCATCGTGGCCGAGAAACTGGGTATACCGTCGGTTATCGTTGCTGCGCCAGGCTTCGATGAGGAAGCGCGCTATACGGCTCGCAACAACGGAGTGCCTGTACTGCGCGTGGCAGTCTATCCGGGAGCATTTGCCTCGCAAACTGACGAACAGCTTATCAAGAATACGCGCGAAGTGACATGGCCCCAAATAGAAAAAGCTCTTACCACTGCTATCCGTCAGGATGAATACGTAGCAGCCAATCAAGTCAAAGGTATTACCGACGATGTGTTTCATGGTACGCTTGACGAGATTCACGCGTACTTTTCAGCTATGGGGTGGAGCGATGGCACACCATTCTGTCCACCTACCTATGAAAAAGTACAGGAGTTCCTGAAATATACAGACCATGCCTGGGATGAGATTATCGCCGTGTTGCCGCAGGCCTTTCGTGCCACCACCACTTGGCACATTGCAGTCAATGCCTGTATGGCGGGCTGCAAACCAGAGTATATGCCCATACTCATTGCCATGACAAAGGCGATGGGTGCAGGTGACTTCCGTCGTACGCTGGGCAGCACACATGCATGGGTGCCCTACGCTTGGCTGAACGGCCCCGTAGCCCGACAATTAGGCATAAGTAGCGGACTGGGTGAAATCAATGCACAGGCCAATATGGCGCTGGGCCGTTTCCTGTCACTGGCACTGATGAATCTTGCCGGCTACTATGTCGGCCAGAATCGTATGGGCACTTTCGGCTATCTGCAGCCGTGGTGTCTGGTAGAGGATGAAGAAGCCTGTCATCGCGTAGGGTGGCAAACGTGGAGCGAACAACTGGGCTATGGTGCCAACGACAATACGGTGACACTCTCTTCAGCCTTGATGTGGGGCAACAATATGGCGCCGTCGACTGTCGACCCTGAGCGGGTAATGCAACTGATGGCATGGGACATCTCTGAGCGTTGCCAGTTTGCATTAGGCAGTGGCAAACAGTTTACCAATCGCGTAGTACTCATGACTGAGCCTGTAGCCAATATCCTGAAAGACAGTTATACGACTAAAGGTCGTTTGGAGGATGCCCTCATAGAACATTCGCGTCGTTCCGCCTACGAACGTGCCTTTGCCAACTATTACGCTAACGCAGGCGGTCGGAAAGACGGTGGCAGCCATACCTTCCGTCAATATCTGGGGCATATTATTAGGAGCGAGGGCGCTGAAGAGACGGCTGTTCCTGATTGGTACGATACCGATGCTCAGACTATGACCACCATTCCTACGATGGAAAAAGGACGGACGGCTTTTCTTGTCACGGGCGATGCTTCGCGCAACAAGGTACAGACCATGCCTGGTGGCGGCTTCTCTACCGTAGCCATTGAATTGCCTGCCAACTGGGATGCCTTGATGGCTGAAAAGGGCTATCCTACATGGCCTTGATAGGCACATTTTCAATTTGTACTTCTTGTGTTGTCGGCAGAGGTGAGAATGTCCAATAGGGCTTGGCAGCCTTCCAGTACGTCACGCCAGGTGGCTTCGAAGTCGCCTGTGTACCAAGGGTCGGCGACGTCTCCCGGGCGACGGGTGTAGTTCATCAGCATCTTGATCTTGTTTTCCGGATCGCCGCCGTAGATGTTGAGCATATTCCGGATGTTGCGCGTGTCCATACCTATGATATAATCGTAGCGGTCGTAGTCCGAACGTGTCATCTGGCGTGCCGTCTTACCCTCGCAGCCGATGCCGTGTTCTGCCAGTTTGCGACGTGCCGGTGGATAGACGCCGTTGCCGATTTCCTCGGCGGACGTGGCTGCTGATTCAATCAGGAAGTGCTCCTCCAGACCTTCTTTTTGGATGAGATATTTCATGACAAACTCTGCCATCGGACTGCGACAGATGTTTCCGTGACACACGAAGAGAATTCTATGTTTTATAGCTTTGTTCATATCAAACATTATACGTGCCCCGGACATCGCTGCTGCCATAGAACGGAAGGGGATGTTTGTCTTGGCTTTGGGGGCGGTGTGACTATTGGCCGGCGTTGACTACTTCACGTTGAAGTAGTCGAAGCCGACAATGGTATCTACAAACCGGTGTACGTAGTCGGCGGCAGTGGGAGGCCACTGGAAGCCAAGGCGATAGAGTACCTGCGTGGTGTAGTCGTTAGTGGATTCTATCCAGGTCATTTTGTGACCGCCACCCATATCGTATGCCATCAGCGGACGGAGCAGGGTGACCAGATCGGGATTGTCCATCATGCGCTGCAGGGCCAGCTGGAACTCCTCGGTCTCGACATGTTTCAGCGTGATGCCCGACTCTGCAAAGCCCATGAGGATGTCGCTGAGAAACTGGCGGTGGGTGTTGCAAGGATGGAACACCATGCAGTCCACAGGTGTCTGGGCCAGTTGCATAATGGCATGAGCCACCTCGTCGATGGGCGAAAACTCGAAGCAGCGGTCTAGGTGCTCGTAGGGCACCATACCGATGACGACATAGGCACGCAGCTTGGCCAGAAAGTTGTTGGTGTTGAAGTTGATCTGGAACTCACCGTCTTTCTGGCGTGCGGAGAGGTTGCCGACACGCATAATCTTGGCGTTCAGCCCGTGGTGGGCGATGGCGTCGAGCACCAGCTCCTCGGCCTTGAATTTGGAATAGATGTATTTGTTGGCGTCGACGTTCTGTCCGATGTAGAAGTCCTGCTCTGACAATTTAACCTCGGGGCCGGGGACATTGTCAACGCTGAGTCCTGCAATGCTGTTGGTGGAGATGTGGATGAGTCGCGAGCCTGTACGGAGACAGAAGGACACCAGGTGGCGCACGGACTCGATGTTCACCATCTCAATGTCATTGCCCGCTGAGAAGTGCTTCACGTTGGCTACGCAGTTGATGACAGTGAGTGAAGAGTGAAGAGTGAAGAGTGAAGAATTTGCTTCTGCTGCTTTTTCGAGGGCGTCGGGTTCCGTCACCTCGGCGGCGAAGACCGTAACGCGCTCGTCGAAATGGCTGAAGGTCGGCGTATGGCCGAAGTAATAGAAGTACAGCGACTTGACGCGACTCAGCACTTTTTCGTCGTCCTTGCCACGGACAGGACATAGAATCTTTCCCTGATAATTGGTCAGCAGTTCGTTGAGGATATGGATGCCGAGATAGCCTGTTGCTCCCGTCAGCAGGACGTCGCCGATGGGCTGGCGCTCGCTGTTGCGGAAGGCGTCGAGGGTGTTCTTTTTCAGGAGTGCGTTGAGAGGGACGTAATGGGCGGCTTCGGGGGAAGCGGCGAGGGCGTCGGCGGCAGAACCGCCGACCACAGTAGCACCAGGCACAGCAGCGGCAGAACCGCCGGCGGCAGTAGCGCCTTCACTGACGTATGCCGCCAGGGCACGAGGGGTCTTCAGGTTGAAGAGGTCGTTGAAGACAATCTGCGCACCGTGCTTGCTGGCCTCGACGATGACCTTGATGGCATTGATGCTGGTACCGCCAATCTCGAAGAAGTTGTCGGTAGCACCCACCTCCTTGATGTTCAGAATATCCGAGAAGATACTGCAGAACAGCTCTTCCTTCTCCCCCTCCGGAGCCACATATTCTGTGGCACGCTTCATCTCGGGTGCAGGGAGCACCTTGCGGTTAATCTTGCCGTTGGGCGTCATCGGCATGCTGTCCATCTGCATATAGGCGTCGGGCACCATGTATTCGGCCAGCGACGATGCAGCGAGGGCGGAGCGGATGTCCTCTTCTCCGATAGCGGAACCATCGGACACCGTATAATAGAGTACGAGGTGCTCGTTGCCCTGCACCTTGCGCACCTCGGCAGCGGCCTGACGGATGCCCTCGATGTTTAGGGCCTTGCTCTCGATTTCACCCAGTTCGATGCGGAAGCCGCGCAACTTAACCTGGGTGTCGATGCGTCCTATATACTCTATCTGCCCGTCCTCATTCCACCGGCAGAGGTCGCCGGTGTGGTACATGCGGACGGGACGGCCCCAGCGGTCCTGCTTGACAAACGGACAGTCGATGAACGACTTCGCCGTACGCTCGGGCAGGCGCCAATAGCCGCATCCCACCTGGATGCCAGCAAAGCACAGCTCGCCAGACACACCCAGCGGCATGAGGTTGCCGGCAGTGTCGACAATGAAGTTCCAGTTGTTGGCCACACTCTGTCCGATGGGGATATTCTCCACCCTTCTGCCTGCAGGGATGCTGTAGTAAGAGGTGTCGTCGGTGCACTCCGTAGGCCCGTAGACATTGATAATCTCTATATGGTCGCTGTAGACGCCGTCCATCTTCTCGCCGCCACCCGTGGTAAAGCGGATGGGCAGGTCGTCGAAGGTGTTGAGCAGCAGACTGGTCATTGCCGTCGAATAACCGCCTCCCGTACACTGATGGTCTATGAGGAACTGGCGGATGGCTGCGAGATCTTTACGAATCTCCGTCGGCATGATGTGGAACGAGCCGCCCAACGTCAACACGGGGTACATATCCTCGATGTGCGCGTCGAACGAGAAAGAGCGGTGGCCGCTGATGCGGTCGTTGGCCGTCAGCTTCTCCATGTCGATGACGACAGCGATGAAGTTGCGTAGGCCGGCCTGATGCAGCATGGCGCCCTTGGGCTTGCCCGTGGAGCCGGAGGTGTAGATCATGTAGGCGAGACCGTCGGGACGGGAGAGGTCTATGGGGGTGGTGTCGGCGGCAGAACCGCCGACCACAGTAGAACCGCCGACCACAGTAGCCATGAAGTCATCGATGAAGAACGTCCGGGCGGCAGCAGTGCTGAAGTCGCCCTCGGCCTGTTTGGCCTGCAGCACGTCTTGCGTAGTGATGAGCACCTTCGACTCCGAGTTCTCGAGCATGTAGCTCAGTCGTTCATTGGGATATTCGAAGTCGAGTGGGGTATAGGCCGCACCGGCCTTGTGGATAGCCAGTACAGCCAACGGAAACTCCTTGAAGCGGTCGAGCATGACGCACACGAAGTCGTCGGGCCGGACACCGAAGTCAATGAGCTGGTGAGCCAGCGCATTGGAGTAGCGGTCCATCTCGCCATAGGTCAGCTGGCTGTCCCTGTCAACCACAGCGGGAGCATCGGGCGTGCGCTGGGCCTGTTCGGTGAAGAGGTTGGCAAAGGTCTTGCTCAGGTCGACGTCAATGTCCTTGCCTGTGCCTATTTTAATGATACGCTCAACTTCTTCTTCGCTCACGATGCTGATGCTGTCGATGGCCCCGTCGGGCTGGGCCATCATGTGCTCCATCGTGGCCTTGATGGCGTCGGCCATTGTTCGCATCTGCTTGCGGCTGTTCATCGCCAGGCTCGACTCCATGCGGATGTCGTAGTTCTCGCCTGCCAGGAAGATATGGGCGAGCATGTCGTAGAATACGTCGCCGCGGTCTTGCTGCACCAGCGGACAGTGCGTCTCGCCGAAGTGGCAGGCCTCCTCCCAGCCGGGCAGTGCCGTGAAGTTGAACGATATGCCGGGCTGCACACCGATGTCGCGGCAGAAGTGCGAGAAGGGGTAGGCCAGCTGTGCCAGCGTCTCCTTCATCTCCTGGTGGACGCTGGCGATGTATTCGCGAACGGTCTGTTCCTGCTTGATTTCCATCATAAACGGAATGGTGCGTACGAACATGCCGTAAGCCTGCTTCACCCGTGGGTCGCGGCGCCCGTGGTAGATGGTGGTATAGGCCACCTTCTCCTCGCGCAGCATGCGTGCCAGCACATAGCTGAAGGCTGCCTGGAACAGCTGGTAGGGTGCGAAGCCGTTCTCCTGACACCAGTTGTCCACCTGTGTGCGACTGATATAGGCCGACTCCTGTCCCATTTCACCGACTGGGTTCTCAGGCCGTGCCGACAGTGTTGCCAGGTCGACACCGGCATATTTCTCCGTCATCACCGCCTTGGCGCGCTCGTACTCTTCATTGCCCAGGCAAGCCGCTTCGTCCTCAGCAGCATCCAGTATGCTATATTCCTGTGGCGGCAGGGGCTTGCCCTCGTAGGCCAATGGCAGGTCGCGCTGCGGGAAGAGCACCAGATAGCTTGTGCCGTCGGAAATGAGGTGATGGATGTCCAGCAGCATATAGCGTTTCCCTTCCGTCGTGGTAATCAGTTCTATGCGTAACAGCGGCTCCTCGCCCATGATGTCGAACGGACGGCAGAAGCCATGATAGGCATACTGGCGGAAGTCGTCCTCTGTCATCTCACGACGCACGATGGCGAGCTGCTTCGTCTCGTCGACATACTGACGCGGCTCGCCGTTGTCGTCAATCAGGAAGCGCATGCTCAGTTCCGGACGATGGGAAAATATGGTCTGTATGGCCTGCTCTACACGGTCCATGTTGATGTCATGGGACAACTCGGTGATGCATGGAATATTATACTGCATGACCTGTGGAAATTTCAGACAGTCGTAGAACACTCCTAATTGCGATTGCAGCAACGGATAGGTTTTTCTCTCTTCTTGGTTCATATTTTATTCATTGTAGGTTTCCGGTTTAGCGTAGCTATTTTAGGCTGTACAACATCTTCTCGTGTACATGGCTGCAAAGATAGCAAAAAAAACGGGAAATACTGTTACTTTGTGGCCAATAATTAACATAAATACAAAAAAACTGCTAGCGAAGTGGTTGTGTTTCATAAAAAAAATGTATCTTTGCACACAGAACAAAACCAAAAACCAAAACGAAGAATAATTATGAAGAAGATTTCTACGCTCGTTCTGTTGTTGCTTGTCGTACTGACAGGCAGCGCACAGCCCGTCAGCCGTCAGGAGGCGATGGACCGTGCCATTCAGTTCCTACAGTCCGCTCCTGCCCAAGGCAGCACCCGTAGGGCTATGACGACAACACCCCAGCTGAACGAGGTGGCAACCGGTTTGAACCATCTCTACGTGTTTAATGTCGATGGCGGAGGCTACGTCATCACCAGTGGCGACGAGCGTGCCGTCTCTGTGTTGGGCTACAGCACCACGGGTACCCTCGACTGGCAGCACATGCCCGAGAACATGCGCTACTGGCTGCAGGGATACAACGAGGCCATTGCCAAGATAGCCCAGAGCAACCTGCCGGCAGCTGCTCCGCGTCAGCGCGCCGCACGTCCTGCCATTCAGCCGATGGTGACATGTCCCTGGAGCCAGGACCCCGTCTTCAACGACGAATGTCCCATGTACACTGGTCAGGCTGCCGCTGGCAAGGACAAGCGATGCGTTACCGGCTGTACGGCAACAGCCATCGCACAGGTGATGTACTACCACAAGTGGCCGACGGCAGCTACCACTGCCATTCCGGGCTACGAATACGAGGTCAGCAACGTTCAGGAGGGGCTGAAGGAGAAATTCACGCTGCCTGAGTTGCCTGCCACCACCTTCGACTGGGCCAATATGCGTGACAAGTACCTGGACGCGTCCCTGAGATATCGTTGTCATTCCACGACCCGGCTGTGGAGCTGATGCCCAAGTACTTCAACTACGACAAGGGCATCCGTAGTATCTTCCGCTACGACTATACCATCGACGAATGGGAAAACACCATCTACAACGAGCTGGCAGCCAAACGGCCGGTGGTCTATGGCGCTATGACGGGTGCCGGTGGCGGACACACCTTTGTCTGCGACGGCTATGACGGACAAGGACTGTTCCACATCAACTGGGGCTGGGCAGGCGATGGCGACAACTACTTCTCGCTGTCGGTACTCGATGCCAAAAGCTACAGCCAAAATGTCTCCGCCGGCAACGACTTCAACCTGAGCCAGACGGCGCTCATCGGCATCCAGAAAGAGAATGGAGGTACGGGCTTAAGCCTGCCGGAGCTGAAGATGCCGATGTTCCCCTACACCATTACGGAAGATAAAGAGAAATACTACATCAACCTCGATCTGATTTACTTCAGTGCGGCCTATCCTACGGCCACATTCGAGGTAGACCTGTTTGAGAAGAATGGCGAGCAGTGGGAGCAATTCACGGCAGGCGGTGAGCCCGTAAGCCTGAAGACGGGAGTCGACGGCACTTATACCTTTACTTACTACAAGTCCACCAACGAAGCCGACTGCCAGAAGAACCTCTATGTCCGCTACCGCTATAAGGGCGCTGACAACAAGTATGGCGACTGGACGCTGTTGACTAAGAGCCAGTATATAGAATATAAGGTCAGCAACAAAAAGCTGACGCTGACGGGCTACCCTGTGCTTAACCAGACAAACTTCCAGATGAAGGACGCCAAAGTCACTCGCGGAACGGGTGAACTCAAGACAACCTGCGAAATCACGCTGTCCGTCGAGAACAAGGGTGTCGAGTTCAACGGAGCCTTCACGCTCATTCCTTATTTTATAGGTAATGACAAAGCCGAGGATGCCTACAAACTCATCGATGCCGATAATCCCAAGGCCACTTATGTCAAATACAATACCCTGTCGGTGGGTGCGTTCCTCAGAGCCAACAGTACGACGGCCGTGAAGTTTATTTTCACACCGAACGATGAGGGCACCTACCTGTTCCTGCTCTACGATAAGGCACAACCCGAAAACGACCTGGGCTATTTCTATATGGACTTCCCTGCTGAGGTGACGGGGATAGAAAGCCTCACCCCCGACCCCTCTCCAAAGGGCGAGGGGAGTAGATACTACGACCTGCAGGGACGCAAATGGTCAAATGGTCAATTATCTAAGGGTGTCTACATCACGAATGGCAAGAAGCATGTGGTAAGATAGTGACTTTGCACGCAGAGCTACTTAAAAAGACTATACAATGAAGAGATTATTACTGTTGGCAGCAGTGCTGCTGGCTTTTGGAACGACTATGACGGCAGGGGGCAAGAAGAAGCCCCAGGTGCCCAGGCAGGCCGGTGTGGCCTGCAAGTTCCAAAAGGGTGTGCGCTATTCGGAGTTGGTCATCAACTCGCGTATCAACGACTTCTACGCCAATACCAAGCAGGCGGGCTTCGGCGTCTTTGACGACCGGGGACGCCAGACGGAGCAGGCCAGGAACACGAAGAAGGTGCTCGACTACGTGCCGGGACTGGTGGCGAAGGCCATCCTCGAGGCTGTGGACTACTACAAGGACAGCAAGGAGGTCGACGTCAAACCGTGGTTCTACGCTATGCAGGACTACGGATGCCGCTTCGACATTGCCGAGGCCGGCAAGCTGGGCAAGAGCTTCGACGACCTGAACGCCGTCAAGCTGTACTTCAAGCTGAGGCAGCTGGCGGCCAGCGGACATTTTGCCGACAGCGAGACGTACAGCAATGCCACGACGCTGCTGACGGCCGACGAGCGCATGGCAGCAGCCCTGCAGGGCATCCGCACAGCCAACAGTACCTACGCCATCAAGAACACCACGCTGTCTACGGCTGCCGGAGGCTGGTGGCACAAGGCGAACTACGTGAACCAGATGTGGTGCGACGGACAGTACATGGGACCGGCCCTGCTGGCACAGATGATCAACGAATACCAGGACTACAAGCCCGTCAGCAACAACGACTGGGACCTGATAGCCCATCAGTTCAACATTGCGTGGAAGTTCCTGTGGAATGAGGACACGCAGCTGCTCTACCACGCCTTCACCGCCGAGCCTGGCGGACAGGCCGCCAAGGACTGGGCAGGCATCAGCGCCGTCAAGGGTGCCGAGGTGTACCACAGCGCCGAATACTGGGGACGTGCCATCGGATGGTACTTCCTGGCGCTGGTGGACATCCTGGAACAGATGCAGCAGAAGGGCGACACACACTCCATCGCCTACCAGATACTGTTCAGTCAGCTGCAACCGCTGGCACAGGGACTGGCAGCTCGTCAGGATGCAAAGACCGGCTGCTGGTATCAGCTGGTGGCGCACGACGGCAGCTTCAAGGCCACAACCTACAACGCCTCCTATCGCTATACCGACCAGCCCGTCAGCAACTACCTCGAGTCGTCGTGCACGGCCATCTTCACCGCTGCCTATCTCAAGGCGGTGCGTCTGGGGCTGCTCGACAAGAAATATGCCTGCATCGCCAAAAAGGCCTACAAGGGCATCATCGAGCAGTTTATGGTGAGCGACGGCAAGGGTGGGGTGCACCTCATCGGTTGCAGCAAGTCGGCCGGACTGGGTGGCAAGGACTACCGCGACGGCTCGGCAGCATACTATCTGCTGGGCAAGGACACGGAGCCTACCGTCAGCAACCCCTCATCGCCCAGCTTCTATACCGAGGGTAAGGTGTTCGGCGCCTTCATCCTGGCAGCAACGGAGTATGAGAGAGGGGAGATGTAAGAAGTATGATGTAAGAGGTAAGATGTAAGAGGTATGAAACTAATTAGTTGGAACGTGAATGGGCTGAGGGCGTGCGAGGGCAAGGGCTTCAGCAAGATTTTCAAGGAGCTGGACGCAGACTTCTTCTGCCTGCAGGAGACCAAGATGCAGGAGGGACAGCTGGATCTCGAGTTCGAGGGCTATACGTCGTACTGGAACTATGCCGAGAAGAAAGGCTACTCGGGTACCGCCATCTTCACCAGGCACAAGCCCCTCAGTGTTACCTATGGGATAGGAATCGATGAGCACGACCACGAGGGGCGCGTCATCACGCTGGAGATGGAGCAGTTCTATCTGGTAACCTGCTACACGCCCAATTCGCAGGACGGCTTGAAGCGTCTCGACTACCGCATGACGTGGGAGGACGACTTCCGCGCTTATCTGATGGCGCTGGACCAGAAGAAACCCGTCATCCTGTGTGGCGACCTGAACGTGGCGCACGAGGAGATAGACCTGAAGAACCCCAAGACCAACCGCATGAATGCCGGCTTCACCGACCAGGAGCGCGCCAAGTTCACCACCTTATTAAATAGTGGCTTCATCGACACTTTCCGCACGCTATATCCCGAGCAGGTCACGTATTCGTGGTGGTCGTACCGCTTCCAGGCGCGCCAGAAGAATGCCGGCTGGCGCATCGACTACTTCGTCGCCAGCGAGCGTCTGCGCCCGCAGATTGCCGATGCCAAGATACACACCGACATCCTCGGCTCCGACCACTGCCCGGTGGAACTGGACCTTAACACATAACCAACACCCATGTCCAAACTACTAACTACACTCCTGCTGCTGGCGATGACCCTGACGGCCAGTGCACAACTCAAGGAACGCGACAAGGGACTGCGCGAGACGCGTTCCGAGTTTTTCACGACCGACGAGGCACGACGCATCGGCGACCAGGTGCTGCTCTATCAGCGCGTTACGGGCGGCTGGCCCAAGAACATCAATATGGCTCGTCCGCTGACGGCCGATGAGAAGGCGGCGATAGCGGTCGACAAGCAGCGTCGCGACGACTCCACGACCGACAACGGCGCTACCACCATGCAGATGACCTTCCTGGCCCGACTGTACCAGGCCACCAAGGACGTGCGCTACCGTGATGCCGTGCGCCAGGCCGTCGACTACCTGCTCAGCGGACAATATCCCAATGGCGGCTGGCCCCAGTTCTGGCCGAACCCCAAGGGCTACCAGATACACATCACCTACAACGACGACGCTATGACGCACACGCTGACCATGCTGCGCGACATTGCCGAGGGCCGCCAGCCCTATCAGGGCATCGTCGACAAGAAGATGAAGAAGCGCATGCTCAAAGCCTTCGACATGGGCATCGAATGCATCCTGAAGACGCAGATTGTGACCAACGGCGAGCTGACGGTATGGTGCCAGCAGCACGACCGCGACACCTATCTGCCGGCACCCGCCCGTGCCTTCGAACTGCCGTCGTACTGCTCGTCCGAGAGTGGCAGCATCGTACGCCTGCTTATGTCGCTGCCCAATCCCGACGACCGCGTGACGAAAGCCGTCCATGCCGCCATGCGCTGGATAGACAAATACAAGCTCACCGGCCTGCGCCAGACCTATACCGGCGACCGGGGCAGTCCCGACCGCGACAAGGTGCTCTTTGAGGACTCGACGGCCACCGCGCCGCTATGGGCGCGCTACTACGACCTGGAGCGCTGCGAGCCGTTCGTCTGCGACCGCGACGGCATTCCCCGTCGCCGACTGGAACAGATTGGTCACGAGCGGCGCAACGGCTACGGCTGGTTCTTCGACCGTCTGGCAGCACTCTATCCCGTCTACGACCAGTGGGCCGACCGGTACGACCCGCAGCACAAGGTTGCCATCAGCCTCACCACCAAGGGCGCTAACGAGAACGGCACCATCGTCATGTTCCGCAAGCCCGTCGTCAACGAAGCCCTCTTCGATGCCGTCGTACAGCCCGGACAGCGCATCCAGCAAGCCATCGAGGACGCACCGGTAAACGGCAAGACGCCCTATAAGATTCTCATCAAGAAAGGCCTGTACCAGGAGAAGGTCATCATCGACCGTCCCAACATCGTTTTGGTGGGCGAACAGCGCGACAGCACTATCATCCGCATTGCCGAGCTGCGCAGCAAGATGCCCAAGCAGCAGCACAACGGACAACCCGTAGGCCCGGGTGCCATCGTCCTGCAGGAAGGTGCCGACGACTGCGTCATCAGCGGGCTGACCGTCTACAACAACTACGGCACCACCGTCGAGGCCACCACCGCCCACCAGTTTGCCGTCTACGGCAAGGCCACGCGCACCATCATCATCAACAGCAACATCGGTTCCGACGGCAACGACGCCCTGTCGCTGTGGGGCAACGACGGCATGTACTACCACGCCGACCTCGACCTGCGCTGCGGCGGTGTCGACTTCCTGTGTCCGCGCGGCACCTGCTACGTTACCCGCACCAAGTTCCTCGGCGACGGACATGCCATCCTCTGGCACGACGGTCGCGGCGACCCCAACAAGAAACTCGTCATCGTCGACTCCGAGTTCGACGCCAAGGTGCCCACCCATCTCGGCCGCTACCACCACGACTCGCAGTTCTTCCTCGTCCACTGCCACCTGTCGCAGAACATCCTCGACAAGAACATCGCCTACGCCTATACCGACAAGGTTCTCGACCCCTGCCCGTGGGGCCTGCGCACCTACTATTGGGCCTGCTGGCGCGACGGTGGACACAGCGGCTGGCTGGACGACAACCTGCGCACGGCACCCGGTGCCCCCGAGTACCACACCGTCACCGCCCGCTGGACCTTCGGCGACCGCTGGGACCCCGAGTCCCGCATCCGCGACCTCTGGCCCGTCTTGGCGTATTAGTGCCAGTCGTTTTTTGTCGCACAGATCTCTCAGATCTCACAGATTTTTATGCGATTGGTTTGGCAGTGTATAGGGCAAAAAGAGAAGATGAACGAAAATAATCATAGAATTATTTGCTTTTCTCGAAAATAGTTCGTAACTTTGCAGCGTCAGAAATGACTATCCGGTAACTTTCCGAGTAGGGGCAGGACCATATCGCCACCGTCCCATTTAAATTATAAAGTGTCGCCATAGGGCAAGAGCCCCGTTTGTATCGGCAAGCGACTTGCTAATGTGCACACTCTCTAAGCTCCGTCTAGGACAAGAGCCCCGTTCGTATCGGTAAGCGACTTGTTAAGACGGAATTCTTTATTTTCTCAGTTCATTCTCTGACGCGGCAAACGTGTGGTCATTAATGATGGCATATGGTTTATATATGTCACCGTCAGCTAATCGGCGCATACTATTTTGTAAACATCCAAGAATGTCATATAAAAGTTGTGACACGATGTTCCTCATTGTCCCACTGATAGCGCTTAGTGGGTTGTGGACGGACACGGAGACGGTGTTAACACTTTTTAACGGGGGGGGTAAAGATTGGGCGGAATTATTCGTATCTTTGCGGCCGCAAAACAATTCGCATAAACAATTAAACCTAATTTAAAACAAATGAAAAGAAAACAGTATGAGACGCCGGCCGCTGAGGTGGTCGAGCTGAAAATCGCTGGGATGCTCATGACCAGCGGAGAGACGACAGCGACCATGGATGGTACGTTTACGGAGGAGACGCTGGCTCCCGAGTTTACGCTGGAAGACGATTTCAGTTTCCAAGGCGAGTAGTTTAGTCATAAACCTTTTAAAACGTAGAAGAACAATGAAAACAAAGATTTTGAGTCCCTTGAGAAGGGACGGCTATAAAGCAGGGATGATAATGATGCTTATTGCTTTATCAACCATGCTGCTGACCACTGCTTGCAGCAGCGAGGACGATTTTACTAACAACACCGTGAACTCTCAGCCCGTTGCCAAGAAGGGCTACGCACTGCCCGTCACCGTCAGCGCAACCCGCGAGGGCGACAAGGGCTCTAACCGCGCTGCGTACGACGACGGCACCAAGAAACTATCCTTCAGCGAGGGCGACAAGCTGTTTGTGGAGGGATCCCATATAGATGCTGACCGTTTTGCCGGCACGCTGGATTATGATGCTGTTTCCGGAAAGTTCAGCGGCACTATTTATACCGAAAGTGAATACACCGGCACTATCGATGACCTTATGGCAAGTGCCCGTGCTACCCTGCTGCCTGCCGGCTACGGGAGCTATGGATTCTTTTCTGTCGAAGAAAGCGGCTCTGACGCATGGGTTGATGTTGACCGTACAAAGGCTTTTGCCCTCACGAAGGCTGCTGCCGTGGAGCAGTTCAGCGTTGAGCAGGCAGTCTCATATAGCAGCGGCTTCGCCCTGGCTCCCCAGAATGCCATCGCCAGCTTCACCATCAGCGGACTGACGGCAAACAAAAAAGTCACAGTAAGTTTTGGTACAGGCCTAGGTATTATCAGCGGAAATGTAACGACCAATGCCACTGGCGTTGCCACCTTTGCTGTAGGCGTGTCTGAAGATTGGAAATTAGAGGAATGCACCCTGACGGTGGACGGCAACGACATCGCGATGCCAACGAAGACGGTCGTACCAGGCCACATCTATAATATCACGAGGAGTGCTGGGCCGACATATACACTGCTGAGTGCTGTCACCACGGCAGACTACGGCAAGGTGGTGTGCGCCGCAGGCCATCTGCACGATGCAAAGACCGCTGTGCCCGCAGGCTGCACCGCCGTGGGCATCCTGGGCAAGGTGACAGCGACCGGACACGGTCTGATTCTGGCCCTGCAGGACGCTACGCAACAGTCGTGGTACACCATCGACAGCTGGGCATCTGTGACCTACGCCGGCACCACGCTGAAGCAGCTGCCCGCCGGTGCACTTGGCAGCCTGACGAGCTACACCACGCTGGGCAGCACCACCGTGTCGAACTGGTGCGTGGCGCAGAAGAGCGACTACGAGGCGATATTCAAGTACCTCGGCTCGGCAAAATACGACGAAGATGGTTATACCTACGATGCTACCGTGAATGCCTACATCACCACAAATGTCGGCGGCACGGCCATATCTGGCACCTATTGGTCTGCTACGGAGTGCGATGGCTGGCACGGTTGGTACTTCCTCAGCAATTGGTGGTACGCCGAAGGTAGTATGACCCAAATCTTCAATCTCAGGCCAGTCCTCGGCTTCTAACCAATAGAACAGTGACACACGGGGACAGACCCCCTGTGCGATTAATACAGAGCCTCCTCCTGCAGCAATGCAGCGGGGAGGCTTTTTTTGTCGCACAGATCCCACTCTCACGGATTTTTGTGCTATTGTTTTGGTGGTTTGGGAAAGATTGTGTACTTTTGCAGACAATTACACTATTAACCCACGCTTATGACGCACAATACGACACCGAGTTATAAGGCAGTGGGGGGCAAGAAACTAAAAACGATATAAAGTGAACGAAATACATACAAGACAGTGCAAGATATGAATGAACAACTGATAAAGATAGCAGATGGGTGGTT
>ONQT01000025.1 GCA_900320045.1 uncultured Prevotellaceae bacterium | reverse complement strand
GCAATTTCCACGCGAATCATATTTACTATTCCCATCTTCTACTATTATAGAAGTCAGATCAGGACAGCCACTGAAAGGAGAGATTCCAATACTTGTCACACTGTTGGGAATGGTCACTGACGTCAGGCCGCTGCAACCATTGAACGCAGAACTTCCGATGGTCGTTACGCTGTTAGGGATATTGATAGATGTCAGGCTGCTGCAACCATTGAACGCAGAACTTCCGATGGTCGTTACGCTGTTAGGGATATTGATAGATGTCAGGCCGCTGCAACCATCGAACGACCGTTCTTCGATGCTCTTCATACTATTAGGGATGGTGATGGAGGTCAGGTTAGAACAGTTTGCGAAAGCAGATTCTCCGATGCTTGTCACACCATAAAGGATAGTAACAGAAGTTAGTCCAGTACAGCCAGAGAATACATAACGTCCCATGGATGTGATACTGTTGGGGATGGTGATGGAGGTAAGTCCAGAGCAAAAACGGAAAGCAGAAGTGCCAATGCTCTTCACACTATTGGGAATAGTCACAGAGGTCAGGTTTGTGCAATTATTGAACGCATAATCACCAATGCTCGTCACGCTATTGGAAATGGTCACTGAGGTCAGGTTAGTGCAAAAATGGAACGCAGAATTTCCAATACTCGTAACATAGGGCGCTATGACAATAGTTTTAATTTTGTCCCTATATGAATACCAAGGCGTGCTGTTTACAGAATATTCATAATTTACCATTGCTCCACTTCCTGAAATCACCAGTTTGTTGGAAGACTCATAATATGTATAAGTCACTCCAGTACCACACTTTCCGCTTTTGTCTGCCATTGCTAGCAAAGGCAATACAGCAAAAAGAAATAACAATAATTGCTTTTTCATAATGTATTTGTTTTTTAAGTTAATAATGAATATTCTGTTTTTCCAATTGTTGTTCTTCACATACGCACAAAAAGTGTGAGCCTACATGCCATTTTCTGACTGTAGGTTCTGGAATACCTGTACTAATAAGGATGAAACGACAGCCCACACCTGCAGGTATATATGTGAGCCATTTCATTATCCTTCAAAGAACAAAGTTCAGGCATATATATACAACAGGAGGAACAGCCTTCAAACTTGTCCCTTCATACATTGAATTTTGCAGATTCACAGTCGGAACAAAGCTTTTTAGCTTCTCTCTATGTTTTTTGTCACTCATCAACGGGTCGCGACACGTCACATCCCTCAAAGCGACGCTGCAAATTTAAGCATTATTTCCGAAACGACCAAGAATAAGGTGGAAATCTTTCGACTTCCACCTTGGTATATTGTTAGGACGTTTATGTTTTACTCGTGCATGTTCTGTGCGTGACACGCATCAACAACCGTAATGGTTTTGTCCTCTATAATATACGCATAGTACCATTTGTCAGTGTTCGCCATGAAATAACCAGCCCATCGGCTAATGGTTGGTCGGCGACGTGGTAACGTTCGCTCTATGGCATAAATGGCAAAGAATGCATCGCGTACATTGCGTTCCATATCTTCATAAGAGTAGGTGTGGCGATATTTCTTTCCTACGTTTCTGTAGAAGGTCCTAATCTTGGCAGCAGCACGCTTGGTATAAATATACTTATATTGCATCCTGATGATCGTAAATAGCCTTGATGTCCTTCATTGTCATTTCGTAGGCTTCCTCGGGTGAATAGAGTTCTTTGTCCATATCGGAAAAATCCTCTTCTTCAAATGTATCGGCAAATGGTTCCGTCTGAATGGGCTTAACGCTATCAATGAGTATGGTCATCAATTCCAATTTTTGGCTATTATCCATGTCCTTTACCAAATCCTTGTAGTAGCTCATGGGATGTGTCTTGTGCCGTCTTGTGCTTGTTGCTTCCATAATCGTTGTTGAATGTTGTTTCTGCTTGCAAATTTAAGCATTATTTCCGAAACGACCAAGAAAAAGGTGGAAATCTTGCGATTTCAAGATTCCCACCTTATTATATATATAGTGATGTGGCTACTTGCGCTTGATGACGTAGCCGTCCTTTTTCTTGCTGAAGGCTTCGAGGCGGAGGGTGTGGTTCGTGTGGTCAAAGTAGGTGGCGGAGTTGACGGCCTGGCCGTTGATGCGCGTCTCGAAGTGTAGGTGCGGGGTGGTGGCACGGCCTGTCTGGCCGGTGAGGGCAATGACTTGTCCGGCACGGACCCAGTCGCCTGTCTTTACCAGATTCTTTGAGTTATGGCTATAGTAGGTCTCCAGGCCGTTGTTGTGTCGGATGCGTACCAGATTGCCATAGGCGGCAAATGGCCCTGAGAAGACAACCTCGCCGTCGAAGGCTGCTAATATCTCGTCCTTGTTGGTGGTTTTCAGGTCGGTACCGGTGTGGCGACGACCGCCACGTCTGCCATAGGGGCTGATGACTTTCGCGCCGGGCAGCGGATAGCACCACCAGTGCAGCGAACCATACTGCTCTTGTGTGGGCTCCTTCAGCACGCTAAGGTCCACCTTCCAGTCGGAACTTTTTTGGAACAGGAGGGTCTGTGGCCGCAGGCGGTGGCTCTCCAGACTGATAATGGTTTCGGGGTTGATGCGGTTGCCGTTGACCATGATGGCAAAGAGTCCGTAGCTGCGCCGGTTCTTGGTGCCTACGATGGCAATAGTCTGGCCAGCCTTCACGCGGTCGCCCGACTTCACGAGAAGTTGTGAGTTGTGGCCGTATACGGTCTCCAGTCCGTTGTCGTGACGGATGACGATGACGTTACCCAGGCTCTCATGGCCGTTTTTGGCCAGACGTACACGGCCGGGGAACATAGCCTTGACGGCATCGCCTGAACGGGTATCAATCTCTACCAGATAGTCGCGAACCTGACGGGCCCGGCCAACGGGCAAGGGGAAGGAATAGTCGCGCTCCATGGCTGCGAAGTCGACGGTAAATGCGTCGAACTGTTCGAACAGCGTCGTGTCCTGAATGCTGACCTGTTGCTGCTCCAGAGCCGTAAAGGGATTCTGGGCACAGGCTGAGAGGGTCATCAGCACGAGGGTAGTCAACAGATAGCGCAGCTTATTCTTCATACTCGTAGTCTTCCAGTTCCTCGTAATCTTCCAGTTCGTCCACGTCCTCTATGTCGTCGACAATCTCGATATCTTCATCGGCTCCCTCGTCGGCCAGCTCCTGGGCAAAGCGCGACATGTCCTTGTCGCGGTGTACCAAGGTGTCCTCAGCCATGACGGATGCCAGTTTGTTGCTCTCGGCATTGAGTTCCCGCCACAGCACATCCTTCAGCTCGTCCAAACCTTGTCCGGTAACGGCAGAGATAAAGACGCAGGGCAGGTCGCTGGGCAGCGTTTCGCGCAGCATGTCCACCAGCTCGTCGTCCAGCAGGTCGCACTTGGTGATGGCCAGCACACGGTGCTTGGTGAGCATGTCGGGGTTGAACTGCTGCAGCTCGTTGAGCAGCACCTCGTATTCGTGCTTGATGTCATCGGTATCGCCAGGCACCATGAAGAGCAGCAGCGAGTTGCGCTCGATATGTCGCAGGAAGCGCAGTCCGAGACCTTTACCCTCGGCGGCACCCTCGATGATGCCGGGAATGTCGGCCATGACGAACGACTGCTGGTCGCGATAGCCTACGATGCCCAACGAGGGCTCCATGGTGGTAAAGGGGTAGTTGGCAATCTTGGGACGGGCATTGCTCAGTGCTGACAACAGCGTGGATTTGCCAGCATTGGGGAAGCCCACCAAGCCCACGTCGGCCAGTAGTTTCAATTCCAGAATAACGGTCATTTCCTGCATCGGCTCGCCGGGCTGTGCATAGCGCGGAGCCTGGTTGGTGGCAGAGCGGAACTGGTAGTTGCCCAGTCCGCCGCGACCGCCCTTCAGCAAGACGATCTCCTGTCCGTCATAGGTGACGTCGCAGACATACTTGCCCGTCTCGGCATCGTAGACCACCGTTCCGCAGGGCACGTCGATATAGACGTCCTTGCCGTCTGTGCCGTGGCACTTGTCGCGCCCGCCGTTGCCTCCGTGTTCGGCAAAGATGTGGCGTTCGTAGCGCAGGTGTAACAGCGTCCAGTAGTTGTGGTTGCCGCGCAGAATGATGCTGCCGCCCTTGCCTCCGTCGCCTCCGTCAGGACCACCGTTGGGGTTGTACTTGACGTGGCGCAGATGCATGGAGCCGCGACCGCCCTTGCCTGAGCGGCACAGAATCTTGACGTAGTCTACGAAATTGCTTTCCATTAATTATAGGTTGTCTATTACTTTCTGAATGTCGCTAAAGATGCGTTCCAGCGTGCCGTGGCCGTTGATGTGATAGTGGAGGCCTTCCTTCTTGTACCACTCGATGAGCGGCTGCGTCTGCTGGTGATAGATGACCAGGCGCTTCTTGATGGTCTCCTCGTTGTCGTCGGCACGACCGCTCTCTTGTCCGCGCTTGATGAGGCGCTGCATGAGTTCTTCCTCCGGCACGTCGAGCTCAATCATGGCAGCCACCTTGTCGCCACGCTCGTCGAGCATCTTCTCCAGGGCTTCAGCCTGCGGAATGGTGCGGGGGAATCCGTCGAAGATGACACCCTTGTGTCCGCGTCCGTAGCCGTCGTACACCTTGGCGAGAATGCTCACCATGAGGTCGTCGGGAATCAGGTTGCCACCGTCGATGTAGCTGGCAGCCAACTTACCCAGTTCCGTACCTTTCTTGATTTCGTTGCGGAGCACATCGCCCGTAGAGATGTGTCCCAATCCGTAGTGCTCAATCATCAGATCGCTCTGTGTGCCCTTGCCTGAGCCTGGAGCACCGAAAATTACAATATTCTTCATCCTGATTTTTACCTTTACGATATCTTGTTTAATTTGTGTTTCCTTGTTTTTATACCACAGGTCGATGAGGTCCTCCTTGCGGGCCTCAACGTCACTGGGCAAATGGGGTAGTTTGATCTCTCTCATTCTTCCACCAAAGTATAAATGTCCTTCAGATTACGGCCTTGCTGGTCGTAGTCCAGTCCGTAGCCCACGATGAATTCGTTGGGAATCGAGAAGCAGGAGTATTTGATGTCGAGGGGCTCCTCCAGTTTGTCGGGCTTGACGAAGAGCGCGCAGATGTCGACGGAACCGAGATTGCGCGTGCCCAACGACTCAATCATTTGCTTCATGGTGCGGCCCGTGTCCACGATATCCTCCACGATGACGACGCTTCTGCCCGTCAGGTCTTCGTTGATGCCTAGCACTTCGTGCACCTTGCCGGTTGACGTGATACCCTGATAGGATGCCAGCTTGACGAACGATACTTCGCAGGGGACGGTAATTTCGCGCAGCAGGTCGGCGGTGAAAATGAATGCACCATTCAGTACGCTGAGGAACAACGGATTCTTGCCTGCCATGTCCTTGTTAATACGTGCTGCGACTTCCCGAATACGCTGTTTGATCTCGGTTTCCGAGATGGACGTTTCAAACGTTTTGTCCTTGATTTTAACTCTGCTCATAACCTAAAAGAATGAATTTTGGCACAAAATTACTAAATTTTCGGCAAAGTATAGGTAAAGATTAGCATATTTTTCGTATTTTTGCATCGCAATGAAGATATTTACGAGTTCTCAGATACATGAGTTAGACAAATATACCATCGAAAACGAGCCCATTGAGAGCATCGCTTTGATGGAACGTGCGGCGAAGGCATTGACCCAAGCCATCGTTGGTGTGTGGAATAATTCAACGCCCGTTATTGTCTTTGCCGGACCCGGCAACAACGGCGGCGACGCCCTGGCTGTGGCGCGTCTGCTTTCCGAGCGCGACTATAAGGTGACGGTGTACCTCTTTAATATTACGGGCAGCCTGTCGCCCGACTGCGCCCAAAACAAGCGACGCCTGCAGGAGATCAAGCGTGTGCAATTTATTGAGGTGACGGAAGAGTTCGATCCGCCCCAGTTGGAAAGCGGCATGTTAGTGGTCGACGGGCTGTTCGGATCGGGTCTGAACAAGCCGCTGGCCGGTGGCTTTGCTTCGTTGGTGAAGTATATCAACGCTTCGCAGGCTCAGGTGGTTAGCCTTGACATCCCGTCGGGACTGATGACGGAGGACAATATCTATAACGTTAGGGCCAACATCATCCGCGCTACGATGACGCTCACGTTGCAACAGCCCAAACTGTCGTTCCTGTTCCCCGAGAACCAACCGTTCGTAGGTCAGTTGCGCGTACTTGACATCCGACTGAGTCAGGAAGGTATCGACAAGATGGAGGCGGCCTACACCATTACCGAAGAAAGTTTAGTTCGCTCCCTGCTGATGGATCGTAACGCCTTTGCCCACAAAGGACAGATGGGACATGCGCTCATCGTGGCCGGAAGCTATTGCATGGCCGGTGCCGCTGTACTTGCCGCCAAGGCTTGCCTGCGCTCTGGAACAGGAAAGGTGACGGTGAACACGCCACGACGCAACATTCCCATTTTGCAGATTTCAGTGCCCGAAGCCATTGTACAGAGCGGTAACGACGAAACCATCTTTACCGACATGGTGGAAACCGATGACTTTGACGCCATGGGTATCGGTCCCGGACTGGGACAGAGCGAACAGACGGCTGTTGCTCTGATATCGCAGTTGCGTAGGGCTCAGTGTCCTATTGTGGCCGATGCCGACGCTCTCAATATTTTGGCCAACCACCGTGCGTGGATGCAGCAGTTGCCCAAGGGCATTATTTTGACACCGCATCCCAAAGAGTTCGACCGTTTGGAAGGCCACTCTGCCGACAGTTACGAGCGTCTGACCAAGGCGCGCAATCTGGCTGAGAGGATCCAGGGCTATGTCATTGTGAAGGGACACTATACGGCCATCTGTCTGCCTGACGGACATATCGTGTTCAATCCTACTGGCAATGGAGGTATGGCAACTGCAGGCAGCGGTGACGTGCTAACGGGGATTATTACCGGTCTGTTGGCCCGGGGCTACAAGCAGGCCGAAGCCTGTGTAGTTGGCGTCTATCTGCACGGACTGGCCGGTGATTTGGCAGCCCAGGAGTTGGGCGAGGAGAGTCTGCTGGCAAGCGACATCGTGAACTATCTGCCGAAGGCCTTTAAGCGCCTCAAGGAATAGGATGAATGTTGGTAAGACATTGGCAATAAACAAAAAAAGAGAGGCGTAAACCTCTCTTTTTTCTTTGGTGACTCGTTTGGGGCTCGAACCCAAGACCCCAACATTAAAAGTGTTGTGCTCTACCAACTGAGCTAACGAGTCTCCCTATCGTTGAAATCCGGCTTTTGACCGGAAATCGGCTGCAAAGGTACTACGTTTTTTTGGATTGGCCAAATTTATTGCCATGTTTTTTGCTTTTTGCGGCAAAGGTGGCGCTTTTGGTTATCCATTTTCAGGCTTTCTGTTACTTTCCTGTGCGATGGCTCGCTGGTAGCAGTCTCGGCACAGGGGTTCGTATTCCTGTGTCTCGCCAAGCAGTACGCGCTTGTCGTTCTGTACGGTACGGTGACTGACATAGGCCAGTGAACCGCACTTGACGCAGATGGCGTGAACCTTGGTGACGTCGTCGGCAATGGCACAGAGTGCAGGCATCGGACCGAAGGGGATGCCTTTGAAGTCCATGTCGAGACCGGCAATGATAACTCGTACGCCACGGTAAGCCAGTTCGTTGCAGACATTCACCAGTCCCATGTCGAAGAATTGTGCCTCGTCAATGCCTACAACGTCGATGTCGTTTGCCAGCAGCAGAATACTGGCTGAGGAGTCGAGTGGGGTAGAGGGAATGGCGTTATGGTCGTGGCTGACCACCTCCTCGTCGCTATAGCGGGTATCGATGGCGGGCTTGAAGATTTCAACCTTTTGCTTAGCAAACTGGGCACGGCGCAGACGGCGTATCAGTTCTTCCGTCTTACCGGAGAACATCGAGCCGCAAACGACTTCTATTCTGCCTGGGCGACGTGTCTCGCCCGACGATGGATATGTTATCATGTGATGTGTATTTTAAGTTTTCAAGTTCTTAGCGTGATGGCTTCCTGAGTTGGAAGCCTACGTCGGTAATGCCCGGCAGCACCTCGCGTTTCATGCCGTGGTACATCACGACGTACAGAGAGTCTCCCTCCGACAGTTGCAGCGAGCCCAGCGGAAAACTATATTGGTACTGCGTGATGCCGTGACCTAAGATGCGCCCGTTCTTGTCGGCAAGCTGGCATTTCACGGTGTCGCACCGCATCTGTCCTGACGGCAGGATGGTCTGTATGGCGACGACGTCCAGACTGACAAACGGATAGCTCTCGTTGGTGCGCAGTTCCAGTTGAGCCTCGTAGTTGCCGGAAGCAGCGACGGGTGGTATCGAGAAACTCAGTGTGTCGGTACGAGCCCATCCGTCCACGGTCGTATGCTCATAGTGGTGGTAGACGGCTTCGTGGTTGCAGGCCGCCAGCACGAGCATCACGATGCATCCACCTATTATATATAATAAGGTGTACCTATTGCGCATCTTGAGGAGCTTGTGTCTGTCCTTTGGCCTGTTGGTCGCCATTGCCGGGGCGGTTGGCGGGCTTCTTTTTCTTCTTTTTCTTCTTGGCGCGGTCGAAGCGGTTGATGTTCTCCTGCGTTGCCAGGTCGATAGGACCGCTGGGAGCTGCTGTGCCTCCTCCCTCTTGCAGCGACAGGGGCTTTTCGCCGCGACGGTTCATGTCGATAATCTGGCGGGCGCGTTCGGCCGTGATGGTCTCGAGGTTGGCAGCCACGTTCTTGTCCGTGCTGTAGGTGATGAGACCTGCCAGAATGTCGGCCTTGAAGTAGAAGTAGTCGGCATCCTGCGTTTGCAGCTGGATGTCCTTGGAAGGCAACTTACGGCCAGCCTCTACGTAGTCGTCGACCTCGTAGTTGAGACAGCACTTTAGTTTAGCGCACATGCCAGCCAACTTCTGAGGATTGAGCGAGATGTCCTGGAAACGGGCTGCTGCCGTTCCTACGCTGACGAAGTTTTTCATCCACGTGGCACAGCACAGCTCGCGACCGCAGGGTCCCGTTCCACCGATGAGGCCGGCCTCCTGACGAGCACCAATCTGTTTCATCTCGATACGCACGTGGAAAGTTGCTGCCAGGTCTTTGATGAGCTGACGGAAGTCCACGCGCTCGTCGGCAATATAGTAGAAGATGGCCTTGTTGCAGTCGCCTTGGTACTCCACATCTCCAATCTTCATCTTCAGACCCAGTCCCTTGGCAATCTGACGACTCTCAATCATGGTGGCGTGCTCGCGGCGCTTGGCCTCTTCAAACTTCTCCATATCTGCTGGACGAGCCAGACGGTAGACGCGCTTGATGTCATCGGCTGACTTGAGGTTTGCCTTCTTCATTTGTATCAGAGCCAAACGCCCCGTCAGCGTCACCACGCCGATGTCGTGCCCTGGGTTGGCTTCTACGGCTACGGTGTCGCCCTTCTTCAGATCTAGCTTGTTGACGTTGTGGTAGTAGCCCTTGCGCGTATGCTTGAACTGAACCTCAACCAGGTCCGTCGTGTCTACGTTGCCGGGAACGTCGGCCAGCCAGTCGTATGTGTTCAGCTGGCGGTCTTGCCGTCCTACGCCGTGCTTGCAGAGTCCGCGGTCACAGCCAGTTATCAGTAGTTGTTCTTTTTCCATATCTTGTTGGTTTTGTTATTTCTGTATAAGAAGCACAATCATCTGCAGTGCCATGTCGAAGAACACAATCTTCGCGTTGGCGTTTTGTCCGATGTCGCGAATGGCGCGTGTCGCCAAGTTGCTGATGGGTAGGATGTTGGCCTCGTTGATGAAACGGGCGAAGTTCTGTGCAAAGTCCTCTTCGCGTTGGGTCATATAGCACAGTTCTTGCTGTTGGAAGTTGTACATGAAGTTCTCGCGTACCAGCCGCAGGAAATATTCCAGAAAGCGTTTCTGCCGTTCTCGCCCCATGCCGGCCATGCGTTCACTCCAGGCCTTCAGGTCTTTTATCTTGCGCATGTAAGCCAGTCGCATCAGGGTTTGGAACATATCCAGGAAGAGCTCGTTCTCCGAGTCGGCGCTGAGCATCTCCAATGCCGTCAGCCAACTGCCGCCGGCCATACGGCTGATGCGTTGTGCCTGATCGTCCGACAGTCCCCGCTGGCTGACGAGTGCTTGACGAATATCCTCATCGGCAATGCGCCGTACATCGATGCGCTGTACACGACTGCGGATGGTCTCCAGCAATCGGTCTGGCTCTTGACAGACCATGATGAATACCGTCTGCTGCGGAGGTTCCTCCAGAAGTTTGAGGATTTTGTTGGCGCACTCGATATTCATGCGCTCGGGCAGCCAGATGATGCTGACCTTGTAGCCTCCCTGGCTGGACTTCAGTGACAGTTTTCTGATGAGGGCGTCGCTCTCGCCGGCCGTGATGATGGCCTGTTGGTTCTCGCCACCCATCTGCTCCAGCCATTGTGCCAAGGTGAAGTAAGGGCCTGCCGTCACCATCTCGTGCCACTCGCTGGCAAAGTCGTCGCTGACGGGCTTGTGGTCGCTGCCCATCGACGGCAACTTAATGGTGGGGTAGGTGAAGTGGAGGTCGGGGTGCTCCAGCTTGCGCAGCATGGGACTCTCCACGGCAACCGCTTCTTCCTCGCCAAACATGGAGGCGGGTTCTTCGCCGAACATCGAGTTGGATTCGTTCTTCGGGCGTTGCGACAGCAGTAGTTTGGCAAAACCGATGGCCAGGGCCATCTTGCCACATCCCGCCGGACCGCATAGCATCAGCGCATGGGGCAGACGCTCCTCACGCACCAATTGTTGCAACCGCTCCTGGGTTTCCTGTTGTCCTATGACTTGCTCGAAAAACATAATTCGTTGCAAAATTACAAAAACTCTGGCGAAATACAAAGGGAAAGTTTATTTTTCTTTGTATGAAGCGTGCGAATATCAGAATTATTGTGTAACTTTGCCGGCAAATGAAAAATCTATAAAATTAAGCAATAATGAAAACAATGAAACTTTGGATGTGTGCCGCCATCCTTACCCTTTGCGGCACAGCTACCCTCATGACAAGTTGCAAAAAGTCTTGCCATTGTACTTGTACCCAGACCGAGAAGGCTCAGACCGAGACTGTTCAGGCTGATGAGGCCGTGACGGAAGTACAGGCCACCGAGCTCATTCGCACTAGCCAGAGCTGGGACGGTGTCGAGCTGCCTGACTATTTCAAGGGTCGACCCGAGTTGGTAGCCGTGAAATACGTCTTCCCCGCTGGCAAGAAACTGGGTTGGCACCACCATCCCGTCATGAACTACGGTATTTTGGCACAGGGCGAGCTGACCATTATTGGTAAGGATGGTCAGGAGAAGGTCGTCCATGAGGGCGAGCCCGTTGTCGAGATGGTGAACACCATCCACCATGGCGAGAACCGCGGCGACAAGCCCGTCATTCTCTATATGTTCTATCTCTCTCAGAAGGATCTGCCTCTGGCTGTCCAGCATCCTGAAATTCCGTTAGAATAAGGAACTATTTCGTTTCGGCAAAAAATAGTTAAAAAGTATGATAATAGCACTAACTTAAGAAGAAAAGCATTACTTTTGTAGTCAAATAACCAATCATCCATCCTTTTATACGAACCTTATGAAGCGAATACTGGTAGCAGAAGACAACGACAGCAACTACATGCTGATGACGTACATTCTGAAGAAGCACTATGAATTTTTTAGGGCCAAGAATGGCCAGGAGGCCGTGGAGTTGGCAGAGAGCGAGCATCCCGACATGGTACTGATGGACATGAAAATGCCTGTGATGGATGGTTTGGAGGCGACTCGTCAGATTAGGGCCAGTCAGCCCAATCTGCCTATCATTGCCTTGACAGCCAATGCCTTCGATAACGACCGTCAGCGTGCGATGGATGCCGGCTGCAACGACTTCGTGTCCAAGCCCGTCAGTGCTGCTGTCTGTCTGGAGGTCATTGCCAAGCATTTCGGTGAGTAGACACCCTTGCGCTCATCCGTTTTAATGGAATCACTCAAGGAGAAAACAGCAAAGGGACTTTTCTGGGGCGGTCTGAGTAATGGAGCGCAACAGTTGCTGAATCTGGTCTTCGGTGTCTTTTTGGCGCGATTGCTCAGCACGGAAGACTATGGTATGGTGGGTATGCTGACCATCTTCTCGCTGGTGGCCAGTTCGCTACAGGAGGGTGGCTTCATATCTGCGTTAAACAGAAAACCGGAAGTAAGTCACAAGGACTATAATGCCGTATTCTGGGCATGTTCGCTGTTCAGCCTTTCCATCTATCTGTTGTTGTTCCTGTGTGCTCCGCTGATAGCCGACTTCTATGGTGAACCGCGTTTGGTGCCGTTGTCCAGATATATCTTCTTAGGCTTTTTCATCACCAGCCTCGGCATTGCACCGCGAGCCCTACTGTTCCGTAACATGAAAGTGCGCGAACAGAGCATCGTCTCCTTTGTCAGTCTACTGTTGTCTGGACTGGTGGGCGTCACGATGGCGGCCTGTGGTTTTGCCTATTGGGGTATCGCCACGCAGACGCTGGTCTATGTCAGCTTATTTACAGGCTTGACCTACTACTATGCCAAGTGGCATCCGACGTTCCATTTCGACTTTACGCCGGTGCGTGAGATGTTCGGTTTCAGCAGCAAACTCATCGTAACGAACATTTTTATCATCATCAATACCAATGTGTTTTCCGTCATTTTGGGACGCTTGTACTCACCACAAGTAGTGGGTAACTATACGCAGGCCAACAAGTGGAACTATATGGGTTGGTCGCTTATCAACAACATGTTACAAGGTATTGCCCAGCCAGTGTTTGCCAAAACCGATAATGAAAAGGAACGCCAGAAAAATATCTTCCGCAAGTTGCTGCGCTTTACGGCCTTTGTCAGTTTTCCGCTGATGCTTGGTTTGGCGTTGGTAGCCAAGGAGTTTATCGTCATTCTGTTGGGTGAAAAGTGGTTGGAGAGTGCCCGTCTGCTACAGCTGTTGTGCGTTATGGGAGCCTTCTATCCCGTTAGCAACCTCTTCTCTAATTTACTCATCAGTCGTGGCCATTCTGCCATCTACATGTGGTGCAACATCGTGTTGTGTCTGGTGCAATTGCTAGCGGTGGTGTTCTCTGCACCTTACGGCATGGAGACCATGATTATGGTTTACGTCGCCATCACCATTGCCTGGATACTGGTATGGCATTATTTTGTCTATCAGGAAATCCGCATCCGACTGTGGGAGGTTGTCAAGGATGTATCGCCCTATCTGGCCATTACCATAGTCTTGATCTTGGTTGCCCATTGGTTGGCAATGGGTATTGACAATATATACCTTCAGTTCGGTGCCAAGGTGGTATTTGTAGCCGTCAGCTATTGTCTGACGCTATGGCTCCTGCACTCCACGATTTTCCGCGAAGCTATTGGTTTTCTGCGCCACAAACCGCTATCATAGGCTGTTGCGCTTCAAAAGTTGTGAGTTGTTATCCCCTTCCGAACAGGTATTTCTTGAAGAACGGGCTAACACGCAGGATGTTGCTCGTGATGATGCAGAACCCGATGATAATGAGACCAAAGACCACCGATAGCGTTGTGTCGATGACGAAGTTGTGGCGGTTTGCCGCAAAGAAGTTGCCCACGGCAGGCAGGTTCGGCATAAAGAGGAAGTGAATGAGGTAGATGTCCAGTGTGCGCCGACCGATATACTGCAGCGAACGCCCTATCCATGTCATCTTGGTGAAGTATTGGTGGTAGTGGCGGAAATACATGAAGACGATAGTTAGCAGGATGAACTTTGCCAGCGTGAGCGGCAGATTGGCCCATTGCATGCGCAGGGTGTGCCACTTGAGGGCATCTAATGTGCAGAAGACCACTACTGTTACAATGAACGGATAGAACCACTTGCTGTCCATGATGCGTTGCGACTGTTGCCAGTAGCGATGTACGATGTTGCCGTACAGGAAGAATGGCATGTACTGCATGACCTGCAGCAGGCTGGTGGTGTGGAGCCATGATACGTAGATGGCAGGCTTGTGACCGAAGGCCCACCAGAAGTAACGTGGCAGGTAGCAGGTCTCATAGACCGCCAGAGAACCGATGAACAACAGGAGGATGGGGATGCACGACTTCCAGCGGAGCTTGCTTTCGATGTATGCAAAGAGGTAATAGATGATGAACATGTAAAGCAGAGCCAGCGTAAACCAGTAGCCTCCCTTAGTGGTGGAGTGCAGCATGGTGTCCACTGCTGTCAGGAAGTCCGGTTCGGTTCTGATGACGCAGGCAGCAAAGAGGAAGAAGACGACGGTGGGAATGAGTTGCACACGCATCTTCTTGGCCGTCAGCCTGCTTAGTGTCGGCAGGTCCCATACCAAATTAGCCTTGTAGGCCAGGAAACCGCTGACAAAGAAGAACAATGGCATGCGGAACAATACCAGGAAGGGCATGGACGACGATGCCTTGTCGGGAATCATGAATCCCTGCTGGCAAACGTGGTATGCCACCACCATAATCATGGTGAATCCACGTAGCGCATCCAACCATTCCAGGCGGGGCTTCTTGCTTGTTGTCAGCTGTAGCTCGTTGTTCATGACATTCTTATTGGGTTGGCAGGGCAGGGAATGTTTGCTGATTGTCTTTGTCCACACGCTTGATTTTCAGATACTGTTTCACCTTCCAAACATAGTCGTGATACTTCTTCTGCATGTTGTAGAGAGGGTTGGACACTTGCCGGCGGCGTTCCTCGATATACAGGTTACCCCAGACAAATCGGTTGCGGCGGTAGGCCTGCTCTAGCGAAGGAGTGAATATGTTGGCTAGGAAGGCCTTTAGCAGAGCGGTCTGGTGCGCTTTGGTATAAGTGTCATCTGTCAGGGCAGGCTCTTGCAGCATCTGCCGGTACAGTCGTTCGTCGTTGTCAACCTTCTTGACATAGTCCACCACCTCGTCGACCGTCTGGAAATCCTCCACGCGAATGAAGGCTTTGGGGTTGAAAACGCGCGTGACGGTAGGGTCGCCCCAATAGATGGGAATGCAGTGTGCAGCCAGAGACTGTACAATCTTCTCCGTGGTATAGCCTGCATGTGGAGAGTTCTCGCAGACGATGGAAAACTTATGGCAGCTGTCGAAGGCGAACTTGTCAGGTACACGTCCACCAACGTTGTTATGCCACATACCACCGGAATCTACCTTCTTGTAGGCCGACAGTTTCTCGAACAGTGTCTTGAACATGGGGTGTCGGTGGTCGTTGGTAACCGTCATGCTGCAGAAGTGCTGTTTCATAGCCACTACCTGCTCAATGGGTTGGAGGTGCTTCTGCTCCATCTTCTCGCAAATATCGGGATAGAGGAAGTACAGTGGCAGGCGCATGTAGCGGTCCTCGTATTGCAGCCAATCGAAGCCCAAAGCGTAGTCACAGGCATTGAAGTCGGGGGTGACGTTTTCGATGGTGAAGAAAATCTTCACGCAGCGGTCGGGGGCAAACCAGTGCTGATGACCGTGAACACCGAAGAACACATAGTCGGCATGCTCCATGTCGGTGATTTCCACCTCGTCCAACTCGCGAATCATCTGCGTCAGCTGGAAGGTGTCAGGGTTGAACGTTCCCCAGAAGTCTACAAAAGCTATCTTTTTCATGTTTGCCGGTGTTTATCGTCCAAAGAGGTATTTGCGGAATAGCGGACTGATTCGCAGGATGTTACTGGTGACAATGCAGAAAGCGATAATCAGGAGCGCAATCACTACCGCCAGCGTGGTGTCGAGCACGAAGTTGTGGCGATACTTGTTAAAGAACATGCCGATGGTGGGAATGTTCGGCAGGAAGAAGAAGTGGATGAGGTAGATGTCCAGTGTGCGCCGTCCAATGTACTGCAGACTGCTGCCGACAACTGAGAGCTTCGTGAAGTGGTCTTTGTAGTAGCGGAAGTACATGAAGACGATGGTCAGCAGTCCGAACTTGGCCAGTGTCGACGGAATGTTAGTCCACTCCTGTCGCATGGTATGCCACTTGATGACATCCAGCGTAGAAAAGATGACGATGGTGATAATCAGCGGGAAAAACCATTTGCTGTCCATTACGCGTTGCGACCGGTCCCAATAGCGGTGGACGATGTTGCCATACAGGAAGAAAGGGAAGTACATCATCACTTGCCCCAACGAGGTATCGTCGAGCCACTGGATGGGTTCGCCCTTATATCCCTGTGCCCACGGGAAGAGGGCGGGCTGGTAACACGTTTCATAAAAGCCTAATGAGACGATAAACAGCAGAACAATGGGAACCCATGACTTCCACTTGAGCTTACTCTCCAGATAGGCGAAAAGGTAGTAGATGACAAACATCCACAACAGGGCAATGGTAAACCAGTAGCCACCCTTCAAGGGAGAGTGGAAGTTGATATCGATGCCGTTCCAGAAGTTTGGCCATATCATGGCGTTGAACAGCAGCCAAAAGGTAACGGTGGGAATAATCTGTACCTTCAGTTTCTTCGACATCAGCTGTCCCAAGTTGCGGGCATTCCACACTTGTGCAGCCTTGTAGGCCAGGAAGCCGCTGACGAAGAAGAACAGTGGCATGCGGAACAACAGTAGGAACGACAGTGACGTGGAGAACTTCCAGTTCTGTTCGAAGCCTACTCTGCTGACGTGGTTGGCCACCACGAGTATCATGGTGAAGCCACGAAGGGCGTCCAGCCATTCCAGGCGTTGTTTCTTGACAGGTGCTTCCATCTGTTATTCTAAGGTGTTAATCCCACTTGGAGCGTCCACTCCATATGCGCAGTCTGTTGGCAATAGCCGACGTGATGCGACTGAAGTTGCCTCGGCGCATATTGATCCACAGCTCTTCAAACGAGCGGCCGACTTTGATCCACGGATGTCCCCAGCCCATAATGCGGAACATGCGGTCCTTGTATTCCACGTTCTCAATGACGTATTTCGGATGGCGCAGGGGGAACTGCAACTCGTGGCGTCCCATGGTGAAGATGTGCCGGATGGCGCTGGGCAGGTCGTCGTTGCTTCCCGCCAGATGTACCCCTTCGCCAGTGGCTCCGGCATTGTTAATCATGTTGACACGCGGCACGATGCTCAGTCCGCTGTTGAAGAAGATGGCGGCATGGAAGATGGTCTCGTAGTAGGCCTTGCCAGTCGTTCGGTGGTATTCGCAGAAACTGATGAAGTCCTGCTGGAATTTCCGCTCCTTGATGAGTGCTTCCAGCTGGTGTCTGTTGAAGTCGTCGTCCAAGAAACTGTAGTGCTCGTCCCACTGGTCAATGACCCTTCGCCACGAGGCCCATCCGCTGATGGAGAACGTAGTGGCGAAGAAGTAGTCGTAGGGCATGTCGGGAGTTTCCTCGTCGTAATTCAGGCCCGATATCATGCTGATGCGCTGGTCGTTTTCATAGCGGTCAAGCATTTCCTTGCAGAAGGGGAAGAACGACTGTGAGGGCACGTCATCGTCTTCCAGTACGATACACTTGTCGACGATGGAGAAGGCCCATTTCTGGGAGATATACTCCGAGGGGTCGCAGCCGAAGTTCTTCTCCTGATACATGCGGTGTACGTCGCACTCCCAGTCGATGTCCTCCACAATCTTCCGGCAGGCCTCGATGCCCGCCAGGTCTCGCTCGCCGCGCGGCCCGTCCTGATAGAGGAAGAGCTTGGAGGGACGTGCCTTTCGTACTTCGTCAAAAACGTCCTTCAGTTGTTGTGGCCGATTGAAAAACAGTATCAATACGGCGATGTCAATTTTCGCAGGATTCTTCATGCGTGTCATGTTTTGGGGGCAAAGGTACGAAATAAATATCAATTATCGGTTGTCAATTCTCAATTATTTTGTATCTTTGCACCCAAAATCATGTATTAAGAGTATGAATTACGCACTCATCATCGCTGGCGGTTCGGGTAACCGCATGGGACAGGATATCCCCAAACAGTTTATCAATGTGTACGACAAACCCGTCCTGATTTACACGTTGGAGAGTTTCCAGCGTCATCCCTTGGTGGAGGCTATTGAGGTGGTTTGTCTGGAGGGTTGGCACGACGTCCTGCAGGCCTACGCCAACCAGTTTAACATCACAAAACTGAAGAGTATCGTGTCGGGTGGCAACAGTGCCCAGGAGAGCATCCGTAACGGCGTCTTTGCGCTGGAGGGGCGGTTGGCCGACGATGATATCGTCATCATCCATGACGGCATTCGTCCGTTGGTGGACGACACGGTGCTGACGGACGTCATCAAGAAAGCCCAGCAGTATGGCAATGGCGTGACGTCACTGCCGTATAACGAGCAGATTTTTATTGTCAATCCCGACGATCCCGCCACGACCAAGCAGTATATCCCCCGCGAGACGCTGCGTCGCGTATCGACGCCCCAGGCTTATCAGTTCAAGCGACTGGATGAGGCTTATCACGAAGCTTTCGAGAAGGGCATCGGCATCTATGGCTCATCGTACACTAACACCATGATGGTCGAGCTGGGCGAGAAGCTGTATTTCGCTGCAGGTTCCGACAAGAACATCAAGTTGACCACCAAGGACGACCTGGAGATGTTCAAAGGCTATCTGAAAATGGACAAGGACACATGGCTGAAGTAGGTTTCAACAAGCAGCATAGGCTGTATCAGGACGACCTGAAGCAGATTCTGCAGACGCCGGGCATCAGTAGGCTGCGTGGTAAACGCTTCCTGCTGACTGGAGCAACGGGACTGCTGGGCTGCTGTCTCATCGATGCGCTGATGCGCTATAACAACGACGGGGCTGACATCACCATCTATGCTTTGGGACGTAGTCGCGAGAAAGCCTCCGCACGTCTGGGGGAATATTTCGGCGACAGCCACTTCCACTTTGTGGAGCACGATGCCCGTGAGTCGCTGGCCGATGTTCCTGACGTAGACTATATCATTCCCCTGGCTTCGAACACCCATCCGCTGGCTTATTCGCAATATCCTGTCGAGACCATCGACATCAATGTCAAAGGTGCCGAGCATGCCTTGCAGAAGGCTGTGGCGTGTGGTGCTATGGTTTTGTATCCCTCGACCGTTGAGGTCTATGGCAATGCCCGTGGTGAGGATATCTTTACCGAGGACTATACCGGTCTGCTGTCGTTGGCCAATGCCCGTTCGTGCTACCCGGAGTCGAAGCGTCTCAGCGAGGCACTCTGCCAGTCGTATACGGCCGAGCGTGGTGCAAAAGTCCGTATCGTCCGGCTGAGTCGTGTCTTCGGTCCCACCATGCTCATGAGTGACAGCAAGGCCTCATCGCAGTTCCTCCTGAAGGCGCTGGGAGGTGAGGATATCGTGCTGAAGAGCAAGGGCGAACAGCTTTTCTCCTACACCTATGTGGCCGATGCCGTCTCGGCGATGCTCTATGTCCTGTTGAACGGTGAGGACACGGTGCCTTACAATATCTCTGTGGCCGACTGCAACGTTCGTCTGAAGGACTTTGCCGCGCTGTGTGCGGAGTGGGGTGGTCGTCAGGTGGTGTTCGAGTTGCCCTCCGATGTTGAGAAGAAAGGCTTCTCCATTGCCATGAGGGCTATTCTGGACAACCAACGGCTCGTGGCTGCCGGTTGGAAACCGCAGTATGACATGCGCGATGCTGTCTTCCGCACCTTATCTATATTAAGCAATCGTGACGAATAATCCCTTTTGAACTTATCGTGATGAACAATCCTTATCTCGCCCAATACAAGCAGCAACAACTGCGCGCCTGCCAGCTGAAGCAGTTGGCAATTCTGGAGGTTATCGACGGCATCTGTCGTAAGCACGCCATTCCCTATTGGCTCGACGGAGGCACTCTTTTGGGGGCCGTGCGCCACGGAGGCTTCATTCCTTGGGACGACGATATCGACATTGCCATGCGTGAGGAAGACATGCAGCGCTTTGTCGACGTGGCACCGCAGGAACTGCCTCAGGGCCTGATCCTGCAAACTCCCCAAAATCAACAGGATTCTACGGAACCAGTGGCCAAGGTGCGCTACCTCAACTCATTTTATGTGGAGCCGGGCGACAACATGGCGGCACAGTACGAGAAAGGCCTTTTTGTCGACATCTTTCCCATGACGGACTATCCCACGCTGCCGCGTAAGTGGGTGAAGCGTATCACGTTAGGCATATCCAAGAGCTATTCCATCCTGCATAAGCCGCACTACTACTCGTTGCGCTCTTTTGCCGAGTTCTTCTGGTTTGGTGGCAAGTTTTTGTGCTGTCGTGCCTTGTGGGCCGTTCTTTCCGCCTGTTGCCGGAAAGATACCTATATCTCCAATATCCTCATCAACAATGGCTATGGCATCATGCACCGCCAGGACTCCGTATTCCCGCTGGGTACTATTGCTTTCGAGGGGAAGACGTTCTCGGCTCCGGCGCGTCCCGATGCCTATCTGAGCGACTTGTACCGCAACTACATGGACATCCCGCCTGTTGAGAAGCGCGTCATCCATTCGGTCTTTATCCTGCCCGAGCTTATCAAGGACGATAGCTCCTTCTGAACGGTCATCTAAAGGTGATAGTATTTCCTGACTAATGGCTCGATGCAAGAGGGTACTAAGCCTTCGATGCTTTCTCCCTTTCTGACGCGCTCTCTGACTTCCGTGCTCGACACGTTGAGCAACGGCACGTCGATGGTGCCCGGGTGCTCGTCGCGCGGATAGACGATGACGTCGTGGTGCCACAGGATGTCCTGCCAGTGGCGCCACCGCTGAAAGTGCGCCCAGTTATCGCCGCCTATCAATAATATAAAGGTATAGTCGGGATAGTCCTTCCGCAGGTGTTGCAGTGTAGTCCACGTATAGCTGGGCTTGGGCAGACGCATCTCGTAGTCGCAGGCCTTGACGCCCTCAATGCCTTCCAGTGCCCGCTGAGCCATCTCTAACCGCAGTCCGTCGTCCAGCAGGTCGTTGCTGCCTTGTTTCAGCGGGTTCTGCGGCGACACCATGAGCCACACCTCATCCAGCCCGCATTGCTCCCTGACGGCTTGCGCCAAGGCTATGTGTCCGTTGTGAATGGGGTTGTACGACCCGCCAAAGATGCCCACCTTTTTCATACTTAAAGCTATTCTTTCTGGCTAAGGAAGTCCGTGACGATGCGCAGCGTGTCCTGCTTGGCGATCTCCAAGTCGTCGTTAACGATGATGTGGTCGAATTGCGGGGCAAAGGTCAGCTCATACTCTGCCTTGGCTAAGCGTTCACGGATGGCCTCGGGAGTGTCTGTTGCGCGACCTTCCAGACGACGGCGTAGTTCTTCTATAGAAGGTGGCTGGATGAAGAGGCTCAAGGCTTCGTTGCCATAGAACTTCTTGATGTTCACGCCACCCTTTACATCCACGTCGAAGACAACATTCTGACCTTGTTGGCGCTGGTTCTCCACCTGTTGTTTCAGGGTGCCGTAGAATCGGTCGTGATAGACTTCTTCGTATTCCAGAAACTCGTTTTTCGCTATTCTGTCGCGAAACTCCTCGGGCGAAATGAAGAAGTACTCCACACCGTTCTGTTCCGTGCCTCGTGGTGCGCGTGAGGTGCACGAGATGCTGAAGTACAGCTTCAACTCTGGGTGCTCTTTCATCAGCCATTGCACGATTGTACTCTTTCCGCTGCCACTTGGGGCTGAGAATATGATTAACTTGCCTTTATTCATAGATGTAGTTTCTAAGCAACCATTGAAATTCCTTTCCTACAGCGCGTTCAGCACTTGCTCCTTGATTTGTTCCAGTTCGTCCTTCATCATGACGACGATGTTCTGCATCTCGGCCTGGTTGGACTTCGAGCCGGTGGTGTTGATTTCGCGGCCCATCTCCTGGGCGATGAAGCCCAGCTTCTTGCCCTGGCCGGGCTGGTCGGCCATAGTCTCGCGGAAGTACTTCAGGTGGTTGGCCAGACGCTGCTTCTCCTCGCTGATGTCCAGCTTCTCGATGTAGTAGATGAGCTCCTGCTCCAGACGGTTCTTGTCGTACTCAGCCTCGGGAATCTGCTTCAGTCCCTCGACGATGCGCTGGCGAATCTTCTCGACGCGCGACTTCTCATACGGCTCGATGCTCTTCATCAGTCGCTCGATGTTGTCCACCTTCTCGGCGAACTTCTTCTCTAGGGCGGCGCCCTCCTGCGTGCGGAAGTCCACCAGGTGCTGCAGGGCCTCTACGACACCCTGTCGTACTGCCGTCCACTCGTCGTCCGTCAGCTCTTCGACCTCCGTCTTCGTCAGCACGTCGGGCATGCGCACCAGCGTCGACACCCAGTCTACGTCCTGCATCTTGTTCTGGTCGGCAAAGGCCTTCAGCTGCTCGTAGTACTGCTGCATCAGCGCCGTGTTGACGGGAGCCGCGTCCGTCGTGGCGTCCTTTTCTATCCACAGCGAGAACTCCACCTTGCCTCTCACCACGCGCTCGCTGATCATCTGGCGCACCTCCATCTCTTTCTCGCGATAGAGCGGTGCGATGCGTGTTGTCAGGTCCAGCTGCTTGGAGTTCAGCGACTTCACTTCTACGTTGATTTTCTTACCGTTATAGGCTACTACTGTCTTTCCGTAGCCCGTCATTGACTGTATCATGATACCTTATTTTTTAGTTTGTGGGTACAAAAGTACAAATTATTTTTCAATTAACCGCCATTATGCTACGGAAGTTTTAAAAATAAGGTAGACAAGTCTCACTTAGTTATTCTGCTTTCTCGTAATCGGGGATGGTTCCAAAGCTCACACGGGGACAGACCCCCTGATATACAAAAAATTCCCGAATCGTTTGCTTGGTTCGGGGATTTTTCGTACCTTTGCCCGGTAAAACATTGGCTGCCGGCGTGCGACCTCACGTTTGAAGCTATTAAACAACCAGTCAATCGGTTAAGCAATTATACAACTAAACATCATATTATGAACAGGAAAACTATTCTTACCAAGGGTATGTGGATGCTCAGCATCACAGCTCTGCTGGCCTCTTGCGGGGTTGACATGCCCAAAGAGACGAAATCATCGTTCGAGACGATGACAGTGAAGAAATCAGACATTGAGTTGCCTTACAAGTTCAGTGCCAAGATGAAGGGTCAGAACGATGTGACGGTCACGCCGCAGGTCAGCGGACAGCTGATGCAGATCTGCGTGACGGAAGGTCAGCAGGTGAAGAAGGGCCAGCCGCTCTTCATCATCGACTCGCGCAACGCCCAGCTGGAGCTGGAGGCTGCCCAGGCCAACCTGCAGGCCGCCCTGGCCCAGGAGAATTCCGCCAAGCTGGAGTACGAGTCGAACAAGAACCTGTTTGATAAGAAGATTGTCAGCAGCTACATGCTGAACAACTCGGAGAACTCGTACAAGCAGGCCCAGGCCGCCGTGTCCCAGGCCCGTGCGTCGGTGAACCGTGCCAAGGTGAACCTCGGCTTCTGCACCATCACGGCCAGCGTGTCGGGTATCATCGGCGAGATTCCCGTTCGTGTCGGCGACCAGGTGTCGCCCATGACCCAGCTGACCATGCTGAGCGGCAACACCACCATGTATGCAGAGTTCTCAGTGACAGAAGCCATTGTCGAGGCTATGGTAAAGCAGGGCATGAAGGCTTCGGATTTAGATAAATTTATCGCCAAGCTGCCAGAGGTAACGTTTATCATGAAGAACGGTACGGAGTATCCCCACAAGGGCCGCGTGGTGAGCCTGACGGGTGTGGTCAATGCCGAGACGGGCTCGCTGACCAGCAAGGTGTCGTTCCCCAACCCCGACGGACATCTGTACTCCGGCATTCAGGGTACCATCGTGATGCCCTTTGCCGAGAAGGGTGTGATTATCGTTCCGCAGTATGCCGTCGTACGCCTGCAGGACAAGTCGCAGGTCTATAAGGTTCAGGCCGACAGCACGGCAACAGCCGTTGAAGTCACCACGGCCGACACCGGCAACGGCAAGGACTTCATCGTGACCAGCGGTCTGAACGTGGGCGACAAGATTGTGACCACGGGTGCCAACAACGTCTTCGAGGGCCAGAAGGTGCTGTTCTCTGAGGCTGAAAAGGCTGAAGCCAAGAGTGAGTAAAAGAGTGTCAATTAAGATGTAAATATGAAGAACAATATATTCATTAACAGATACGTGATGGCGTGTGCCATCTCGATTGTGATTGCGCTGGTGGGCTACATATCTATGAGCACGCTGCCAGTAGAGCAATATCCGGACATCGCACCGCCTACGGTTTCGGTCTCCACCAGCTATACTGGTGCCGATGAGAAGACGGTCATGACATCAGTCATCCAGCCTCTCGAAGAAGCCATCAACGGTGTGAACGACATGACCTACATGACCTCCAAGGCCTCGTCGAACGGTGAGGTGGAGATTTCCGTTTACTTTAAACAGGGTACCGATCCCGACATGGCGACGGTGAATGTGCAGAACCGTGTTACCCGTGCTCAGGCACTACTGCCTGCCGAAGTGAACAAGGTGGGCGTGAAGGTGGAGAAGCGCCAGAACAACATTCTGCGCATCTTTGCCGTGAAGAGTGCCGATGGCAAGTACAACGAGGACTTTGTGTCGAACTACGTGGATATTAATATCAAGCCGAAGTTGATGCGTATCACCGGTGTGGGTAACGTGCTGAGCTTGGGTAATACCTACGCCCTACGCATCTGGCTGAAGCCCGATGTGATGGCACAATACAATCTGACGCCAAACGACGTGTTTGCCGCTATCGGCGGACAGAGTTTCGTGGCAGCTGTAGGTACGCTGGGTGAGCAGTCGGGCAACTCCTACCAGTACTCCATGCAGTACAAGGGTACGCTGAAGACCATCGACGAGTTCAACAATATCGTGCTGCGCACCAGTGGTGGCGGAATATTGCACTTGAGCGACGTGGCTGATGTGCAGATTGGTGCCATGAGCTACAACTTCACGTCGAACATACAGGACCGTCCGGGTGCTATGTTCATTGTGTTCGCCGCCCCCGGTGCCAACGCCACCCAGGTGAATGCCGCCATCAACAAGATGTTTGAGCAGGCCAAGGAAACGATGCCCGCCGGGCTGGAGTTTGTCACCCTGATGACCTCTGATGACTTCCTCTTTGCTGCCATCCACAATGTGGTGGAGACACTTGTCATCGCCATCATCCTCGTGGTGCTCGTGGTGTTCTTCTTCCTGCAGAACTTCAAGGCCACCATCATCCCCTCTATCTCGATTATCGTGTCGCTGCTGGGTACCTTTGCTGTCGTTTCGTTGGCAGGTTTCTCGCTCAACATTCTGACACTGTTCGCTCTGGTGCTCGCTATCGGTACGGTGGTGGATGATGCCATCGTGGTGGTCGAGGCCGTTATGGCGAAGATGGAGAATGGTATCAGCGATGCTCGCGAAGCTACCCGCCAGGCAATGAGCGAGGTGTCGGTAGCCGTCGTCTCGTGTACGCTGGTATTCATGGCGGTATTCATCCCTGTGATGTTCATGCCAGGTACTTCTGGTACCTTCTTCACCCAGTTTGGTGTCACCATTGCCTCCAGTGTCGGTCTGTCATGTATCTCGGCTCTGACGCTGTGTCCTGCCCTCTGCGCCATCATGATGCGCGTCACTGAAGGCAAGAAAGAAGGTAAGGGCTTGACTTACTATACGAAGAAGGCGTACGAGGTCAGCTACAATGCTATATATAATAAGTATAGTAAGGCTGTACAGAAGTTCATCAAGCGTCCCGCCCTGGCATGGTGTCTCTTGGCACTGGCAGCAGTACTCATGGGCTTTTTCATGAAGAGCCTGCCTTCAGGTCTTGTGCCACAGGAGGACCAAGGCGTGTTCCTGGTTGAGATTCAGGCCCCAGAAGGAGCTACTCTGAAGCAGACGCGTGAGATGGTGAAGGCGGTGGAAGAGAAGGTAAAGAAGATTCCCGAGTTAGAGAGCTTCTCCACGACTTGTGGTTACGGTATTCTGTCGAGTTCAGCATCTTCCAACTACGCTACGATGGTGGTGCGACTGAAGAACTGGGACGAGCGTCCTGGTATGAACCACCTGCTGGCTCTCGTCGCAGGACGTTTCTACTATGACTGTCAGGACATCAAGAATTTGGTAGTGATTCCTTCCGAGATGCCACAGATTCCGGGTTATGGAACGAGTAACGACATTTATTTGGCTGTTCAGGACCCAACAGATGGAAATCTGTCGGAGTTTGCCAAGCAGACCGAACATTTTATAGCCAAACTGTCAGAGCGTCCGGAGATAGGCTCTGCTCTGTCCTTCTACTCTGAACGTTTCCCGAAATTCCAGGTTGAAGTCGATCCGGCACAGTGCGACCGTGCAGGTGTGTCGCCAGCTGATGTGCTTAACACACTCGGTGCTTACTGTGGCGGTGCCTATATCGGCAATTTCAACCAGTTCGGTAAAGTCTATCGTATCATGGCATCTGCCTCGCCTGAGTATCGTCTTGACCCACAGGCTCTGCAAAACATCTTCATGCAAGTGAAGGGTGGCCATATGACCCCCATCTCCCAGTTCGTCAGTCTGAAGGAGATCGTGGGTCCTGCCAATATCGAGCACTTCAACCTTCTCCAGAGCATCACTTGCTCAGTGAAGCCTGGTAGCGGCTATACCGAAGGCGATGTCCACAAGGTCATTGCAGAGGTGTTTAAGGAAGTAATGCCCGCAACGGCAACCTACGAGTATAGTGGTATGTCGCGCGAGGTGGAGGAGGTAAGCGGCTCTAACGCCACAGCCCTCATCTACGTCATTTGTGCTATTTTGATTTATCTCATTCTGGCTTCGCTCTACAACTCATGGTTCACACCATGGGCCGTGCTGTTCAGCGTGCCGTTCGGACTGATGGGTGCCTTCGTGTTCGCCTACCTGGGCTATAAGAATCAGATTCCCGGCATGGACAACAACATCTACCTGCAGACGGGTGTCATCATGCTGATTGGTCTGTTGGCCAAGACTGCTATTCTGATTACGGAGTTCGCTACAGAGCGCCGAGCTCAGGGTATGAGCATCCGCGATGCAGCCTTCGAAGCTTGTAAGGAGCGTCTGCGTCCTATTCTGATGACGGTAGCCACCATGATTATCGGTATGATACCGCTCGTCATCGAGGGTGGTGCCGGTGCCAACGGTAACCGTGCCCTCGCCCTGGGTGTCATCGGAGGTATGAGCATCGGCACCGTTGCCTTGCTCTTCGTCGTGCCGGCCTTCTTTATCGTGTTCCAGAAACTACATGAGAAATTCCAAGGAAAGCCTGTTGAACTAACCAATACAGAAGAAAATGAATTATAAGAAAGTCTTAGCCGCTGTAGCCGCGAGCATGATGCTCACGGGATGCGGCATCTATAGCAAGTATGAAAACAAGACACAGACGCCCGACAACGTCTTTGGTACCAGTATGCTCGACGAGACGGTTACCGAGGCCAACGCGAACTCTATCGCTCAGATGTCGTGGCGCGAGTTTTTCAGCGACCCGCTGTTGCAGCAGCTCATCGAGCAGGTGCTGGCCAACAACACCAACCTGAACTCGGCACGCATCGCCGTCGAGAAGTCGGAGGCGTCGCTGAAGGCAGCCAAGCTGGCCTATCTGCCAGCGCTGAACCTCGCACCGTCGGGAACGCTGGCGAAGTTTGACGACAACCCCTGGACGAAGACCTACAACCTGCCGCTGCAGTTGTCGTGGGATGTCGACGTGTTTGGTAGCATCACCAACAAGAAGCGTGCCGCCAAGGCCGTGATGCTGCAGGCCCAGATGCGCGAGGAGGCCGTCCGTGCCAACCTCGTTTCCACTACTGCCCAGCAGTACTACCTGTTGCAGGTGCTCGACCGACAACTGGAGATTCTCACGCAGACCGACAGCCTGTGGAAAATCTCTCTGGATACACAGATTGCCCTCTGGGAGAATGGTAAGTCGTATAGCACGGCCGTCAACCAGATGGAGTCGTCGTACCTCAACGTAAAGACCCAGATTGCCGATGTGCGTCGCGACATCCTCAGTGTCGAGAACGCCATCTGCCGCCTGCTGGCCATTGCACCGCAGCACATCAGTCGCAGCAAGTGGGGCAACACGGTATTGGCGCACTCCGAGGCCCAGGGCGACGTAGGTAAGCGCATGTTCAACATCCGTTATCTCAACGTCGGTGTTCCTGCCATGATGCTGGAGAACCGTCCTGACATCCGCATGGCCAACCACGCTATGGAGGAGGCCTTCTATAACACGAATGCCGCCCGTTCCGCTTTCTTCCCCACCATCACGCTGAACGGCGCTGCTGGCTGGACCAACTCCGCTGGCGGTATGGTGGTCAATCCCGGCAAGATATTGCTGAATGCAGTGGGAACGCTGACGCAGCCCATCTTTGCCCGTGGCAAGCTGATTGCCAACAAGAAGATTGCCAAGCTGACGGAGGAAGACCTGCAGAAGAAATACGTCCAGACCGTCGTCGATGCCGGTAACGAGGTCAACGAGGCCATTGCCGACTGCCTGCTGGCTCGCGAGAAGCACCAGTACTTCCATCGTCAGGTAGATGTCCTGAAGGAAGCCTATACCGGTACCCATGAGCTGATGGACAACGGTAAGGCCAGCTATCTGGAGGTGCTGACGGCACAGGAGACGCTGCTGAAGGCCCAGTTGAGCGAGGCCATGAACATCTATAATGGTTCGCAGGCTGTCATCGGTCTCTACATCGCCCTCGGCGGTGG
>ONQT01000005.1 GCA_900320045.1 uncultured Prevotellaceae bacterium | reverse complement strand
TTTTTTGTATCTTTGCAGCAGAAATTAATAATATAAGAAATTTAAAACACATAAGACTATGAGCAAGATTAAGACTATTGGCGTTTTGACGTCGGGCGGTGATGCCCCAGGTATGAATGCAGCTATCCGTGCGGTGACGCGGGCAGGCATCAGCAATGGCTTCACCGTTAAGGGAATTTATCGTGGTTATGAGGGACTCATCCACGATGAGGTAAAGACATTGACTACTGAGGACGTCAGTGGCATCATCTCCAGAGGTGGTACCATCCTGAAGACGGCCCGTAGCATGGAGTTTATGACACCCGAGGGTATGCAGAAGGCTTACGACACCTGCGTGAAGGAAGAGATTGACGCGCTGGTGGTCATTGGCGGCAACGGTTCGCTGACAGGTGCCCGCAATTTTGGTATGGAGTTCAACTTCCCCGTAGTGGGACTGCCCGGAACCATTGATAACGACGTCAACGGAACGGACGATACCATTGGTTTTGATACGACGATGAACACCATCATGGAATGTGTGGACCGCATCCGCGATACGGCCAGTTCGCATGAGCGTATCTTCTTCGTGGAGGTGATGGGACGCGATGCAGGCTTCCTAGCACAGTATTCTGCCATTGCCTGCGGTGCCGAAGCTGCCATCATTCCTGAGGAGATGACCGAGGTGGACCAGCTGAAGGAGTTCCTCAGCCGTGGCATCCGTAAGTCGAAGAAGTCATGCATCGTCATCGTCTCCGAGAGTCCTAAGTGCGGTGCATTGTACTATGCCGACCGTGTGAAGAAGGAGTTCCCCGGTTTCGATGTCCGTGTGTCCATCCTGGGCCACCTGCAGCGTGGAGGAACACCTACGGCCCGTGATCGCGTGCTGGCCAGTTGGATGGGTGCTGCGGCTATTGAGGCTATCAAGACTGGACAGCGCAACGTCATGATAGGCTATCGCAATGGCGATGCTTGTCTGGTTCCCTTTGAATATTGTATCCGTACGGGCGAGAAGACCGTAGACAAGAATATGATAAGAGTACTCAACGAGCTGAGCATTTAAAAGCGGAATTATCAATACAACAATATCAATAAGGGTGAGAAAAATTAGTGTTTTAACGCTATTGCTTTGCATGAGTATTGCCGTGACGGCACAGAAGTTCCCTGTGGGTATCGTCAGTGTGCAGGACTCTGTGAAGAGCGTGCAGTTCGGCTTCATATCGACGGTAGCCACCGAAGGTGGAAAGGGCGTGCAGATTGGCGGTATGTCAAACATGTCGGCACACAAATTCAACGGTTTGCAGCTGAGTGCTTTGAGCAATATCACACAGGGTATGGACAAGGGCGTTCAGCTGTCGGGCATCATGAATGTGTCATCGGGTATGCATCGAGGCCTTCAGTTTGGTGCCGTCAACTATGTCGACTCGCTCAACGGTGCTCAGATTGGTGCATTCAACGTGGCCCGCAGGCGACCCAAGGGTTGGCAGGTGGGTCTCGTGAATATGTCGTATGACACCATCGGTCACAAGATTGGCTTGGTGAACATCAACCCGTTGACGGACATCGATATCATGGTGTATGGCGGCTCGTCGACAAAAACGAATCTGGCCGTCCGCTACCGTAACAAGAGTACTTATAGCATTCTGGGTGTTGGTACACACTTCATGGGACTGGACTCGAAGTTCTCGGGAGCCGTGTTCTATCGCTTGGGACAGTATTTCCAGCTGTCGCCGAAGTGGAGCGTGAGCGGTGACTTGGGCTACTACCACGTGGAGACGTTCTCCCGGAACAACAGTGAGAAGCCCGAGCGTCTGTACTCCCTGCAGGCTCGCATCAATGCCGACTACCAGTTCAGCAAGCGCTTCGGTGCCTTCGCCTCGGTGGGTTGGGGTATTACCCGCTATTATGACCACAACGAGACCTATCGCAACCGTCCGTTGGTGGAGTTAGGCTTGACCTATCGTCAACCACGCAACCAGCACGATACATGGAAGCGTGCCTGGGATGAAAAGAGACAGCAGATAGAGTATGGCGACTCCACGATGGCACTACCCGTGAAGAAACGCCCCTGGCAGGCACTCGCCGAGGTGACGGCTGTCAATGTGGGTGTGCAGCTGTTCGACCGCTATGTCACCAGAGAGGAGTTCGCTCAGACCACGCTGCGTTCCATTCGTCGTAACTTCTCTGACGGCATGGTATGGGACAACGACCTCTTTAACACCAACATGTTCATGCATCCCTATCATGGCAACCTCTATTTCAACGCTGCACGTACCAACGGCTTGACGTTCTGGGAGTCTGCCCCCTATAGCTTGCTCGGATCGGCCATGTGGGAATTCCTGGGCGAGACGGAACCGCCGGCCATCAACGACATTATTGCCACTACGTGCGGCGGTATGGCCCTCGGTGAAATGACACACCGCTTGAGCCTCACCGTGTTGGACGACCGCGACTTCGGTTTCCGCCGTTTCCTGCGCGAGGCTGCAGCGACCATCATTAACCCCATACAGGGAATACACCGTCTCATCAGTGGCGACGCATGGCGCATCAGTCATAAGCACTATCGCTATCATGACTTTAATCAGATACCCATTGATGTGGCGTTTTCGGTCGGTTGGCGCTATCTGGCCGACGACGGTGCTCTGTTCCGCGGACTCCATGCTCCTTATGTCAACATGGCACTGACTTACGGAACTTCCGTCGACGGTGACAAGCACACCACGCCCTACGACTTCTTCGACCTGCAGGCAACTATGGCGTTTGGCGGTGGACAGCCGCTCTTCAACACGCTGAGCATCGTCGGACGTCTGTGGAGTACGCCCATTCTTGATAAGAAGGATATGGCAGGCGAGTTCGGTATCTACCAGCACTTCAACTACTACGATGCCAAACCCATCGAGGACGGTTCGTCGCTGACTCCATACCGTATCAGTGAGGCTGCCGGCTTCGGTCCTGGCTTCATCGTATCTCTTCCCCAGACAGGCGGAATGTCCAAGCTGGAGCAGCGCATCTTCGTGAGCGGAATCCTGCTGGGTGGTACCAAGAGTGACTACTTCAATGTCATTGAACGTGATTACAACATGGGTATGGGCTTCAGCCTCAAGTCGAAGACCCAGTTGGACTTTGGACGTTATGCTCGCTTTACGCTTGACGCCAAGTACTTCCGCCTATACACCTTCAAGGGTTATGAGAACAAGGATCTGAGTGCTTATGCCCGTGGCGAGAAAGACCTGCACTATCTGAACGTGATGGGCGACAGGGGCAATGCAGCACTGCTTATTATCAACCCCACTTTCGACATCCATCTGGCTCGCCAGTGGTCGCTCACTCTGTCGGGAGCATACTATTCACGTCGTACGTTCTATAAGTATTATCCTACGGTACATGCCACAACCTTCGAGACGAAGATTGGTGTCACGTGCCGTCTGTAAGAAGATAGAGTAACTTGCGACGTTAAGGCAAGAAAGGAGGCGGTGAGACAAGATGCATCGCCTCCTTTGTTATGGGATGACGGAACCAAATCTCCGCGGCGTGCAGCATGAGGCGTTCGCCCTTCGTGCCATAGAGCTCGTCACCAACAATGGGACAGCCTAAGCCGTCGGGATGAGCACAGTGGATGCGCAGTTGGTGCGTTCGCCCCGTCTGCGGATACAGCGCAACCACCGCCCGACCCTGTGCGGCTCCTTCGCTTTGCTTGCCTTGCGCGGCTCCTTCGCTTTGCTTGCCCTGTGCGGTTTCCCCGCTCAGCCCCTCCACCAATTCATACTCCGTGACGGCGCGCTTGCCATGCTCCATATCCACGATTTGCCGCGGGCGGTTCATCGGGTCAGGACGAAGGGGAAGGGATATGGTTCCTTTTTTAGAGGGGAGAGGTGTTTCCAGCACGGCGATGTATTTCTTCTTCACCTCGTGCTTGATGAACTGCTGTTGCAGGTCGTGATAGGCATCGAGCGTCTTGGCGACAATGAGCAGTCCCGAGGTTCCCATGTCTAACCGATGGGCAACGAAAGCTCCCGGGTAGCGCTGCTGCATGACAGACTCTACGGAATACTGTTCGATGCGTCCGCGTGTCGACAACATACCACTGGGCTTGTCGACCACTACGATATCGTTGTCTTCGTAAACGGTCTTCAGTTCCAGATGTTTAAATCCTAACGTTTCAGGATCCGGGTCAACGTCCAGACCTTGCAGCATCCACGTCAGGATGGGCTTGCACTTGCCGCGGCAGGCTGGATAGAAGTTCAGGTGCTGGCGCAGTTCCTCCTTGGTGCTCTGTCCCCACCAGAACTCTGCCATACAGACGGGCTTTAGTCCCTGCTGATAGGCGTACTGTAGCAACTTTGGCGCACAGCAGTCCCCCGTGCCGCCGGGAGGGAGGGGAAAACGCTGTCGGAGCTTGGGGCGGGTGTAGTATTCCTGCCAGATGTCCACCAAGTCTTTGATCTCACCTCGCGCATTCAGCAACTGGTACTGGTGGAAAAGCCAGAGCTGCAGCTCCTGCGACATCTTCTTAGCGGTGAGCGGTGAGCGGGAAGTGATGAGGGAAATCTCGCGTTCCTTGGTCTTGAAGTAACCGTCGGGCTGTTGGGCATCGTAGACGGGCGGCACGAAGTAGTCCCAGTCGTTGCGTCCTGCCAGCAGTCCACTATAAGCTGCAAGGTATCCCCATCTCCCCTCGCTGTTTGGAGAGGGGGCAGGGGAGAGGCTTTCCTCTACGACTAACACCCCGAACATCTTGCCACGGTCAGCATCCTCCCTGATGTCGGGATGTGCTGCAATATACGCTTGCACCTCGGCTGCTGCCAAACGGCACAACGGATGCGGTTCGTAGGCGAACGGATAGGTGAAGCGCTCGGGTCGTTCGGTATCGGTATGTAGTGGATGCAGGTGTTCCATATTGGGTGCAAAAGTAATAAAAATCCGTCTATTTATTAAATAAAACCAACGAAAAGATGAAAAAACTATTCTTAGCAGCTGTGATGTCCTGCTGTGCTGTCGGTATGATGGCGCAGCATGTGGACTTTGACATGACAGGAAGAAATTCTTCTGAAGTGACGGAACCCGACTACGAATCATGGGCTGTAGCGCGTGTAGCCAGTGATACGAAGACACTGGCAAGCGGCATCAAACTGACTATCTCGGCGAGTGAGGGTGCCACGGCCTTGGCTTCGAACTGGAATAAGAACATCGTGCAGCAGAACAGTAAACTGTTGGGTGATGGTGTCTTTGCCTGTCACCTGAACGACGGAAACTACGTCTGGATTACTGAAGGGCGGACAGCCATCACGCTGACCATCGAGGGAATGACACCTGGTCAGCACTCTGTCATTGCCTATCATAACGACACGGATGCCAACAAGAAGCATCCCGCCGTGGAGGTGAGTGTCAATGGTGTCGTGAAAGGTAGCGGGACGCATTCCTCGGGTGCAAAGAAAGCATCGGAAAGCGGCTCGTCGTATGTGGAGTTCACTGTGACTGAGGGCCAACCTGTGGTCATCCAGTTTGCCTGTGTTCCCAAGGCCGGCGAGAGCTACGACCGCACGAGTATCATGATTAACGGACTGGACTTTGATACCAATCCCTATGGCATCATGGATCCAGTGCCGGCACATCAGGACTATCATGTCGATGCAGACCAGGGCAGTGTAACGTTCAGCTGGTTGCCGGCCAGTGTTGCGCAGAAGCACCGATTGGTATATGGCACGGACGAGTCAGAGGTGAACAATGCCACTGCCTATCAGTACGAAGGAACGGCTTCCAGCTATACGGCCAGCGGTTTCTCTCCCTTGAAGATGTACTACTGGCGTGTGGACGAGGTGGAAGCTAACGGAACGGTACATAAAGGACGTGTCTATCAGTTCCGTCCTCGTCGCCTGGCATTCCCCGGCGCCGAAGGATATGGACGCTTTGCTATCGGAGGACGAGGAGGCTCGGTATATCATGTGACAACACTTGAAGATTATTATTATAACGATAATAACCCCGATGATCCCAAAAATGAAACTCCAATAGAAGGTTCCTTCCGCTATGGCATTAAGAAAGTCAGCGGACCGCGAACCATTGTCTTCGACGTTGCCGGTGTCATCTCGCTGAAGAGCCGTCTGACGTGCGCAGACAAGTTCGTCACCATTGCCGGACAGACTGCTCCCGGCAACGGCATCATGCTACGCACCTGTCCCTTCGGCATGCAAAGCGACGGTATTACTCGTTTCCTCCGCATGCGATTAGGACACAAGAAACTGATCAATAACGTCATTCCTGGTGGAAAGAATAGCTATTCCTATGGTGCCGAGGAGGGAACATCGGAAGAGACTACGTTAGGGGGATTGGACGGTATGGGTATGGCGGGCAACGACCACGCCATCATGGACCACTGCTCCATCTCGTGGACCATCGACGAGGCTTTCTCCAGTCGAAACGGTAAGGGTCTGACCTTGCAACATACCTTGATTAGTGAGGCGCTGAACCAAGCTGGTCATCCCAACTATAGCGCAGGTGACAGACACGGCTATGCCGCTACCATCGGCGGTGGCGAGATGGGTGGACAGCCCGGCAGCTATCATCACAACCTGCTGGCACATTGCGAAGGCCGCAACTGGAGCATCTCGGGTGGTTTGGACGGCAAAGGTGCATACGACGGCCATCATGATATTTATAATAATGTGGTTTACAACTGGGGCGGTCGTGCTACTGATGGTGGAACGCATGAGATGAACTTCTGCAACAACTTCTACAAGATGGGTGCCAACAGCACGTCAACGCTGATGAATCTGCAACTGGAAGGTACAGGAACGGGAACACAGAGTGTCTATGTTCACGGCAACATCCGACAGGAGAAGAACAATGGCAGTCTGACGCAGGACAAGAAGGGAACCACCTATAAGTACAGCACGTCGGGTGGACAGACGGTTGACTGGGATCCGCTGCCAACGACGCCTTTCAGCTTCATGAATCCTGAGGGCAATATGGAGACGGCGCAGGCTGCCTTCAAGAATGTGCTCAGCGATGTGGGCTGTAACCAGCCGTTCTTCGACCTGCACGACCAGCGCATGGTTAGCGAGACGCTCAACGGCACCACCAGTACCAAGGGTAGCAGGTCGGGCAAGTCAGGCCTCATCGATTCTGAGGAAGATGCCGGATGCGAGGGCTTTGACCTGGAAAAGTTGGGCATCGTTACGGCGACGCGTTCAAAGAGTTGGGATGCCGATGGCGATGGTATTCCTGCATGGTTTGAAGCATTGGTGGGAACAGATGACGGCGTTGCCAACAATAATGAAGACCGTGACGGCGACTACTATACCGACTTGGAGGAATATCTGAACTGGATTGCCGTACCGAACTTTATGTTGGAGGAGCTATTGGAGGTCAAGCTTGCAGCCTATTTTGCAGGCTATAAGGCTCCGGCCTATACGCTGGTAGAGGCCCCTGACGTGACGGCGAAGATTGAGAATGGTGTGTTGAAAGTCATGCCGACAGTTACTACGCCTCGTCTGGTGACCATCCAAGTGAAGGCATCAGAGGACGGCATCAGCTTGACAAGAACCTTGCACGTTGCTTGTAAGAACGGTGTTACGGGCATCCGCTCTGTTAGTCCTGATACGATTGCGACAGACGAATCGGCTCCGTACTACAATCTGCAAGGTCGTCAGGTGAAGCAGCCAACCAAGGGCCTCTACATTCATAACGGGCGCAAAGTAATCATCCCCTAATTTCTCAAGCCCTCATGTCCACATCGCCCATACAAGCCCTCCAACAACAACGGCTGCTCTTGCAGTTGGAATATGAGACGGAGAAGGAAGCCTTTCGCCAGCAGACGGAGCAAATCGGTATGCAGCGGAAGGTGAAGCGTGGTGATGCGTGGTGGCCGGTGAGGTTTAGCAAGAGCTATTATAATTCCCTGAACCAGTTGGCGGTGGAGGTGGTGCGCACGGCTGATAGCGACATCGAGCATAACTTCGAGTTCGGCCGCCCTGTAGTGTTCTTTACGGTGGACGACCATTCCGCTGCCATCAAATACTTCCGTCACACCGCTACTGTCAGTTACGTGGATGGCGATCGCATGGTAATTACTGTTCCTGACGGCTTCCCCGTCATTGACCTGCAAAACGCCGAAAGTCTGGGTGTCCAGCTGTCGTTCGACGAGACGAGCTATCGGTTGATGATGGAAGCGTTGGACAGAGCCATCAAAGGAAAGGGTAGGTTGGGGTATCTGCGTGACTTGTTCTATTCACACCAGAAACCCGAGACCTTCGTCTTCCAGCCCATGCACTTCCCCTACCTGAACAGTACACAGGAAGAGGCTGTCAACATGGTGTTGAGAGCAAAGGATGTGGCCATCGTACACGGCCCTCCCGGAACGGGAAAGACCACTACGTTGGTGGAAGCAATTCGCGAGACGTTGATGCGCGAGAGTCAGGTGCTGGTATGTGCTCAGAGCAATATGGCCGTCGACTGGATATCCGAGAAATTGGTCGACCGAGGTATCAATGTATTAAGAATAGGTAATCCTACGCGTGTGAACGACAAGATGCTGTCGTTTACCTATGAGCGTCGCTTTGAGGCCCATCCTGACTATCCGCATCTGTGGGCTATTCGCAAGGCTATCCGCGACTTGCGCAACCATCGGCGACGGGGTGACGAAAAGTACCATCAGAAGCTGGAAAGCTTGAAGAGCCGCGCTACGGAACTGGAGATACGCATCAACAGTGAGTTGTTTGGTGAGGCTCGTGTCATTGCCTCCACGCTCGTAGGCTCGGCCAATCGCCTTTTAGACGGTCAGAAGTTCGGTACGCTGTTTATCGACGAGGCCGCCCAAGCCCTTGAAGCTGCCTGCTGGATTCCACTGCGACGAGTTACGAGGGTGGTGCTGGCCGGCGACCATTGCCAGTTGCCGCCGACGGTAAAGAGCATCGCCGCCCTAAAGGCTGGGTTGGGCAAGACCCTGATGGAACGCATCGTAGAGACTCACCCCGAGGCTGTCACCCTGCTGAAGATACAATACCGCATGAATGACGATATTATGCGCTTCTCCAGCAACTACTTCTATGGCGGACAGGTGGAGAGTGCGCCCGAGGTGAAGTACCGCAGCATCCTCGACCTCGACACGCCCATCACATGGATAGATACCGCCGCCTTCGCCGCTCCCGCTCCCTCTGTGTCCGCTCCCTCTACGTCTGCTCCCTCTACGTCTGCTCCCTCTACGTCCTCTCCCTCTACGCCCACTTCGCGCTCTACTGTGGTCGGCGGTTCTGCCGCTGACACCTTCCGCGAAGAGTTCGTCGGTGAATCCTTCGGCCGTATCAACAAGGGCGAGGCGGAACTGACGCTATTAGCCCTGCAATATTACTTCAACAAGATTGGCAAGCAACGGCTTTTGGACGAGCGTATTGATGTAGGCATCATCTCGCCGTATCGCGCTCAGGTGCAGTATCTGCGCCGTCTTCTGATGAAGCGCGAGTTCTACAAGCCCTTCCGCCGTGCTATCAGCGTTAATACCGTCGATGGCTTCCAAGGCCAGGAGCGCGACATCATCGTCATCTCGTTGGTGCGAAGCAACGATGACGGACAAATCGGTTTCCTGCGTGACTTGCGTCGCATGAATGTCGCCATCACTCGAGCGCGAATGAAGTTGATTATCCTCGGCGACAAGAATACCATGACCCGTCATCCTTTCTATCGCCAGCTGTGGCAGTATATTGAAGGGTTGAGTGAAGAATCATAGTCTCTTTTTTCTTCTCGATAGTAATTTTTTTACCCTTTCACTTTTCACTTTTCACTTTATTTCGTACCTTTGCAGCGGAAAACGAAAAACGCGCCATGGGCAATATTGAAATCAAAGAAGTAAGTAATCGCAAGGAACTGACACAGTTTGTGCAGTTCTATTATGACTTATATCGTGGAAATGACTTTGCCGTGCCTTATCTCTTCAGTGAGGAGATGGCCACGCTGCGCCATGATAAGAATCCGTCATTTGAGTGTTGCGAGGCAAAATATTTCATGGCTTTCCGTGACGGCAAGATGGTGGGGCGTGTGGCTGCTATCATCAATCGTCGAGCCAATGAGCGCTGGAATTGTCATCAGGTGCGTTTCGGCTGGTTTGACTTTGTGGACGACCGGGAGGTGTCCAAGGCGCTGCTGCAGGCTGTCGAGACGTGGGGACGTGGAGAAGGAATGAACGAGATGGCTGGTCCGTTGGGCTTCATCGATACCGACCGCGAGGGCATGATGATTGAGGGCTTCAACGAACTCTGCACCATGTATGTCAACTACAACTATCCTTACTACCCTCAGCACATGGAGCAGATGGAAGGATTCGTCAAGGACAACGACTATGTGGAGATGAAGGTGCGGGTGCCTGAGGTCGTGCCCGACAAGTTTTCAAAGATTACCGAGATGGTTCGCAAGCGCTATGGCCTGCGTGTACATAAGTTCAGTCGCAAGGAGTTGATAGATGACGAATGGGGACGAAAGATTTTTGACCTGCTCAATGCAACCTATAAGGACTTATACGGCTTCAGTCAGTTGTCCGACCGACAAATCGACAAACTGGTGAACGACTATATCAAGATTGCCGACTTAAACCTGGTTACCGGTATTATGGACGGTGACAAACTGGTGGGCTTCGGCATCACGTTCCCCTCTTTTTCACGAGCCATGCAGAAAACACGCGACGGACGCTTCCTGCCTTTTGGTTGGTGGCACTTGCTGAAGATTTTGAAGTGGCACAAGACGAACATCGTTGACTTGCTGCTCATCGGGGTGCTGCCGGAGTATCGCGCCAAGGGTGCCAATGCGCTGATTTTCGACGACCTAATACGTTGGTTCCAACGATACAACTTCGAGTGGGCGGTCACTGGCCCCCAGATGGAACACAACGAAGGCGTGTTGTCGCAATGGCAGTACCTGGAGTCGATTCCTTACCGCCGTCATCGTTGCTATCGCAAGAAGTTCTAACACTTGGACACCTTATTCCTCGCTTCCAGTCCGAATAGTCCGGACACCTCGTCCGAATAGTTCGGACGGCTGTCGAGAGCCTATCTCCTGTCTTTTTCGATGAGTTCAAGAAGCTTGTCTACTGCTTCCTCTTCGGGAATGTTCTTCTCTATACAGACCTTTTGCTTGTAGAGCGAAATCTTGCCGCGGCCTGCTCCGACATAGCCGTAGTCGGCATCAGCCATTTCGCCGGGACCGTTGACGATACAACCCATAATACCTATCTTCAGACCCACTAAGTGACTGGTGGCCGCCTTGATTTTTGCTATGGTTTCCTGTAGATTATACAAGGTGCGACCGCAACCGGGACAGGAGATGTATTCCGTCTTGGTGAACTTGATGCGCGCAGCCTGTAGGATGGCATCCGCCAGAGATGTGAGCGACTTCTCATCTCTTACCTCTAACTTCTGACCTCTCACCTCTATCTTCAGCTTCGTGGCCTTGCGGTCAATGAACAGCGCTCCTACGGCCATAGCCGCCTTCAGCTGGAATGTTTCCCAATCGGGGGCATCCAGAGCCAATGTGATGGTGTCGTCCTTGATGTTTGCTTCGGCCTCGGCACGCAGTTGGGCACATTCTGCTATCATATCCACCAACTTGCGAGCGACGGGAATCTCACACTCCGGTTCTTCGCTCAGCGACACGCGGATGGTGTCGCCAATGCCTTCTGTTAGGAGTGCACCGATGCCGACAGCCGACTTGATGCGCCCGTCTTCGCCTTCGCCGGCTTCCGTCACACCGAGGTGCAGCGGATAGTGCATATTCTCCTGATCCATGGTCTTCACCAGCAGACGCACCGTCGTTACCATCACCACTGTGTTCGAAGCCTTGATACTGATGACAATGTCGTTGAACTGCTCGCGGCGACAGATGCGCAGAAACTCCATGCAGCTCTCTACAATACCCTCTGGTGTGTCGCCGTAGCGCGACATGATGCGATCGGATAGCGAGCCGTGGTTGACACCGATTCGAATGGCTGTATGGTGCTCCTTGCAGATGTTGAGGAAGGGCACCAGCTTCGCCTCAATCTTCTTCAGCTCGTCGGCATATTCCTCGTCCGTGTACTCCAAGTGCTTGAAGGTACGACCCGGGTCGACGTAGTTGCCGGGATTGATACGAACCTTTTCGCAGTACTGTGCTGCCACGTCGGCCGTATGTGCCGTAAAGTGAACGTCGGCAACCAAGGGCGTCTTGTAGCCGTCGGCCTTCAGTCGTGCCGAGATGTTCTTCATGTTCTCTGCTTCACGAGTGCCCTGAGTAGTAAAACGTACCAGTTCGCCACCGGCATCAATGATGCGTTTGGCCTGGGCCACGCATCCTTCGGTGTCGTTCGTGTCAACGGTGGCCATCGACTGAATGCGGATGGGGTTCTCACCGCCAATGGCGATATTGCCTACTTGTGTGACAGTTGTCTTTCTGCGATTGTAACTCATATCTTAATTCCTTTAACTTCTCTAACTTCTCTAACTTCTCTAACTTCATTAACTTTTCAGTCTCTCAAAGAACACGATGATGTCGTCCCACGTCTTAAAAGTGTCCGACCCGTATTCCAGAAAGGTTGCCATCGGGTCGCCCTCTTTCTGACGAGCTATCAGAAAGTCGCCATACAGCAGGTCGCGACGCTCAGTATAGACCGTGTGGTGCCAGGCCGGCACGTTGATGTATTCCTCCAACCACTGTCCCCAACAGTTCTCCGTTGGTTCTCCGGCGTTCTTCCATCGTTCCCAACGGTTCTCCGTTGGGCAGACAAAGTACACCTGATAATCCTCAATCAGCATGCGTACTGCCTTCTGTACAGAAGCTGTGGGGTGCTGATAGCGATCCGTCATGGTTTCTATACCTATATATATTATAGGACGCTCGCGCTTTTCCTGTTTGTCGTCTATCCAGCGAATGACGGGAATTACGGAATGCATGAACGACTGGTCGTTCATGCGGTGCTCGCCGTGAAAGTGGATAGCCTGGGGATAGACCTGACGGAACATGTCGAACGTGTTGACGGTCGTGTCATTATCGCCGAACAAGCCGAAGACCCGTTGGCGCTCCTCGTCCGTTACCCCCTCGAAGCGATGCTCCGAGCGCTCCTTGTATTCCTTGATGAGTGCCTTGTCTACATAAAACTCCTGAACACCATCCAAGCGGGGGTTCTGGAATTGCTGTGTACCTGTCATTCCGTGCGCCTTCATCGTTTCGCCCATCTCTAAGGCAGGGTTCACGCAGATGCGGTCGTAGCCATAGAGCTGCTCAGCATACATGCCGCCCATCGAAGTACCGATGATGAGGTCGGGATGTTCCTTTTCGCAGATGTCGTGCAGCAGGGCGATGGCCTCTTCGGGATGCACGGGTAGGTCAGGGGCAATCACCTTGGCCTCGGGCATCACGGTGCGCAGTCGGGTGACAGTCCCCGATTGTCCGCTGCTGGCAAAGCCGTGACAGTAGAGCACAGTCTTGCCAGCCATCAGTTCCGGATATTGTTTAACGTAAGGATTCTCCATAGTGAGTGCAAAGGTACAAAATAATTGATAATTGGCAATTGATAATTGATATTTTTTGTCCAAAGACATCTTTTTGAGTGTTTTCCTTGCAAATATCAAATATTTTGCTTACTTTTGCGTTCAGATAATAGTATTTTAACCTATTAAAATAACAACGTTATGAAAAAGTATTTAGCAGAAATGGTTGGAACGTTTGTGCTGACGTTCTTAGGATGCGGCGCTGCCGTGAGTTTGAATTGTGGCGTTGATGTGGCCTCTGTCGTGGGTACAGCTATCGCCTTCGGTCTTGCCGTCGTTGCTATGGCTTACACGATTGGCGGTATCTCCGGTTGCCACATCAATCCCGCCATCACTCTGGGTGTGTGGATGAGTGGTCGCATGAATGCCAAGGACTGTGGAATGTATATGGTATTCCAGGTGATTGGTGCCATCATCGCTGCAGCATTGTTAGCATTGCTCGTTAGCCTGGATCCTGGTCTGGCTGAAGGAACAACAACCGGTGCCAATGCCTGTGCTTCCGAGAATGTCGTTAACGGTCTCGTAGCTGAGATTGTCCTTACCTTCATCTTTGTCCTCGTAGTGCTGGGCGCTACGGCCAAGACTAACGGTGCTACCAACAACTTTGCCGGTCTGGCCATCGGTTTGGCTCTGATTCTGATTCACCTGGTGGGCATTCACTATACCGGTACTTCCGTGAACCCTGCCCGCTCCATCGGTCCCGCTCTCTTTGAGGGTGGTAAGGCACTGAGCCAGCTCTGGGTATTCATTGTAGGTCCTTTCGTCGGCGGCGCACTGGCTGCTTGCGTTTGGAAACTGATTGATACCGAAGAAAAGTAATCAAAACAGACCGATTTGCCATACATAGTTGGCAAAACCCCATGCACGGATGGTGCAGAACAAGCGGAGAATATTTAAAATCCGTGAAATCTGTACAATCCGTGCCTTTTTCTTTTTGTCGTTCCAAAGAATTTTATTAACTTTGCCGTCAGATTCTACATTATCTAACTTAAATATACAACAATTATGGTAAATTACAAGGATTTAGGTCTCGTCAACACTCGCGAGATGTTCAAGAAGGCCGTAGCAGGTGGCTATGCTATCCCCGCATTCAATTTCAACACAATGGAGCAGATGCAGGCTATCGTTCAGGCTGCCGTTGAGACAAAGTCACCTGTCATCATGCAGGTTTCTAAGGGTGCTCGTAACTATGCTAACGCTACCATTCTGCGCTACATGGCAGAGGGTGCCGTTCAGTATGCCAAGGAGCTGGGTTGCGCTCATCCCGAGATTGTGCTGCACCTCGACCACGGTGATAGCTTCGAGCTCTGCAAGGACTGCATCGACATGGGCTTCTCAAGCGTAATGATTGACGGTTCTTCACTGCCTTATGAGGACAACATCGCCCTGACCAAGAAAGTCGTTGAGTATGCTCACCAGTACGACGTGACCGTTGAGGCTGAGCTGGGTGTGCTGGCTGGCGTAGAGGACGAGGTGCAGGCTGAGGAGTCTCACTACACCAAGCCCGAGGAGGTCATCGACTTCGCTACCCGTACCGGCTGCGACTCACTGGCTATCTCTATCGGAACTTCTCACGGTGCTTACAAGTTCAAGCCCGAGCAGTGCACCCGCGACCCGAAAACCGGCCGTCTGGTTCCTCCTCCCTTGGCATTCGACGTGCTGCATGAGATTGAGAAGAAGCTCCCCGGATTCCCCATCGTGCTCCACGGCTCTTCTTCAGTACCTCAGGAAGAGGTCGACACCATCAACAAGTACGGTGGCAACCTGCCCGACGCCGTCGGTATTCCCGAGGAGCAGCTCCGCGAGGCTGCCAAGAGCGCTGTCTGCAAGATTAACATCGACTCAGACTCTCGTCTGGCAATGACCGCTGCTGTTCGTAAGCACTTCGCTGAGCATCCCGATCACTTCGATCCTCGCCAGTACCTGAAGCCCGCTCGTGAGAACATGAAGAAGATGTACATCCACAAGATTGTGAATGTGCTCGGTTCTGACGGCAAACTCGCTCAGTGCTAATCCAAATATTAGAAACAAAAAAAGGCGCTCCACGGAGCGCTTTTTTTGTTGACTGTTTGCTATTGACTTTTTGCTAATTGCCAATAGTTGACGGTTAGAAGCTATTCAGCCACGCCTTCAGTTCTAGCATCATTTCGAAATGATAACGGAATGACTGGCGGATGCCAAAACCATGGCCACCTGTCGGGTAGATATGCATGGTAGCAGGAACTTTGTTGACCAGCAGCTCTTCGTAATAATTCAGACTGTTCATGGGAGGAACGGAGCGGTCGTCGCCAGCCAATGCAATGAAAGCCCGTGGCGTGTGCTTCTTGATATGCTGCTCATTGCAGTATTCATTCACCAATTTACGTTTGGGCTTCTTGCCTAAAAGGTTGTCTCGGGAACCCTGATGCGTGATGCCCTGTTCCATGGAGACAACAGGATAGAATAATATCTGGAAGTTGGGAGACGCATGTCCTGTGGCGTGTGTGGCAACGGTGGAAGCCAAGTGGCCGCCGGCTGAAAAGCCCATAATACCGATGTCGTCCGGCTTGATGTGCCATTCCTGAGCGTTGCGGCGCACCAGCTTGATGGCTTCTTCAGCATCCTCGGCTGGAACCTGGTATACACCATGAGGCATACGGTACTTTACCACGATGAGGGCTATTCCCTGTCCATTGAAGAATGGTGCCCAGTCGTGTCCTTCGTGATTCATGGCCAGATGCTGGTAGCCACCTCCAGGGCAACATACCACAGCACGTCCTGTTGCAAGTTTTTCGTTAGGCAGATAAACCCATACTTTGGCCAGGTCTTCCGGATCGCCATTACTGGTTTTGGGACCATTGGGCCACAAGTTCATCTCCATGGGCTTCTGGGCGGAAACCATGGTAAATACGGATAAGAGGAGGAATGTCAATACTTGTTTCATACTTCTTTTTGCGTTCATGCATGCAAAGATACGAAACTTTTTCTAACTTTGCAAGCAAAACAGTAAAATGTCGAATGATTCTTCCGTCAAACGTTAAGAAAATAAAAAAACTACTATATATATAAGGTGTAACCAAAACTTTTGCCTACTTTTGCAGCCCGAATTACTCGAATGAGAATTAAAAGATAACGAGATATGCAAAAGAATTTGGTGATTGTAGAGTCGCCTGCCAAGGCCAAGACTATTGAGAAGTTTTTGGGTAGCGACTACAAAGTGATGTCAAGCTACGGCCACATCCGTGACCTGAAGAAGAAGGAAATGAGTATCGACGAGAAGTCGTTGGAACCAGAGTACGAAATTCCTGAAGACAAGGAGAAGGTGGTTAAGGAACTGAAGGCTCAGGCAAAGAAGGCTGAGAAGATATGGCTTGCATCCGATGAAGACCGTGAGGGAGAGGCTATCTCATGGCATTTGTGCGAAGTATTGGGCTTGGATGAAGCAAAGACCAACCGTATTGTGTTTCACGAAATCACCAAGCCTGCCATCCTGAAGGCTATTGAGACTCCCCGCCATCTGGATATGAATTTGGTGAATGCCCAGCAGGCTCGTCGAGTACTCGACCGCTTGGTAGGCTTTAAGTTGTCACCTGTGCTATGGCGCAAGGTGAAGCCTGCGCTCTCTGCCGGTCGTGTACAGAGTGTTGCTGTCAGACTAATAGTTGAACGCGAGCGCGAGATACAGAACTTCCAGAGTGAGTCCTACTATAGCCTGTCGGCTATCTTTGCCCTGACGAACGCTGATGGTTCGCAGACGGAGGTAAAGGCTACTTTGAACCAGCGCATCAAGAACCATGAGGAGGTGGAGCAGTTGCTGGAACAGTGCAAGGAGGCTTCGTTCGTCGTTAGCAGTGTTAGCAAAAAACCCATGAGGCGTACGCCGGCACCTCCCTTTACTACATCAACCTTGCAGCAGGAGGCCGCCCGCAAGCTAGGATTCACTGTGTCGCAAACGATGATGGTGGCTCAGCATCTGTATGAGCACGGACAGATAACCTATATGCGTACCGACTCTGTCAATCTGTCGGGACTGTGTGTCAATGCCTCCAAGGAGGAAATCAAGAAGCTCTACGGCGAGGAGTACAGCAAGGTACGCCAGTATCATACCAGTAGCAAGGGCGCTCAGGAGGCACACGAAGCCATTCGTCCGACCTATATGGACCGTGCTGAGATAGAAGGTACTGCCCAGGAGCGTAAACTCTACGAACTGATTTGGAAGCGTACTATTGCTTCACAGATGGCTGATGCCGTTTTGGAGAAGACTACCGTGGAGATTTGCCTCGACGGACAGCAGCCTGCTGGCCAGGAGCTTGTTTTCGTTGCTCAAGGTGAGGTCGTCAAGTTTGACGGTTTCCTAAAGGTCTATCGTGAGTCGGTAGACGACGATGATACACAGGATGAAGAAGGACACATTCTGCCGCCGCTGAAAAAAGGACTGAAGCTGACGCGCCGTGAGATTCAGGCTACAGAGCGTTTCAGTCAGGGGCCGCAGCGCTTTACGGAGGCCTCGCTGGTACACAAACTTGAGGAACTGGGCATTGGTCGTCCTTCTACCTATGCTCCCACTATCTCTACTATCCAGCAGCGTGAATACGTGCATAAGGGCGACAAGAAAGGTGAGGAGCGTACTTATACCGTAGATATCCTCAAGGGTAAGGTGGTGACTCAGAAACAGCGTAAAGAGGTGGTTGGCTCTGAGAAAGGCAAACTGTTGCCCACCGATATTGGTGTTGTCGTCAACGACTTCCTGATGAAATACTTCCCCACCATTATGGACTATAACTTCACGGCCAAGGTAGAGCAGGACTTCGACCGTATCGCCGAGGGTGATGAGCAATGGACGGGAATGCTCAAGAACTTCTATAAGAAATTTGAGCCTATCGTTGAGAAGACCATGAATGCCCGTCAGGAGCGTAAGGCCGGTGAACGTCAGTTGGGTAATGACCCCAAGACCGGTAAGCCCGTCTTTGTCAAGATTGGCCGTTTCGGCCCTGTCGTTCAGATTGGTGCTGCTGAGGATACCGAGAAGCCCCAGTTCGCCCAGCTCCCAGCAGACAAGAGCATGGAAAACCTGTCGCTGGAGGAGGCTTTGGAACTGTTCAAGCTGCCGCGTACCGTCGGCGATTATGAGGGGAGCCCTGTCGTGATAGGAACTGGCCGTTTCGGTCCCTATCTGTTGCATCAGAAGAAGTACACATCACTGCCCAAGGGTGCCGATCCTATGACCATCACGCTCGATGAGGCTATAGAACTTATTAAGGAGAAGCGCCAGCAGGATACTCAGAAACATCTGAAGATGTTCACCAACGACCTGAAGCTTGAAGTGCTCAATGGTCGCTATGGTCCCTATCTAGCATACGACGGCAAGAACTATCGTTTGCCCAAGAATATGCACAGCAAGGTCGCTGAGTTGACTTACGAAGAGTGCATGGCTATCATTGAGAAGCAGAAGAAATGAGACGCATCGTTCTGGTAGGCTATATGGGCTCCGGCAAGACCACCGTGGGCAAGGCTCTCTCCAAGGAGACGGGCATGATGTTCTATGACCTCGACTGGTATATCGAGAACCGTATGCATACCACCGTCTCCAAACTTTTTACGGAGCGTGGTGAGGAAGCTTTCCGAAAGATAGAGTATAACATGTTGCATGAAGTTGCTGAGTTTGAGGATGTTATCATTAGCTGTGGTGGGGGTACTCCCTGCTTCTTTGACAACATGGACTACCTCAATCAACAAGGAGATGTGGTTTATCTGAAGGCCAGTCCCGAAACGCTCTATAAGCATCTGCTCATGGCTAAAGTGGAACGTCCGCTGCTGAAGGGCAAGAGTCCCGAGGAGCTGATAGCCTACATTACGGAACACTTGAAGGAGCGCGCTCCGTTCTATGAGAAGGCCCGCTATACACTTGACGTCAATGTGCTGGATGACTATGACAAGATACATACCAGCGTGCAAAGCATCCGTACCCTTTTAGGAATATAATCTCTATAGTATCACAACTATAGCAATAGACAAAAACCAACAACAAGAAATGAAGAAATGGACCACTGACGACTCCAAGGAGTTGTACAACATCAACGGCTGGGGAACCAGTTATTTCGGTATCAACGACGAAGGCAACGTCTATGTCACCCCTTGTAAAGATGGTACACAGGTAGACCTTCGTGAGGTGATGGACGAGTTGTCTCTGCGTGATGTACAGTCTCCGGTGCTATTGCGCTTTCCCGACATTCTTGACAATCGTATCGAGAAGACGTGGAGCTGTTTCAAGAAAGCTGCCAAGGAGTATGACTATAAGGCGGAAAACTACGTAGTGTTCCCCATTAAGGTCAATCAGATGCAGCCCGTCGTCGAGGAGATTATCTCCCATGGCCGTAAGTTCAATTTGGGCATTGAGGCCGGTTCGAAACCCGAACTGCACGCCGTTATCGCTGTCCAGTGCCAGAGCGACTCTATCATTATCTGCAATGGCTACAAAGACCAGTCTTACATAGAACTGGCCTTGCTGGCGCAAAAGATGGGAAAGCGTATCTTCATTGTTGTTGAGAAGCTTAACGAGCTTGACATCATTGCCCGAGAGGCGAAGAAGTTAGGCGTTCGTCCCAACATCGGCATCCGCATCAAGCTGGCTTCGTCAGGTGCTGGTAAGTGGGAAGAGAGTGGGGGCGATGCCTCTAAGTTCGGCCTGACCAGTGCTGAGCTGCTGGAAGCTTTGGAGCTGTTGGATAAGAAGGATATGCGCGACTGTTTGCGCCTGATTCATTTCCATATCGGAAGCCAGATTACGAAGATTCGTCGTATTCAGACAGCCTTGCGCGAGGCTTCGCAGTTCTATGTCCAGCTGCACAAGATGGGCTATAATGTAGACTTTGTGGACTGTGGCGGTGGTCTGGGCGTTGACTATGACGGCACGCGTTCGCCTTCCAGCGAGAGTAGTGTCAACTACTCCATACAGGAGTATGTCAACGACTGTATCTACACCTTCGTCGATGCCGCTAACCGCAATGGCATTCCCCATCCCAACCTGATTACCGAGAGTGGCCGTTCGCTGGCTGCGCATCATAGTGTCCTGGTCATCGATGTGCTGGAAACAGCCTCGTTGCCTGAGATGCCTGAGGAGTTTGAGCCCGACGAGAATTCGCACCAGTTGGTCAAGGATCTGTATGAGATATGGGATAACCTGTCGCCGCGTAATGTGTTGGAGGACTGGCATGATGCTGAGCAGATTCGCGAGGAGGTGCTCGACCTCTTCTCCCATGGCATCGTTGACCTGAAGACACGTGCAGAGATTGAAGCCATGTATTGGAGTGTATGTCACGAGATTCACGCCTTGGCCAAGAATCTGAAACACGTCCCAGAGGAACTGATGAACATCGACAAGCTGTTGGCCGACAAGTATTTCTGTAACTTCTCGCTATTCCAGTCGTTGCCTGACTCATGGGCCATAGACCAGATATTCCCCATCATGCCTATTCAGCGCCTAAACGAGCGTCCTACACGTAATGCCACCATTCAGGACATTACCTGTGACTCGGACGGTAAGATAGCCAACTTTGCCACCAACCGCCATAATTCCCACTCGTTGCCCGTTCATTCACTGAAGAAGAATGAGAACTATTATCTCGGCGTGTTCCTTGTAGGAGCCTACCAAGAGATTTTGGGCGATATGCATAACCTCTTTGGCGACACGACGGCTGTCCATATCTCCGTGAAGGACGGACACTATCACATCGACCAGATTTTCGACGGTGAGACGGTCGAGGAGGTGCTGGAGTATGTACAGTATAACCCCAAGAAGCTGGTCCGTCAGCTGGAGATTTGGGTAGCCAAGAGCGTCAAGCAAGGCAAGATTACCCTGGAAGAAGGCAAGGAGTTCCTTTCCAACTATCGCTCAGGACTTTACGGATATACCTATTTGGAATAATATGAAGGAAAAACTCACAATCGTGAAGGTAGGAGGGGCTGTGGTCGAGGACGAACTACAGCTCTCTATGTTACTGCGTGACTTCTCGGCTATCGAAGGCTGTAAGGTATTGGTACATGGCGGAGGCCGCAAGGCTACCAAGATGGCCGAACGACTGGGCATTGAGACCAAGATGGTAGAGGGAAGGCGCATCACGGACGCGGACATGCTGGAGGTGGTGACAATGGTCTATGGGGGATTGGTTAACAAGAACCTCGTGGCGCGATTGCAGGCCAACGGTGTGAATGCCTTGGGGTTGACAGGTGCCGATGCCAATGCTATCCGCAGTCACAAGCGTCCCTTGAAGAATGGTGTCGACTACGGCTTCGTCGGCGATGTCGATGCTGCCGACGGTGCGATGCTGAGTCGCTTGATAGAGGCCGGCATTACTCCTGTGATGGCACCGCTGACGCACGACGGTGAGGGACATATTCTCAACACCAATGCCGATACCATCGCCTCTGAGACTGCTAAGGCTTTGGCGCCCTATTATGATGTCACGCTCATCTTCGCTTTCGAGAAGAAGGGCGTGCTCAGCAATCCTGATGACGACGATAGTGTGATTCCGATGATTACGCTTACCTTATATGATAGTTATAAGGCTGACGGCACCATCTCCGGCGGTATGCTGCCCAAGATAGACAATGCTTTTGCGGCTGTCGACGCTGGCGTCAGCCGTGTCATTATTACCCGTGCTGATGCCATAGATGGTCAGCATGGTACCGTTATTCTTTAGAAAGGATTTATTTGCGTCCGAAGTCGGCTGGGACTTCGCCCCACTTGGATGTCTCCCATTTAATGATGGGATTCATCCATTGATGCGTCTGCAGCCAACGTTCGGCACGAAGGATAATCTGGTAGAGTGCTTCAGTCTCGGGGGTGCGCTCCAATTTAGTCTTGCACTTGCGCTTGTTCACCCACAGAATAGCGTTGTAGGAGTCGCTATAGATGGTTTTGTGGTGCAATCCCTGCTGCTGCATGAGCGCCAGGGCGTGAACGATGGCCAGGAATTCGCCGATATTATTCGTGCCTTTCATGGGACCGAAGTGGAATACACGGGCTCCCGTCTGCAGGTCGATAGCCTGATACTCCATCGGACCGGGGTTGCCGCTACAGGCTGCATCCACGGCCCAGGCGTCTGCCCTTACCTCGGGTGGCAGGGGCAGCACCGTGTCGTGTCTATAGTCAGGAGGGTTTTGCATCTCTGTTCATTCTGTGGGTTGCGATGAAATCGCAACATAATCAACGTTACTGCGTTAGCGACGAAACATACTTGACCTTACATGCGCTCGGGGACCTCGATGCCGAGGAGAGCCATGCCGTTCTTCAGAATCTTTGCCACGTTGCGGGCGATGACCAGACGGACAGCCTTCTTCTCTGCATCCTCTTCGTTCAAGATGCTGTAGTCGTGGTAGAACTGGTTGAAGACCTTCGTCAGTTCATAGCAGTAGTTGGCAATGCCCGAGGGACTATAGTCGTTACCAGCCTGCTCGACAGCAGCCCCATACTCGCTCATCTTTTGAATCAATTCCACTTCCTTGTCGGAGAGTGTAAAGTCAGCGCTTGTACTCTGTGCGGAAGCAAATTCTTCACTTTTCACTTTTAACTCTTCACTCTTTCTAAGAATGCTGCGGATGCGGGCATGAGTGTACTGGATGAAGGGACCTGTGTTGCCGTTGAAGTCGATAGACTCTTCGGGGTTGAAGAGCATGTTCTTGCGGGCATCGACCTTGAGGATGAAGTATTTCAAGGCACCCATTCCCACGATGCGGGCAATCTCCTGCTTCTCGGCCTCAGTCATGTCGGCATTCTTGCCAGCCTCGTCACTCACGCGACGAGCATCGCTGACCATCAGTTCCATCAGGTCGTCGGCATCGACCACCGTACCCTCGCGGCTCTTCATCTTGCCGTTGGGCAGCTCCACCATACCGTAGGAGAAGTGAACCAGCTCCTTGCCCCACTTGAAGCCCAGACGGTCGAGTAGGATAGAGAGCACCTGGAAGTGGTAGTTCTGCTCGTTGCCAACGACGTATATCATCTTGTCGATGGGATAGTCCTTGAAACGCATCTCGGCCGTACCGATGTCCTGCGTCATGTAGACGGAAGTGCCGTCGCTGCGCAGCAGCAGCTTCTGGTCCAGTCCCTCGTTGGTGAGGTCGGCCCATACGGAGCCGTCTTCGTGGCGCTCAAACAGGCCTTTAGCCAGTCCTTCTTCCACCTTGGCCTTGCCCTTGAGGTAGGTCTGGCTTTCGTAGTATATCTTGTCGAACGAGACACCCATCTTCTGGTAGGTCTCGTCGAAACCGGCATACACCCAGTTGTTCATCTTCTCCCAGAGGGCACGAACCTCGGGGTCGCCCTGCTCCCACTTGACCAGCATCTCGTGGGCTTCCTTGATGAGGGGAGCTTCCTGCTTGGCCTGTTCTTCAGCTTTCTCAGCGGGTAAACCGCTGAGAGCGAGTTTTTCGGCCAGAGCCTTGACCTCCTCGCGGTAGTGCTTGTCGAAGGCTACGTAGTAGTCGCCGATGAGGTGGTCGCCTTTCTTGCCGGAGGACTCGGGCGTCTCGCCGTTGCCCCACTTGAGCCAGGCCAGCATGGACTTGCAGATATGGATGCCGCGGTCGTTGACAATGTTCGTCTTGACGACGCGGTTGCCGTTGGCTTGCATAATCTGTGCCAATGACCAGCCTAACAGGTTGTTGCGGACGTGTCCGAGGTGCAATGGCTTATTGGTGTTGGGGCTGCTGTATTCGATCATGACGAGGGGGGAATCCTCGTCTGCGTGCTTTTCGCCATAGTGGGCGTCGGCGTCGATGTCCTGCAGCAGCTGGAGCCATGCGGCATCAGCGATGCTGAGGTTCAGGAAGCCCTTCACCACGTTGTACTTACTGACGGCAGGGCAGTTGGCGACGAGGTATTCGCCAATTTCCTGACCCGTCTGTTCGGGACTCTTGCGCGCCATCTTTACAAAAGGAAAGACCACGAGCGTCAGATTGCCCTCAAACTCGCTGCGCGTCTTCTGCAGCTGCACCATCTTCTCGGGCACCTCCTGCTGGTAGAGTGCCTTTACGGCAGCCAGTGCTGCCTGTTGTATCTGTTGTTCTATCATCATCTTGTTTGGTTGTCTATGCTTTTGTTATCTTCTGAATACGCTGACGTTCATGCCATTGGTTATGGCGACATACTTCTCTAGTCCTGTGTCACCCTCGGAGCCGTTGGTGACGATTCCGCCATTGTTCATGTCGTAAGTCTTCTTGCACTTGGGACAGGTGGCAATACCCTTGGTGTCCATCGTCACCCGATAGTTCGGGTTGATGGTGTTGTTCTCGTTGCGAACACAGTTGGGGCACTGTACGTCGTAGGCTACAAAGCCCCCGTAGGGTTCGGCGATGAGTGTCTGGAAGCCCACGATGATGCCGTTGTTGAGGCCCAGAATGAATTTCGCCTGCACCTCCTCGGCCGTTTCGGGCACGGGGGATGACTTGTCGCCGTTGCTATTCTGGAAGAGGAGATACTTCTGCCCTTTCTGTACCTGTTCGGTAATGAGACAGAAGACGCCTCGCGAACCGGCATTCAGCGATGTTGCCAGTGTGACGTCCAGGTGTATCGAGTTGTCGTACGCAAAGCGGCAGGGCCACGTGCTGTACTCTGCCTCGGCACCGCTGCAGCCTGACAGCAGACAGCCAACCGCCAATATCCAAAAGTCGACCACCCACTGCCTCATGCCAGCAGCCTCCTTTCTGCGTCCTTTGCTTTCTCGAAGGCGAAACCTTCGAGCACGTTGGTCATCAGGGCCTGGATGCGGTCGTTGCACAGGTTGCCAATGGAGCCCTCGTGGGTATGGTGGATGTTCTTGTCGGGACGGAACAAACCTGCCTCGATAGCCAGGCCGACCTGCTTGTAGGCGTCTCTGAAGGGCAAACCTTCAGAAGCGAGCTTGTTGACCGTTTCCACGCTGAACATGGGGTCGTACATGGGGTTGTCGAGGATGTCCTCGCGTACCTCTATCTTATTGATAATGTATGCCGTCATCTGCAGGCAGTCCTTCAATTCGCCAAAGGCAGGCAGGAAGACCTCCTTGATAATCTGCAGGTCGCGGAAGTAGCCTACAGGCAGGTTGTTCATGATGAGTGTCACCTGCTGGGGCAGGGCCTGCAGCTTGTTGCACTTGGCACGAATGAGCTCGAAGACGTCGGGGTTCTTCTTGTGCGGCATGATGCTCGAACCAGTGGTACACTCCTTCGGCAACTTGACGAAAGAGAAGTTCTGCGAGTTGAACAGACAGGCATCGAAGGCCAGCTTGGCCAGTGTTCCGGCGATGGTTGCCAAGGCGAAGCCCACGTTGCGCTCCGTCTTGCCGCGTCCCATTTGGGCATACACCACGTTGTAGTCCATCGTGTCGAAGCCCAGCAGGTCTGTTGTCATCTGGCGATTCAAGGGGAATGAAGAGCCATAGCCGGCTGCTGACCCCAACGGATTGCGGTTGGTCATCTTGTACGCAGCCTGCAGGAACAGCATGTCGTCCGTCAGGCTTTCGGCATAGGCGCCGAACCACAGTCCGAAGCTGCTGGGCATAGCCACCTGCAAATGGGTGTAGCCCGGCATGAGCACGTCCTTGAACTGGTTGCTCTTCTGGATCAGCTCGTCGAAGAGCACCTTCACCAAGTCGGCCACCTCCATCAGCTCGTGACGGGTGAAGAGCTTCAGGTCTACCAGCACCTGGTCGTTGCGGCTGCGGCCTGAATGAATCTTCTTGCCCATGTCGCCCAATTGGCGTGTCAGCATCAGCTCCACCTGCGAGTGGACATCCTCCACGCCGTCCTCAATCAGAAACTCGCCTCGCTCGCAGATGTCGTAGATGTTCTTCAACTCCTTGAGCAATAGCGGCAGCTCGTCCTTGCCGATGAGTCCGATGGACTCCAGCATGGTGATATGAGCCATAGAGCCCAGCACGTCGTACTTGGCGAGATAGAGGTCCATCTCGCGGTCGCGACCTACGGTGAAGCGCTCAATCTCGGCATTCACCTCGAAGTTCTTCTCCCACAGTTTGTTTGCCATAGTTCTTTTTCTTATGGGGCCTATAGGGTGTATAGGGCTAATCGGTCCTATAGGGCTGATGAGTTATACATATGGAATCTGCGACAGGACGTCGGCGATTTTCTCCACGCCGTCCTGCAGGGGACCGGCTACCATGCCCTTGAGCATGAAGGGGATATCGGCCTTGACGGTCACCTTCATCTTGCTGTTGTTGGCGTCGACGGGCAACACCTGAATCCACAGGTTGAAGGGCATGGGCGACTGCTCGGTCTCGAACTTGACGCACTTAGGCTCTTCGCGCTCGATGATGCGCAGTTTGATGGTGCCCACAGGCGAAACGCTGACCTGCACGCTGTCGCTGTCGAACTCGAAGTCCTCCAACTTGTCCTGCGGCACGCGGTCGCGGACACGTTCCAGGTTTGACAGGTCGCTGATATTCCGATAGACATCCTCTACAGGGTAGGGGATTTGCTTGATGCTACTTTCAAATTTTGTCATTGTTTAATGGGAATGATGGGATTAATGGGTTTGACGGGAACTATACTCCCCACTTGGCGGGGTCTTTACGCCATTCTTTCAACACTTCAATCTCTTCTTGCTTGATATATCCCGTCTCGGCAGCCTGCTCCAGCACGGCATTGTAGTCGCTCAGGGTGATGAGCTTGACGCCGGCAGCGGCAAAGGCCTCTTCAGCAACGGGGAAGCCGTAGGTGAACGATGCCACCATGCCGATGACCTCCACACCATACTGGCGCAGGGCCTCGACAGCCTTCAGCGACGAGCCACCGGTGGAAATCAGGTCCTCGACGACGATGACCTTGGCGCCCTGCTTCAGCTCACCCTCAACCTGATTGCCCATACCGTGGTCTTTCGGCTTCGGACGGACGTAGGCATAGGGCAGTCCTAACTCGTCGGCTACCAGCGCACCCTGTGCGATGGCTCCTGTAGCCACTCCCGCTACGGCCTCGGCCTCGGGGAAGTGCTGCTGGATGGCGTGACACAACTCCAGCTTGACAAACGAGCGTACATCGGCAAAACCTAACGTCTTGCGGTTGTCGGTATAGATGGGTGACTTCCACCCTGAAGCCCAGGTGAACGGCTCGTTGGGCTGCAGTTTGATGGCCTTGATGTCCATCAGTTTCTGTGCAAATTGCTTCTTAATCGTATCCATATCTCACTAATTTGGGTGCAAAGGTACGAATAACTACGCAAAAAGCAAAATAAAATCAGTTTTTTCCGAGTTGCGACCTTCCTTTTTAAATGGTTGGAGGTGCGTTTTTAAACGTCGCAAGGTACGTCCTAAAAGGTCGTGAAGTACGTTCTAAAAGGTCGAGAGGGTAGTTCTGAAGTTTGTTCCTCGACGTGAAACGCTTGTTCCTCGACGAGGAACGTTAAATCCTCGACGAGGAACGATAAATCTTCGACGAGGAACAACATTTTTGCAGAAATGTTTTGTATTTCGCTCAATTTGCACTACCTTTGATTGGCATCGAAGGTAGGCTGCATTTCGGAAATAAAAACAAAAAAATGTCTTTTTATTTTGTATTTCGCTCAATTTGCACTACCTTTGCATCCGATTAGCAAAGTGCTTGTCAAGGGGTGCTCACGGGTGTGGGCTGAGAAAATACCCTCGAACCTGATACGGATAATGCCGGCGTAGGGATGATAGAGTATGAAACAAATCCCCTTATTTGTATTATTAATAAGGTAAAAGATGAGAAAGATTTTTGTGATGGTGAGCTTGGCTGTCGGAATGGTGGCTCAGGCTCAGGAAGCAGACACCGTGAAGACCTACAGTCTGCAGGATGTGCAGGTGGTTTCCACGCGTGCCTCGAAGAAGACGCCTATGGCCTTTACGAACATGAGCCAGGAGGCTATTAAGGCTGTGAACTTCGGACAGGATGTGCCCTATATCCTGTCGCTTACACCCAGTATTACGATGACCAGCGACGCAGGAAACGGTATCGGCTACACCTCATTGCGCGTTCGTGGTACCGACCCCAGTCGTATCAATATTACGGCAAACGGCATCCCCTTGAACGACGCCGAGAGCTCTACGGTGTTCTGGGTGAACATGGGCGACTTCGCCAGTAGCGTGAAGTCCATGCAGATACAGCGTGGCGTGGGAACGTCAACCAACGGTGCCGGAGCCTTCGGTGCTACCCTGAACATGCTGACGGAGAACGTCGGCGTCAAGCCTTTCGTGGGCATTGACGTCAGTGGCGGTTCGTACTACAGCCATAAGGAGACGCTGCGTTTCGGTACGGGTCTGATTAACGGACACTGGGGTCTGCAGGGCCGCTTGTCGAACATCGGGTCAAAGGGCTACCTGGACCGCGCCTCCACCAAGCTGAACAGCTATCTGCTGCAAGCCGGGTATTTCGGCGAGAACACGGTGGTGAAGCTGATTACCTGGAATGGCATAGAGGAAACCTATCACGCCTGGAACTACACGTCGAAATATGAGCAGGACCGCTACGGCAGGCGCTATAACTCCTGCGGACTCATCAGCAAGGATGCCAACGGCAATCCCACGGGATACTATAACGACCAGACGGACAACTACCACCAGCAGAACTACCAGCTGTTGTGGAACCAGCGCCTGACGGGCGACCTGAATATGAATGTCGGATTGCACTATACCAAGGGAAAGGGCTACTATCAGCAATACCAGAATACGGAGACTCAGTATCTTTACGGCAAGTCTTGGAAGGACTTTGGCATGAGCACGGACGACACCGTCGTCGAGGATCTTGTTGACCAGCAGAAGATGGACAACGACTTCTTCGGTGCTGTGGCTTCGCTGCTATATGATAACCACAACGGCCTGCAGGCTGTATTGGGTGGCGGCTGGAACCGCTATAACGGCGCACAGTTCGGACACATCGTGTGGGTAAAGCCCAATGTTCAAACCACTGTCCCCACGCCGGAGGCCCTGTCACCCGACTTTGAGTACTATCGCAACAATTCGAGAAAGACCGACTTCAACATCTATGGCAAGGTGAACTACGAGTTCCTGCGCGGCTTGAGCGCTTTCGTCGATCTGCAGTACCGTCATGTTCGCTATAAGATGCAGAACCCCACGGTGCAGTATGGCGCCAATGCCGACGGCCGCTGGATTATCGACAACAGCTACGACTTCTTCAATCCGAAGGCTGGTCTGAACTACGACATCAACCGCCAGCACAAGGTCTATCTGTCCTATGGCATCGGTCACAAGGAACCCGTTCGTAACAACTTCATGCAGCAGGTGGCCAATCCCACGCGTTCCGATTGCGTGGCCAAGGCCGAGCGGCTGGGCGACCTGGAGGCAGGATACAAGTTTCAGAGTGAACGCTTCTCGGCAGGCGCCAACCTCTACTGGATGCACTACAAGGACCAGCTGGTGCTGACGGGCGAGTTGAATGCCATTGGCGAAGCGCTGACCAAGAATCTCGACAAGAGCTACCGCTTGGGTCTTGAGCTGGAGGCTGCCTGGCAGCCCTTCGATTTCCTGCGCTGGGATGCCAACGCCACCTGGAGTCGCAACCGTGTGAAGGATATGGTGGTGACGCTGAATGACGGTCAGACCAATGTAAACATCGGTGACCAGCCGCTGGCCTTCTCGCCATCCTTCATCATGAACCACATCCTGACCTTCACCTGGCAGGGCTTCAAGGCCAGTGCACAGGGACAGTACATCAGTGATCAGTATCTGACGAACACGGGTTTCAGCGAGATGGAGTGCACGGACGAGAACGGCCAAACGACGTATGAGACGCTGTTGCTCAAGCGCCACTTCAACGTCAATCTCGATCTCTCCTATACTTTCTCCCTGAAACAGCAGGGTATCAAGGAGGCTACGGTGGGACTGACGCTCAACAACCTCTTCTCTGCCAAGTACGACAACAACGGATGGGCAGCACCGCAGCTCGCCCAGAATAGCGATGGCAGTATCAAGGCTGTCAACCAGTGGGGCATCCGTGACAGCGGAGCAGCAGGTTTCGCACCCTCGGCACCCTTTAACATCATGGCACATCTGTCCGTGAACTTCTAAGATGAATGAGTTTTGGGCGACATATTGGCTTGACATACTGACCACGATACTCGGTCTGATATACATTTGGCTGGAGTATCGGGCCAGCATTTGGCTGTGGCTTCTTGGTATTATCATGCCGGCCTTGGACATCTATCTCTATTGGGGTCACGGCCTTTACGGAGATGCCGGAATGGCGTGCTACTATATGGTAGCCGCCATTTACGGCCTTGCCATCTGGAAATTCAAGAAGACGCGCAAGATGCACAAAGAATTGCCCATCATCCACATGCCTCGCCGCCAATATCTGCCTGCCTTTGTGTGTTTCCTGCTGTCGTGGGGAGCCATCTATTATATATTAATAAGGTATACAAACTCCACCGTTCCCGTCCTCGACTCGTTCACCAATGCCCTCAGCTTCATCGGCATGTGGGCGTTGGCCCGCAAGTATCTGGAACAGTGGTTCTTCTGGATTGTCGTCGATGCGGTGTGCTGTGTACTCTATGTCCAGAAAGGCATCCCCTTCAAAGCCGGACTCTACGGACTGTATGTCGCCATTGCCGTTGCGGGCTATTTCAAGTGGAAGCAACAGGTGAAAATAACCAAATACGAGAAAGCAAGTCATGGAACAGTTTGATGTTGTCATAGTAGCCAATGGTGAGTTTCCCGTCCACCCCGTGCCGTTGGAAGTCCTCCGCAATGCACCTCAGCTGGTGTGTTGCGACGGAGCCATCACCAAACTGGCCCGCCTATCACCTCAGACCTCAGACCTCAGACCTCAGACTTCAGACTTTTCACCGCTTATCATTGGCGACGGCGACAGTGTTCCTGCTGAATACCATGACAGGCTGATACAAATTGACGAGCAGGAAGACAACGACCTGACTAAGGCGACACGCTATTGTCTGCGACAGGGCTGGCATCGTATCGCCTATTTAGGCACGACGGGAATGCGTGAGGACCATACTTTAGGCAATATCTCGCTGCTGATGCGCTATTATCGCGAAATGGGCATCGAGGGCATGATGTTCACGAATACAGGCTTCTTTACTCCTGCTCAGGGCGACCGCACCTTTGCCTCTTTCCCCCGTCAGCAGGTCAGTATCTTTAACTTTGGTTCGTCGTCCATTCGTTCCAAGGGCCTGAGGTGGGAGTCTTATGCCTATCAGCAGTGGTGGCAAGGAACACTAAACGAAGCTGTCAGCGACAGTTTCATGCTCTGCGCTGACAGCTATTATCTGGTTTATCAGACTTACGAAGCGAAGTCCAAGGAATAGCGGCATTACTGACTGGCAGCTTTCTTGGCCGCTTTGATGGAATCCTTCTGGGCTTTACGGGCTGCCTTGGCGGCGGCTTTTGCGGCCTTCTCCTGTGCCTTGATAGCATCTTTGACAGCCTTCTCCTGTTCTTTAGCAGCCTTCTTCTCCGCCTTCGCAGCATTCTTGACGGCCTTGAGCGAATCCTTCACGGCACGCTTCTGGGCTTTGATCTCGGCTTTGGCCGCTGCTTCTGCCGCCTTGCGAGCATCCCTTTCAGCCTTGTCTTCATCGGACATCTTGTGGAAGCGGATGCCTGGCTTGATCTTGGTCTTCTGCATCTGGTCGGTATTCGTGAAGGAGAAGGAGCAGAGCACATCGACACGCTTGCCCTTGACGTTGATATGTCCATCGGCAACGGCACCGTTACTGTTAATTTCGGCAGTGATATTGCGTACTGTCAGCTTCTTGTATCTTGCCTCAGGGATGTCGGCATCCACGTGTCCGATGGGCAGCTTACCGCCTAACTTCCGACGCATGATAGCCGTACGGGGCTTGGAGATGTCGAACTTGAAGTTGGCCTTGCAGACAATCTTGCCGATTTCTGGCATGTCCATGACACGTCCTAGCATAAAGGAGTCGGTCTTGGTAGAGCCATAGACGTACTTGTTCAGACCGTCTAAGGCAAACTGGAAGTCGATAGGTCCGGCAACGGATCCTAAGCGGCCAGCAAACTGCACCTTTTTATAGAGCACCTCGAAGTGTCCGTTGTACGTGATGCGTCCTAAGGCGTTCAGCTGTTTCATCATGAACTTCCTGACGACAAACTGGTTGATGAGGCGCTCAGCTTCAGCACCATTCGTAGTCATGCTGGTGATGTTGAACTGTACCTTGAGTTGGTATTTGTCCTTCAGGCCCGAGATGTTGCCGATGGCGAATGCTACCATCCGGTCTTTGTCCGTGTTAACCCTGATGTTGCGGAAGTGCAGGTTGTCGCTGTCGCCGAACATGACGGTCTGGAAGTAGACAGGCGTATTGAAATGCTTGAGCACGGGGGCAAAGGGACGAGCAATATCGTGTAGCAGCGTCCGACCCCTGATGAGCGAAGTCTGGAATGTGAAGGGCCGATTCAGTTTTTTGCTGGGTAGCTGGACGGTTGCACTCTTGAAACCAAGGGCGGTGCAAGGCATCTTGATGACGACGTCGCTCAGGTGTATTGTCTTCATGTCTGTGTGGGCACGAAGCTGTAGACTCGTGATGTTCAGGTCAGAACCGCGGTCGAGGATGTTACCTTTGGTGAGCTGGGCTACGACGCTGTCCTTGTCGGCGTGTAGCAGTTCGAAATGCAGGGCTGCCTTGATATCGAAGTGGCCGGCATCGAAGAAGCCTCGCTTGGGCTTGTTGGTGTTCTTGCGGGGGAGGGGATTGTTAGTGAAGTAGAAAACGCTGTCGATATCGATGAAGCGACGGCCGTCTTTCTCGTATGCGTCCATCTTGGCCAGTCGCAAACGCTGGAAGAATTTGATTCCTTTCTTGTTGGTTCGATACCATTCATAGACCACGTCGCGGAGGTCTATGTGCTGCTGACCTTTACGATTTCTCTTGTAGACAAGGCGTCCTAATTCGCTCTTCTTGTCGTTGAAGGTCAGATGGATGCGCTCCAGTTCAATCAGGTCTGCCTCGAAGGTGAACTTCTCTTTTTTCTTTTTAGGCTGTCCGATACTGTCTTTGGGGGCATCCTTCTTGTTCTTCTTAAAGGCGTCAATGATGAACTGGTAGTTTGCCACGCTGTCGCTGTCGGTTGCAGGCTTGTAGAGACGCGCCGTCAATCCCTTGACTTGGGCTTCTGTGATATATATCTGCCGCTTCATCAGATTCGCCAGTTTGAGCTCAACGCCCAGTTGCTCCAACTCCAGCATATCGCGCTGCTGGCGGTCCTTGACCTTCAGCCCGTGCATGAGTAGGTCCTCGCCAAAGATATGGACACTGATGCTGTCAATCTTCACCTCGGTCTGCAGGTAGTCCTGTAGCTCTGCCGTAGCATGCTGCATCAGTTTGTTTTGGACATAGGAAGTGTTGAGGGCTATGAAGAGGCCTGTGAGTATCACTACAACGGTAGCCAGCAGACCACCCAGAATCTTGAGAAGGAGAAAAACGGTTTTCTTCATGACGGCAATAGTTTATATTATAAGGAACGTGTGCGTGAATATGTTGGTTGGTGTCTTGTTCTATTTCAGCAGGTTGGCGATACGCTCTTCCAGTTGCTGGACAGGCAGGTTGCGGGCAACAATGCGTCCCTTGCCGTCTATGACGAGATTGGCAGGGACATCGGACAGCCCAAAGGTTTCCAGTAGGGGCGAGTCCCATATTTTGCCGTCGCATACTGTGGGCCACTTCAAGGAGTCGCGGTCGACACGCTGTTTACAGTCTTGCTGACGGCTATCCAAACAGATGCTGACCACACCCAATCGGTCGCCGTATTGCTTTTTAAGCTGACGGAGCCGCTGGAGCATCGTCGTGCTCTGATAGCTCCACGTGGCCCAGGTCGATATGATGTTGGCCGGCCGGCGAAGGGCTGCTTCAGTCACTTTGTTGCCCTTGATGTCGGTAGTGCTGAATTTAGGCAGCGAACTGCCTGGCCGTCCACCTTGAAGCTTCGGCAACTGGGTGGACAGCCTTGTCAGCTTGACGTTGTCAGGGTCTTCTTTGAGCATCAGCTTGGTCAACTTGAGCGCTTGCTGATAGTCTGGCTCCTGTGTTTGCAGGAAGTAACGATGGAGTAGGTATAGGCTGACCCGTGACGACGGATGCTCCTTGATGAAGTCACTGGCGGCGCCTGGAATATCGGGAGGTGTCAGGTCGTTCAGCTCTAAACGTAATGAGGTCATGTCTTCGTTCTCTGACGTGCCCTCGATGATGATTTCCTTGAGGTGGGTGGCATCGCCCTTGATGGAAACGGTCTTCCCTGGACGGGCAAAGACTGGCTGCTCCGAGTAGTTAGGAAAGACGATCATCAAGGTGCCCTCTTTCGTCATCTCCAGCTCGTAGGCAAAGCGACCGTTACGCACCGTGATGGTGTCAATACCCTGCATGGCTCCGTCAGGACTATACACCCAGAACTCGGCCTGGTTGACGTTACGCAGACGTCCTTCCAAACGGAACTTGCCACTGTCGCTTCCGCAAGCCGCCAGCAGTAAGATGCATCCTAAGAAACCAATGATTCTTCGCATATATGACATTTATGATGTACAAAGGTACGAATTAGTGAGGACAAAACAAAAAATATTAGTATTTATTTGTGATTTTAAAAGAAAATGTGTACCTTTGCATCCGCATTTCGCAATTGTCGGCATAGCTCAGCTGGTTAGAGTATCACCTTGACATGGTGGGGGTCCTTGGTTCGAATCCAAGTGTCGACACAACAAAAGAAACCCAAACGACTGCAGGTCAGTTCGCTTGGGTTTCTCTTTTATTTTTATAGACTTTCCGTTCTCTTGTCAGTCTTTACTTGATGTCAATGACGGGAATATTGTCTTTGTCGTTGTAATAGAGGTTCTCACCGGCCATACCCCAGATGAAGGTGTAATAGTAAGTACCGGCAGCAGCGTGCATAGACCACTCAGGCGACATGATGGCCTGGTCGTTGTGCAACCATACCACGCGGCTCTCTTCGGGCTGTCCCATGATGTGGGCAATGGTCTGCTCCTGAGGCAGGTTGAAGTAATAGTAAGCCTCGATGCGACGACCGTGGGTGTGAGGGGGCATCGTGTTCCACGCAGCACCGGGATTAAGCTGTGTCAGACCCAGCTGCAACTGGCAGGGACCTTCCTCCAGCACGTCGTTGACAATGAGCTTATAGACGGTACGGTTGTTGCACTCCTCCAGCGAACCGACAGGTCCCCATACGGCAGCCTTCAGCGAGCCTTTGCGACCGTCGAGGGTGATCCACTGGGTCTTGTAGTGCTGATGGGCAGTGGCACTGTTCAGATAGAACTTGGCAGGATTCTTAGGATCCTTGGAACGGAACTGCACGGACTTGTTGACATCCTTGCCCTTGCCGATATGGCCGCGACCGATGTAGAGGGCCTCCTTGGGAGACAGGGCATATTCCTTACCGTCAACAATCACCATGCCGTCGCCGGTGCCGCAGTTGACAACACCCAGTTCACGGTTGTACATGAAATACTTCTCCTTGATGTCTTTGTCAACGTCCAAACCCAGTTCAAAGAAATTCTCGAGCTTCAGCGTGGTATTGACGGGCATAGCGCCACCAAAGATGAAACGGTCGTAATGAGAATAGGTAAGCAGGATGGAGTCGGGCGACATCACCTTCTCCATCACAAAGCGCTCGCGGAGCAGCTTCGTGTCGTAATGCTTAACATCTTCAGGATGACAGGCTGTCTGGAACTTCACGTGCTGAGCACCAACGAACCGGTCGGCCTCCTGAGCTGTGGCCGTAGTGAGTGAGAGGAGCATAGCTCCTGCAATTGTCAGAATTGTTTTCTTCATAATGGTATGTGATGTTATTTATTCTTTTCTTCCTTGGCAATACGCATGCGGTTCCAGACCACCATGCCAATAGTGATGATGGTGAGGACGCCGGCTCCGATATAGGCCAGACTGTCCACACACTTAAAGATGACCCATCCGAAGAGGGAGGAGGCAAAGTCAATAGCTCCGGCCTGGAAACCCTCGGGAATGTGGGCGGCGGGGTCCTGCGTCTGTGCATAGACCGTCTGGGCTGCCTGCGTGAAGGCGGGAGCCATATCGGTGACAAACCACAGACCGATGCCTACGGTGACGATACCGATAATGAGGGTCTTCACCACATTACCCTTGGTATAAGGCAGCACCATCACAAAGACATAGAACATGCCAGCCAGCGAAGCCAGCGGCAGGAACTCATTGCCAGGCAGGGCAACGGCCATCAGCAAGGCCAGCGGAATGAGGATGAGCGAAGCCACGAGGGTGGTAGGATGACCTATCACCAAGGCGGGCGACATACCGATATAGACCTTCTTGCCGGCCCACTTCTTCTGAACCACTTCCTGCGTCTTCTCTGCAATAGGCTTCAGACCGTCGATGAACAGCTTGGTGATACGGGGAATCAACTCCATCACAGCACCCATCGTGACACCCAGGAAGAGCACCTTCTTGATGTCTAGCTGAGCAACAGCACCTATCAAGGCACCTACGATAACACCCAGCACGATAGGCTCGCCCAGCACACCGAACTTCTTCTTCAAGCCCTCGGCGTCAATGTCGAGCTTCGAGAATCCCGGTATGCGGTCCAGCAGCCAGTTGATGCCGATGGCAAAGACGGTAAAGCTCTGGCAGAAAGGCTGTGGAATGGAGATGCCGTCCATATCTTCGTAGTATCCCTGGAACTTATCGGCTGTCAGGTCGGCCATCACCAGCGTGATGATGTAACACACGATAGCGGCAAAATAGCCCCATGCCAAACTCTCGCCCATGACGAAATAGGCCACGGCACCGATGAAGGCGAAATGCCAGTAGTTCCATAAGTCAATATTAACGGTACGGGTACATCCTGTAATAAGCAACAGAAAATTGACGCCCAGGCAGATAGGGATAATCAGCGCACCTACCGCCGTGTTATAGGCGACAGCAGCTGCTGCGGGCCATCCCATGTCGAAGACTCCTAACTGCAGGTCGTAGAGTCGTGAGATTTCGCTCAGAGGAGAACCAAAGTTGTTGGTCAGCAGGGCTGTCACAATACCAAGTCCCACGAAACCGACTCCGACGTAGAGCCCTGACTTTAAAGACTTGCCAAACTTCATGCCGATGCATAGTCCGATGATGGTAAACAGAATGGGCATCATCACACTGGCACCGAGGCTGATAATGTAACTAAAAACTTGTTCCATTGTTTAAATTCAAAATATCGATATTCGTTGTTTTAGTATATTCGTGTGCAAAGTTAATAAAAAAATGGCGGAAACAACACTTTTTACTGATTTTTTTGTACCTTTGCACCACAAAAGGAAAAACAAAGGTATTATAAATTATGACAGAAAAGAAGTATAAGAGAACTACCGTAACATCGGCACTGCCTTACGCCAATGGTGGTGTGCACATAGGACACTTGGCAGGCGTTTACGTCCCTGCCGATATATATGTCCGCTATCTGCGTCTGAAAAAGGAGGACGTGATGTTCATTGGAGGTTCTGACGAGCATGGAGTGCCTATTACGGTGAGAGCCCGCAAGGAGGGCATCACCCCGCAGGATGTGGTAGACCGTTATCACACCATGATTAAGAAGTCGTTCGAGGAATTTGGTATATCGTTCGACATCTATAGCCGTACCACCTCGAAGACACATCACGAGTTTGCCGCCCAGTGGTTCCGCAAACTCTACGAAGAGGGCAAGCTGACCGAGAAGACAACAGCACAGCTGTACGATGAGGAGGCCAAACAGTTCCTGGCCGACCGCTATGTGACGGGAGAATGTCCCCACTGTCACGCTCAGGGAGCCTATGGAGACCAGTGTGAGAAGTGTGGTCGCGACCTCAGTCCTACGGAACTCATCAATCCGAAGTCGACCATCAGCGGCTCTACGCCCGTCCTGAAGGAGACCAAGAACTGGTATCTGCCCCTGAATGAGTATCAGGACTGGCTGAAGCAGTGGATTCTGGAGGAGCACAAGGAGTGGCGCCCCAATGTCTACGGCCAGTGCAAGAGCTGGCTCGACATGGATCTGCAGCCGCGTGCTATGACTCGCGACCTCGACTGGGGTATCCCTGTCCCCGTGGAGGGTGCTGACGGCAAGGTGCTGTATGTGTGGTTCGATGCGCCTATCGGCTATGTCTCGAACACCAAGGAACTCTGCGAGAAAGAGCCCGGAAAGTGGGGCAACTGGGAGAAATGGTGGCAGGACGAGGATACACGTCTCATCCACTTCATCGGTAAGGACAATATCGTGTTCCACTGCATCATCTTCCCTGTGATGATGAAGGCCCACGGCAAGTATATCATGCCCGACAATGTGCCGTCCAACGAGTTCCTGAATCTGGAGAATGACAAGATTTCTACCTCGCGCAACTGGGCTGTCTGGTTGCATGAGTATCTGGAGGATATGCCAGGCAAGCAGGATGTGTTGCGCTATGTACTGACGGCCAATGCTCCTGAAACCAAGGACAACAACTTCACATGGAAGGACTTTCAAGACCGCAATAACAATGAACTGGTGGCTGTTTACGGCAACTTCGTCAACCGTGCCCTCCAGCTCACCAAGAAATATTGGAATGGGGTGGTGCCTGCCTGTGGCGAGCTGCAGGAGGTGGACCATCAGGCCTTGGAGGAGTTCAAGGACGTGAAACAGAAGGTGGAGGCTTTGCTCGACCAGTTTAAGTTCCGCGACGCTCAGTTCGAGGCTATGAATCTGGCCCGCATCGGCAACCGCTACATCACCGAGTGTGAGCCGTGGAAGGTGTGGAAGACGGATCCCTCGCGCTGTGAGACAATTCTGAACATCTGTCTGCAGTTGACGGCTAACTTGGCGATTGCCTTTGAGCCGTTCCTGCCGTTCTCCAGCAAGAAGCTGCGCGAAATGTTGAATTTAACGTCGTTTGACTGGAATGAACTGGGTAGCACAGAACTGCTGAAACCCGGTCATCAGTTAGGCGAACCAGCTTTGCTGTTTGAGAAGATTGAGGATGACGTCATCCAGAAGCAACTCGACAAGCTGGAGGCCACCAAGAAAGCCAATCAGGCTGCCCAGTATAAGGCTGCCCCCATTAAGGATACGGTGTCGTTTGAGGACTTTGAGAAACTGGATATCCGTGTAGGTCTGGTGAAGGACTGCCAGAAGGTGAAGAAGTCTAAGAAACTCCTGCAGTTTACCATTGATGATGGTTCTGGTACCGACCGTACCATCTGCTCGGGTATTGCAGCCTTCTACGAGAATCCCGAGGAACTCATCGGCAAGCGCATCCTCTTCGTGGCCAACTTTGCACCCCGTCAGATGATGGGCATCGAAAGTCAGGGCATGATACTCAGTGCCGTCGACTACGACGAGAGCCTGAGTGTCGTGACGACCACCAAGGACGTTAAACCCGGCAGTCAGGTGGGGTAGGGCTTATGCCTCTCTATTTTTTTGTAAAACCCAGAGTCAGCATGCTTATGCTGACTCTTTCTATATTGTGTAGGACCTTTCCGCAGGCCATGAGGGTAGCCCCTGTGGTGCAGATGTCGTCAATCAGCAGGATATGCTTGCTTTCTAATAGCTGAGGGTGGCGGAGTACGAAGACCCCTTCCACATTCTCCTGCCGTTCGCGACGGCTCAGGGATGTCTGACTTTGCTGAAAGTGTTCGCGGCTGACGGCCTCGGTGATGACGGGGATGCCCGTCACATCGCTAATGCCTCGTGCCAGCATCTCGCTTTGGTTGTAACCTCGCTGTCGATGGCGTTTGCGGGTCAGTGGCACTGGCACCAAGGCATCAATGCCGTTGAAGAAGTCGCCCAACGACATCTCGCGAGCCATAAGCCGTCCCATGTCTTCTCCGATGTCGGGTCGTTGGCCGTATTTCAGCTGATACACCAGTTGTGCCATCTCTGAGTGCGGCTCATAGAACATCAGCGCCGCTGCCCGTTCCACAGACAGTTGTCCCCAGAATAGCTGGTCCATCAGGTTATCGGTAGGTGTAAACTGATAGGTGGTGCGCGGTAGGTGTAGCAGGCATACAGAGCATAGCGACCGCTCGTTAGGCGACAACCGTCGTCCGCATACTACACAACTGCGGGGCGATATGAAGTCAAGAATTCGTGTAACCCAACTCGTCATTCCTCACTCTTCATTCCACATTCAACATTCCTCATTCCTCATCCTCCACTCCGTCAATACACTGTCGGATGATATCAAAGGTAAAGCCGCGCCCGACGGCGAAGCGCAGCAGTTTCTGGTTCAGTTCGTACTCACTCTGCGCCTTAATGCCCTTGCGCTTCTGCTTCAGCAGGGGGCGCAGCACGTCTAAGTATTCATCGTCGCTGACCTCGTCAAGCACCTGCTGGCGGATGTCTTCGTCGATGTGCTTCTGCCAGAGGGCCTGCTCTACCTTGCGACGTCCCCACTTGTTATAGCGTACCTTATCCTTGACGAAGGCCCGGGCATAGCGCTCGTCGTCGACGTATCGCTCCTTGGTGAGACGCTCCATTACTCGGGCCTGAGCCGTCTCGTCCAGTTCCCAGCGTCTCATCTTCTCCGTCATCTCCCACTGGCAGTGTTCGCTCTGGGCACAGAGGGCCGCCAGCGTCAGGTAGGCATCTTGTTCTGTTTTCTGTTTCATCGTATGGCTTTCATCAGTCGTTGTTTTCCGTATTCGTCGCAGCGGGTTTCGATGTCGTGGTACGACATCATACGCAGCAGGTCTTGTAGCTCAGCGGTGCAGAGGGGGTTGATTTCGAAATAGAGGCTTCCGCCAGGCTTCAATGCCTTCTGTCCGAAGGTGGCAATGGCCCTATAGAACAACAGCGGGTCGTCGTCGGGAACGAAGAGGGCCAGGTGTGGCTCGTAGCCGAGGACGTTGTTTTCCATTCGCGCGCGTTCCTTATTTAATATATAGGGTGGATTACTGACGATGAGGGAGAGGGAGGAAGGACTGGGGGAAGTGTTTTGATAATGAAGGATGTCCACCTGATCAAAACGGACATTGATGTTTAGTTGTTTGGCATTGTCACGGGCAATGACCAATGCCTGCTCGGAGATGTCCCATGCTGTCACCTGAGCCTCGGGCAGTTCCGCTGCCAACGTAATGGCGATACATCCGCTACCCGTCCCAATGTCAAGGATAGAGTGCTCTCTTATACCTTTCGCCTCTTTCGCTATCCATCTGCACAGTTCCTCTGTTTCGGGGCGGGGAATGAGCACGCCGGGTGCTACATGAAAAGTGCGGCCACAGAACTCCGCCTGTCCTAAAATATATTGCACGGGCTCCTGCTTTTGCAGCCGACGGACAATTTCTTGCAATTCTTCTTGTTGGTCTGCGGATAATTGTGTATCTTTGCCGAGCAAAAGGTCAGGCAGCGTCAGGCCGAAGCGCACTTCATATACCATGCGGGCAATGGCTTTCGCCTCGCCCTCGTCGTATGTTTGCGCCAAACTGCGCCAGAACTGCTGGTAACTCATAGTAACTGCAAAGGTACGAAGAATATGGAAAAGAGCCAAATTTCCATCGATGAAATTTATATGCGGCGCTGCTTACAACTGGCAGCCAACGGCATTCATGGAGCGCGCCCCAATCCGATGGTTGGCGCCGTCATCGTGGTTCCTCTCACCTCTAAAATAATTGGTGAAGGCTATCATGTCCGTTGTGGCGAGGGACATGCCGAGGTGAATGCCTTTGCCAGCGTACGTCCGGAGAACGAACACCTCCTGCCGGAAGCAACCATTTACGTGTCTTTGGAACCTTGTGCCCATTATGGCAAGACACCGCCCTGTGCCGAACTGATCGTCAGGAAAGGCGTCAAGCGTGTCGTCGTAGGTTGCGTGGACCCCTTTGCCAAAGTGCAGGGTAGGGGTATTGAGATGCTGCGCCAAGCGGGCATTGAGGTGACCGTCGGGGTGCTGGAGCCGGAGTGCCGGTGGCTGAACCGCCGTTTCTTCACCTATCACAGTAAGCACCGTCCCTATATCATCTTAAAGTGGGCTCAGACGGCCAACGGCTATATAGATGACCATGGTCACGCCCTGCAGATATCCAACGAACAAACCCGTATGTTGAGTCACCAGCTGCGCTCAGAGGAGGATGCCATCCTGGTAGGTCATACCACCGATGCCCGCGAACATCCCCAGTTGACGGTCCGCCACTGGCACGGTCCCAACCCCAAACGTGTGGTGCTGACCCGTCAGCGGCCCTTGCCCCAGTTGATAGACGACCTCTATCAGCACGGCATTCAGTCGCTCATCGTCGAGGGTGGTCGCCAGACCCACGAGGCTTTCATGGAGGCGGGACTCTATGACGAGATACGAGTGGAGACGGCTCCTCTGGTAGTTGCCGGCGGTACCAGATCCCCACAACTGCCGTCCGACATCACCCTCCGCTGTCAGACAGGACATGAAAAAAACATACTATTTTACTATCATAAGACTTACTAACAACGACTACATACTACTAACTATTGGGAGGGTGGGGCTTCGCGATGAAGCTCCGCTCTTTTGTTTGTATTTCTTATGCTTTGCGCCTTTGGGTGTAAAAACATCACTTTTGTTACGACTTGATAACTTTTGATAGGAAATACCAACAGTTTGGTACAAATTGCGGCTTAGAAGTTAAAAAAGCGACCATAAATGTATCTTTTTTATAATTTTATTTGTCTAAGTTAAAAGAATTCGTTAACTTTGCACGTTGTTACGTATTGTGCCTTGGTGTGTATGCATTTTTGGTGCAGAGGAATCGGGGGCCTTATTAATATAATTAAGGTACGCGCGAGGATTAAGAGCAGAGGTTTCACCCTTAGCCGTCGTAGAAAAACAGTAAAAATAAAAATACAAAGAGATTGTTTATGAAAAAACGACTAACGATGTTTATGACCTGCTTGTTGTTGAGCATAGGCGTTGCGCTGGCTCAGAACAAGATAACAGGTACCGTCTTTGAGGATACCGGCGAGCCTTGTATCGGCGCAACGGTAATGGTTCAGGGCACTAAGCAGGGTACCAAGACCGACATGGATGGTAATTTCTCGATTAACGTGCCCGCTGGCAAGAAACTGGTGATCAGCTATGTTGGTATGGCTACTCAGACGGTAAAGCCGCAGAACGGCATGAAGATTACCTTAGCTCCCGATGCTTCACAGCAATTGGACGAGGTTGTAGCCGTAGGTATGATGAAGCAGGATAAGCGCTTGTTTACCGGTGCTACAACGAAGGTGGATGCCGACAAGGCTAAGTTGGACGGTGTGGCCGACGTCAGCCGTGCGCTGGAAGGCCGTGCAGCCGGTGTATCTGTGCAGAACGTGTCTGGTACTTTCGGTACTGCTCCTAAGATTCGTGTCCGTGGTGCTACGTCTATTTATGGTAGCTCCAAGCCTCTGTGGGTGATTGATGGTGTGATTCAGGAGGATGCTGTCGACGTGAGCGCTGACGACCTGTCGTCTGGTGATGCCGTGACGCTGATTTCTAATGCCATTGCCGGTCTGAGTGCTGATGATATCGAGTCGTTCCAGGTGCTGAAGGACGGTTCCGCAACCTCTATCTATGGTGCTCGCGCTATGGCTGGTGTGGTTGTTATCACCACCAAGCGTGGTAAGGCAGGCCGCAGCACAGTGAACTACACCGGTGAGTTCACCTACCGTTTCAAGCCCTCTTATCGCAACTACAACATCTCGAACTCTCAGGAGCAGATGGGTATCTATAAGGAAATGGCCACTAAGGGTTGGCTGGAGTTCTCTCAGGTTGCCAACAGTAGCTCGCAGGGTCTCTATGGCCGTATGTACAGCGAGATTGCCAAGTATAAGGGCAATGGCCAGTATGGTTTGGACTATACTGAGTCGGCCATGAATGCCTACCTGCGTGATGCAGAGTTCCGCAATACCGACTGGTTTGACCTGCTGTTCAACAACAACATCGTGCAGAACCACGCTGTCAGCATTTCGACAGGTACTGATAAGGCCAGCCTGTACGGTTCGGTGTCTGTGATGTACGACCCGGGATGGACGAAGGATTCAAAGGTGGAGCGCTATACCGCCAACATGAACGCTTCGTACAACCTGTCTAAGAAGTTGATTGTTAGCATTTTGACTAACGGTTCGTATCGTGACCAGAAGGCACCCGGTACCTTGGCACGTTCTACTGACGTGGTGAGCGGTGCCGTTAACCGTTCGTTCGACATCAACCCATTCAGCTACGCCATGAATACCTCGCGCACGCTGGATCCCGATGCTGTCTATACCCGTAACTATGCCCCGTTCAACATTTTCCGTGAACTGGACAACAACTACATCGACGTTTCTGTCAGTGACATGAAGTTCCAGGGTGAGTTGACTTATAAGCCCATTCGCGGCATGGAGATTCACTTGTTGGGAGCCTACCGCACCATGAAGACTTCGCAGGAGCACTTCATCCTCAACGAGTCGAACCAGGCCGAGGCCTATCGTGCCGGTGTGGACAATCCTAACATCCAGTATAGTAACAGCTACTTGTACACTGACCCCGATAAACCCAACTCACTGCCTATTTCAGTGATGCCGAAGGGTGGTATCTATACCCGTAACGACTATATGGTGAAGCAGTTGGACTTCCGTGGAACCATACAATATAATAAGGTATGGGATGAGACCCATATCATGGGACTCTTCGGTGGTATGGAAGTCAACAAGACTGACAAGGACCGCATGTTCCACTCTGACTATGGCGTAGACTACAATGCAGCCCGTCTGGTAACCATTACCCCCGAGTTCTTCAAGCAAGCCAAGGAGGAAGGTACCATCCTGAGCTCGTTCGCCAAGTCATGGTCGCGCAACATTGCCTACTTTATCAATGCCAACTACTCCTACAAGGGACGCTACGTCGTCAACGGTACCCTGCGCTATGAGGGTACCAATAAGTTGGGTAGGGCAACCAGTGCTCGTTGGCTGCCGACGTGGAACATCTCCGGTGCATGGAATGCCCACGAGGAAAACTTCTTCCAGAAGTGGATGGAGAATACCAATTACAAGGTGTCACACCTTGCACTGCGCCTTTCTTACTCGCTGACTGCTGACCGCGGTCCTGCCAATGTATCGAACGCACTGCCCATCTACTACTCAATGAACGCCTGGCGTCCTCAGGGTGACCAGATGGAGACCGTTACAGCGTTGAGCGAGATTGCCAACACGGAGTTGACCTACGAGAAGAAGCACGAGTTCAACCTCGGTCTGGATGCTGGTTTCCTGCACAACCGACTGAACCTGAACTTCGATATATATTGGCGTAACAACTACGACCTGATTGGTTACACGCAGACCCAGGGTGTGGGTGGTTACATCAACAAGATGGCCAACGTGGCTACCATGAAGTCGCATGGTGTGGAGTTGACCCTCTCGTCCACCAACTTGCAGAATAAAGACTGGAAGTGGACTACCGACTTCACTTTCTCGTACGCCAAGAACGAGATTACCGACCTGAAGTCGCGCTCGAATGTCATTGACTTGGTTACCGGTAACTCTACCAACCACTATCGCGAGGGCTATCCTGTATCAGCCCTGTTCTCTATCCCCTTTGCCGGTCTGAATGACCAGGGTCTGCCCCAGGTCATCAACCAGGATGGTGTGAAGACCCTGACAGACATCAACTTCCAGGAGTACGAGAAGCTCGACTTCCTGAAGTATGAAGGTCCTACGGAGCCTACTACAACGGGTGGTCTGAACAATACCGTGACGTGGAAGAACTGGCGTCTGAATGTATTCGTAACCTATTCGTTCGGCAATAAGATACGTCTCGACCCGGCTTTCTCTGCTGCTTACAGCGATATGTCGGCTATGCCGAAGGAGTTCAAGAACCGTTGGGTACAGCCCGGTGATGAGCACATCACTGAAATTCCGGCCATTGCCAGCCGCCGTCAGTACCACGACATTAACCACCTGAACTACGCATACAATGCCTACAATTACTCAACGGCTCGCGTTGCTGATGGCGGTTTCATCCGACTGAAGAATATCTCACTGACCTACGACATGCCGAAGGAGTGGATTAACAGAATCGGTCTGAATACCTGCTCGTTGAAGTTTGACGTAACAAACATCTGGCTCATTTACAGTGACAAGAAGCTGAACGGTCAGGATCCTGAGTTCGTTAACGCCGGTGGTGTGGCAACGCCTATGCCTAAGCAGATGACGTTCACACTGCGTCTGGGAATGTAATGCTGATGATGAATGAATAAAACGAAAGAATAAGATGATTATGAATATGAAGAAATATATAGGTTTATCCATTCTGGCCCTGGGCATGAGCCTGACGTCGTGCAGTGACTTCCTGGACAAGGCTCCCGACGAGCGCGTTGAGCTGAACAACGTCGAGGACATCGTCATGCTGCTCGGTACGGCCTATTCCAACTCCAACTATGGATGGATGTGCGAGATTTCGAGCGACAACATCATTGATATCAATGCTCCCTACATGGCTACGCAGAGTAGCGGTGAAGAGATAGAGGTGCGCTTCAACCTGACGTCTTACGATTTGATGGACGACGAGGCTTATCAGTTCAAGGCCGTCAGCACCAATAACTCCGATACTCCCGCAGATATTTGGGAGAGCAGTTACAAGGCTATAGCAGTAGCTAACCATGCTATTGAAAATCTGGACAATCTTCGTGGCAGTACGCCCATAGAGCAGTGCAGCAATGCCATGAAGGCTGCCTACGGAGAGGCTTTTCTGGCGCGTGCCTACAACCACTTCGTGCTGGTTAATATCTTCTCGCAGGCTTACCGCGACGAGGAACTGAGCCGTGGCGATGTAGGTATCCCTTACATCACTTCCCCTGAGGACAAGGTGCACGTTGACTACGACCGTGAGAACGTGACTGCTACCTATCAGAAGATTGAGAAAGACCTGGAAGAGGGCCTGAAGTACCTGAACGAACAGAACTACAAGAAACCCAAGTGGCACTTCAACAGCAAGGCTGCTCATGCCTTTGCAGCCCGCTTCTATCTTTATAAGAGAAACTATGACAAGTGCATTGAGCACGCCAATGCCGTGCTGGGTGAGAACTCAACCGGAGGCCGTGCTGGTCTGCCTACACTCCTTTACAACTGGGAGAAGTGCGATGATGCCACCAACTCTACGGATGTAGCAGAAATCTGGCAAAGCCCCGATCAGCCTAACAACTTGATGCTCGTTGCTACCTATTCACGTCAGTGGCGTCGTGCCGTAGGCTACCGCTACGCAACGGCCGGTAAGGCACTGCGTGACATCTATGGTCACCTGACCCACTGCTCACGCTACTATTGGAACCCCGTAGCAGGTGTTGCTGACAAGTACTATTGGGACGGTAACTCTGACCACGGATACAAGAGCGGTCGTATTTCCGAGCGCTTCGAGTATAGCGATAAGGTGGCCGGTATCGGTTATCCCCACATTATCCGTCGTGAGTTTACATGCACCGAGCTGTTGTTAGAGCGTGCCGAGGCTGAGTTGTTAGGTCAAAACGACATCGATGGATGTGTAGAAGACCTCATCGCCTACGAGGAGAGCCGTTATAACTTCTCGCAGAAGACCAAAGACCGCTACTCCTCAGGTCTGACACTGCCTCCCACCAGGACATCTATGGAAAGCTGGTATGCTGCCTCACAGTACAAGGATCACAGTAACGTGAAGGAAAACTGGGACTTCACACAGAAGGTCAGCCCTTCGTTTGTCATCCCTGCTAACAAGGTGACCTATATGAATATCATCAACGATATGCGTCGCTATGAGACCGCTTGGACGGGTCTGCGATTCTTCGACATCAAGCGCCTGGGTCTACCTTTTACTCATACATACTGGCAAAATGGACAGGTCGTGACGTTTAATATTGAAGCTCACGACTCCCGTCTGGCCGTCGAACTGCCTGCAGAGGTTCTGGTTGCCGGTCTGCCCACTTCACGTCCTGTCACCAGCGCAGCTGAAGGTGCAGGCAAGGAGATGAAACAAGGCTCGGACGCAATGGCTAATAATAAATAATAAGGAGGGTTAAGATATGAAGAAACTGAATATATTTGTTGTCATGCTCGTGGCTTTGACCACGCTGAATGTTACTTCGTGCTCCGATGACGACTTCACCGACAGCATCTTCCCCTCGGTGAACGAGACGCTGGACCGCACTGTGTACAGCTTCCCCTTGGATACCTTTATCAAGGTGAACTTCCAGGAGCCGTACAATATGCGTTACCTGTACAGACTGCAGGACATCGGTTCCGACATGGACTACAACCTGACACCCTGTTCCTATGACCAGTGTGTTAACCTGGCCGTGCTGAACAAGTATCTGTGGTACGATGTCTATCGCGACGTCGTTGGTCAGGAGTTCCTGAAGAAGTACAGCCCCCGTGTGATGCACATCATCGGTTCACCAGCATACAACCCCACGTCGGGTACCATCAAGCTGGGTACTGCTGAAGGCGGTCTGAAGATTACGCTTTTCAATGCTGAGAGCCTGAAGCCTGACAACATTGATAACCTCAACGAGTATTTCTTCAAGACCATGCACCACGAGTTTTCGCACATTCTGCACCAGAATGTCAACTATCCGCAGGACTTCAACCTCATCTCGTCGACGTTCTATAACAGCGCCGGTTGGCAGGATACTCCTGACTCCGTTGTGCTGGGTCAGGGCTTCGTCTCACCCTATGCTTCCTCACAGGCTCGTGAGGACTGGGTAGAGGTCATTGCCAACTACATCGTGAAGGACTCTATTACCTGGGCACACATGTTGGACGGCGCTACCAAGAGCTGGGAGGTGGCTACCGATGTCAATTATGCTCACTGGAAGAACTGTGACGCTAAAGTGAAAAAGGGCTTGGCACATCGTGACTCCGTAGGCTATTATTGGAAGGTAGGTACAACGTCTGGTGGTGATACCATTACCATCCAGGTTAGCCGTAAGTACATTCAGCGCAACGCAGATGGCTATGCTGTACCTGACGCCAATGGCAACATCGTCTATCTCAGTGTGGTGGATAGAACAGGTAATGAAACCGGTAAGGATGTCATCCTTAAGAAACTGCAGATGGTTCGTGAGTGGTTGGCTGTCAACTTCAACTACGATATTGATAAGGTACGCGATGCTGTACAGAAGAAACAGTATCTATATGACGATAAAGGTTATATGGTCAAGGATTCCAATGGACGTCCCATCAACCTGCTAACCTATCGTCGTCCTGATGGTACCACGCTGATGGAGGAGCTGCGCAAGCAGGTAGATAAGTACAAGGAGCTCATGCCCACCAAGTGATTTAGTAACTGAATATACGCAATAAAGACTATCAGATTATGATGAAGAATATATTATCAATAGCAGTATTGCTTGCTGCCAGTGCTTTGGTACTGACGGGTTGTAAGAACGAAGAAGACGATCTCTTCTCCAGTTCTGCTGCCGAGCGCCTTTCTGAATCGCAGGTGACCTATACTAAGCGTTTGGGAGGTACAGCATGGGTGATGGAGTACTATCCCTTGGGCACATTCGAACTTGACCCCGAGACGCGAGACCCATATCCTGCAGGACTGGGATACGTCATCTTGAACCGTTTTAAGGCTGACGGCTCTGTGGAGCAGGCTATGCAGAACGCTGTATCATTAAATTATTATATCAACGATACTTCTTTGTGGCAGATTATTTCCGACCAAGGTCCCGTGTTGTCGTTCAATACCTTCAACAACTGCATCCACACATTCTCAGATCCAGGTGTTGCCAACTCCTCTAAGGACCTCTATCAGGGTCGTGGCTACGAAGGTGACTACGAGTTTGCCGTACTGGATATGAAGGAGAATGCTGATGTCGTAATGCTGAAGGGTAAGAAGCGTGGTGCTTATATTCGTATGGTGAAACTTCCGTACGATACGGACTTCCAGGCTTATATGAAGGATCTCAATGCGTTCAAAGATAAAATCTTCTCTGCCGATGCACCCAACAATGCCCAGGCTTTCTTAGGCGACACCACCTTTGTGATGACCAAGGCCAGCAAGGGTATTGCAGAGTTTTATCCCGTCGGCGGTGATGCCATTACCCAGAGCACAGACCACGTGTTTACAATTACCCAGCGTAACGGAAAGTATTACATGCGCTTCCTTTACAATATCGGAAGAAGCAAGTGTGATGCCCGTGAGTTCGTCTACAACGAAGCTGAGGACAGGTTCACCTGTCTGGAGAACGGCTCCTATGTCATTGAGGGCTATCCTGTGGCTAAGTTCTATAATGAATATCTGCAGAAGAAGAAGTGGACTACCAAGGCTGGTGCTGAAATGTCTGCCAGCTTTAAGGATTTGATGGACAAACTGGCTGCGGAATTAAAGGCTGTCAACAAAAACTTCGTGTTGAGCAACATCAACTTCGGTTATGACAGCAAGCTGCAGAAGTATGTCTGGACGATGAGCTACCTTTCTAGCGGTAAGGTCGCTAACCAGACTTACTACTTTACCTTTGACTGCAATGAGGACAAGGATAAAGCAACATTCAAGTTCGTGGAGCCCTCTAATACTGCAGCGCAGAATGTGATGAACCGTTGTCCTGCTCTGAAGACGATCTGGGATACCATTTCTCAGGAGATGCAGTTGTCTGCTGCTGACTCCAGGTTCAATCTCCAGAGAATCAAATTGACATCAAAAACAAACTCAGACATTTGGTTTGTGATGAATATTTAATAACTACAGTCATTAAACATTAATAACTAAATTATTAGCATTATGAAAAAAGTTTTACTTTTGTCGGCTGCAATGATAACCATGTCATTGGCCGCTACTGCTCAGGAAGCAGTGAAGTTCAACGCTGAGAATGCACGTACAGCGATGAAAGCTCAGGTAGCACCTGTAGCTGCTCTGCCCTGTAATGAGATGTACAACTCTGCTGCTGTCAAAACAGCTCGCAGAACCATTGCTAATGGTGTGTCTTACGACCGTCCTGATGGCACATTCTACGTTTCTGGCACTTCTTCTAACAAGTACTTGTATCTTTATATTCCTGCTTTGGCAGATGTGACCTTCAAGAACTATGCTACTGATAAGGCAAATGCTAAGTGGTACGTAGGCACAACTGAACCGGAGGAAGTTCCAGGCGATGAGAACAATGATCTGACGACAAGCTTTCCAGTGGTTGGTCGTGGCTATATTAGTTCATACTATATTCCGACTCTGACCGTAGGCGAAACTTCTTACAAGTACGCTGATGAGCTTACACCGAGCAGAGTCAGTCTTATTAATGGTGACTCTTTGCTGAGTGTTACTCAAGTGAACCGTATCGGTGGCTACTACTATGGTTTCAGTAATGCTGCCATTTTCGGTACGGCTGATCGCAACCTTAAAATTGATGAACAGACTGTAGCATGCAAGCGTAAGAACGTCATTGAGTTTTTTGACAAACCAGCAGCTCCTTATTGCCTGTATTCTTTGCAGTTCCCCGTTGTATCATATAACGAAAAATATTCTTCAACTAGTCTTCCCGTTGCGACGGATTTCATTCCTGAGGGTAAGCAGGTGACTGCTCGTATCATCAAGATGACCGAGGAAGGTAAGTTTACCGACGAAATATTGGCCGAGATTCCTATTACAAGTGAAAGCATCCAAACGGGTGAAGCAGGTGACCTTATCAAGGCTGGTATCGCTTATGGCTTTGTTGAGGTTGCTAACATGGGGAAAGATGATTTTGGTACCCCAGTTATTGAGCCTGTTGTTATTGACTGTCCTTTCGCTATCGAGCTTGATGGTTTCGACCAGGAGGGTGTCAACTTCAGCCTCTATATGTGTGATGTGATGGCTACTGAGCGTGACTACTTTGAGAATGAAGGCGGCGTAGAAGGTACTTGCTGTGAGTATGTTCGTAAGGACAATGGCGAATTGGTAGAAGGTTTGTACTATATTCAGACTTATCCAAAATCTAGTCCTGATAACCGCCAGTATAATGCCGTTATTTACCTGAATGGTATGTTCGACTATGCCGAGGTTGGTGAAGAATTCGAGAACTTGATTGCTCCCGTAGAGGGTGGTGCTGTCTATGCAGAATATGAGACAACTGACCCTGAATCTGGTCAGCCAAAGACTGTACAGGATCCTGATTTCTATTATTACAGCATCTGTGCTCGTCTGTCTGACTGGGAAGGAATCGAGCTTTCTGACAACTACGGGTTTGAAGGCCTGCCCGAATGGGTGACCATTAAAGATTTCAATGATGAATTCTTCGAAAAGTACAATGTTACTATTGCTAATTTTGAAGCTGAGCCTCTGCCTGCAGGAGAAAAGGGACGTTATGCTCAGTTCCGTGTTGTAAGTGAAAAGGGTGCCAAGTCTAAGCTTGTTACCATTATCCAGGGTGATGCTGTTGTTCCTACTGGCATCGAGGCTGTGAAGAACGCTGTTGCTGCTAAGAGCACTACTTCTGCTATGTACAACATGGCTGGCCAGCGTGTTGACGCAAGCTTCAAGGGCCTCGTCATCAAGGACGGCAAAAAGGTCGTGCTGAAGTAAACATAAGTTGGCTATCTCTATAAAACGGGAAGACTCGCAAGAGCCTTCCCGTTTGCGTAGTGATAGATGTGTGATAGCTTTGATAGGGGGAGCGACTTGCTCCAATGGCTGGAGCAAGTTACTCCACCCATTGGAGCAAAACGCTCTAGGGGTCTGGAGCAAATTTTTCAATAAACGTTTTGGAGAAACGCAGAAAGTTTGTACCTTTGCAGGCAGATTAAGTGCAATTGGTAATAAAATAGAATAGCAAGAATGAGTAAGAGATTAGTATTGATCATGTCACTGTTGCTGAATGTGGCAGTGATGTGGGGACGCCCTGCGTACTCGAAACCCGTTGATATACTGCAGCCTGACGGTACCACGGTGACGTTGGTGATGCATGGCGACGAGTTTCAAAGTTTTACAACGACTGTCGACGGCTATACAGTCATCAAGGGCAGTGACGGTTTCTACCGCTACGCCGTGAAACAGGGCAATGTGCTGACGGCTTCAGCTCTCGTGGCTCGGAATGCTGAGGCTCGTCAGGAGGCTGAGAATGCGTTCCTGAACAGTATCCAGAAGATGGAACGTCCTGAGATGTCGGAGGCTGGCAAGCAGTGGAAGGAGCAGGTAAGCAAGATGTATCGTTCGACGTATGAAAGTCTGGAACACGGCCAGCGTCGTGCCATCACACCGGGTGCTATCTCTGAGCGCATCAACTATTCGCAGTTCAAGGGTCTGGTGGTACTGGTGAACTGGAACGACAAGGCTTTTAAGATGGCGTCTCCGCAAAGCTTCTATCAGAAACTGACCAGTGAGAAGAATTACAAAGACGACTCGAAGTCGGTGTATCCCTATGATGTCAAGGGTAGTGTCCGCGACTATTTCTACGATAATTCCTTGGGCATCTTCGACCCGACGTTCGACGTGGTAGGCCCTGTCACCATTAGTCTTTCCTGCGAATATCCCTGGCCGAAGGATGCACAAGGTAATGTTAGAGCAGGTTGGGATACCAGAATATCAAATATCTTGAAGGCCGTGCTGGCTGAGGCCGACAAAACGGTGGATTTCAACAATTATGACCTGAACAATGACGGCGTCATTGATATGGTTTATGTCATCTTTGCCGGCTATGGCAGTTATGTGCAAGGTAACAACATGAAGTTTATGTGGCCCCATGCCAATGACTATTCTGAATATGTGAACGCTTATCAGAGAGCCCGTGACTATTTCAATTTCCCGTCATACGATGGCAAGAAGTTCGGACGCTATGCCTGTAGCGTAGAGATACAGGACTATGAGGTGTTGGCCAGTCAGCATGCCTATCCAGACGGCATTGGCACCATGTGCCATGAGTTCAGCCACGTATTGGGTCTTGCCGACCACTATCAGACGCAAAATAGCGAAACTCCTGCACAAACTCCTGGCGAATACGATTTGATGGATAATGGCGGAGATTCTAATCAGGGTCTTTCACCTGTGGGCTATAGCGCCTTTGAGCGTTATGTGTTAGGCTTTGCCGACAACACCGTTACCACGCTGGAGGTGGCTGGCAACTATTCGCTGGAGCCATTCAACACGTCTAACAAAGCGTTTATTGTCAAGACAAAAAAGAATGGTGAGGTATTCTATGTGGAGAACCGCCAGAAGCAGGGCTGGGACCAGTCTTTGCCCAAGCATGGCCTCTTGGTATGGCGCGTGGATACCTCTGATCCCAAGAAGTTCACCTCTAATACCGTTAATGTGAGTGCGGGCAACGAATGCCTGCAACTGGTAGACAATGCTCCCTTTACGGGCATTGACCTGACACCTGCTACCAATGCGGTGTGGGAAGCAAAGGGTGCTGCTATAGATCTCTATGATATCACGACTAATGAGGGTGTTATCAGCTTCGAGGCCGGCAAGGATCTCTATCCTGTTACCGTTGAGGATTTCGAGACAACCCCATTGGCCGAGAGTGGCGCAACAGGACTGACAGGAAAGTTCTGCACTTGGGATTTGAACAAAGCTGCTGTCATACAGGCAACAGAGGACATTGGCAACGGACAGCACGTCGTCTGCCTGAACAAGGGTGGAACGCTGAGTTCGTCGGCTATGGGAAAGTCTCTCCGTGATGTTTCGTTTACCATTAAGAATTCATCTGTGTCAAGTCTTCGCGTCTATTTCCATACCAGCACAGATGGTACAACGTGGACGGCACAGCCTACTGCAACATCTTATTATACGGTCCAGAAGTCGCAGTCCAAGGCTTTGACTTTCCGTGATATTCCCCAGGGTACGCGCTTCCGGATTGCTGTTACAACCAATAGTTCAAAGGAGACCTCAGCCACTTGCTATGTTGACGACATTGCTGTGACATTCAAGAAGGAAGCCTCGGGCATCGAGTCTGTCAAGGGCGTTCAGACGATAGACATCCAGACTCCGATGTACAACATGGCCGGCCAGCGTGTTGCCGACGGCTACAAGGGCTTGGTTATCATGAACGGCAAGAAAGTCGTTATGAAGTAGTCTTCAGTTGGATGGCGAGCATGGTGAGGTCATCACTACGTTCGGCATCGCCAACGAATTGACGAACTGCATCAGTCATTGCGTTGATGAGACGCTCTGGCTGATGTTGTTTTTGTAACAGCAACGATTCGGCCAATGCCTTGATGCGCTCCATACCAAACTGGGCATGGGTGTTATCTTCAGCCTCGTTCAGGCCGTCGGTATAGAGGAAAATGGTCGTGTTGCGGTCGATTTCATCCTCCTGCAGGACAAACTTCATGTCGGGTATGACACCAACAGGCAGATTGGGAATGCAGGTCAGCGTGCCTACGCCGCGGCCGATGAGCATCGGTGCGTCGTGGCCGGCATTGCAGTAGCGCAGGTGACCGCTCTTGAGGTCGAGGACGCCGATGAACATGGTGACGAACATGGACGAGTCGTTGTTCTCGCAGATGGCATCGTTGAGAGCCGATACAATCTTTTCTGGTGATGACTCGTACGACGAGATGTTACGGAACAGCGAGCGTGAAACGGCCATGAGCAATGAGGCAGGAACGCCCTTGCCGCTGACATCGCCGATGCAGAAGAATAGCTTGTCGTCGCGCAGGTAGAAGTCGAAGAGGTCGCCGCCGACGGCTTTGGCGGGTGTCAGCATGCCGAAGATGTCGATGTCCTTGCGCTCCGGATAGGGCGGATAGACCTTGGGCAGCATGGCCATCTGGATGTGGTTGGCAATACGCAGTTCGCTGTCCATGGCAGCCTTCGACGCTGTTGTATCCTTCAGCTGTTCTATGTATTTTGCCAATGAGTGCTGCATATTCTCAAAGGAGTCGCGCAACAGGCGTATCTCGTCGTGCATCTTAATGGACGGCAATTCGATGTCGAAGTGTCCGTCACCGGTTTCCATAGCCGCATGTGCCAATTGTTTCAAGGGTTTGGTAGCGCGTCGTACGACGATGTGACAGACAACGAGTGCAATAATCATGCCGATGAGCATGACCAGGACGACCATGCCTCCCACAATGTATCCTACGATGCGGATGCCTATGGCGGGGGAGACGATGACGGTGGACCAGCCGGTGTGATGCACGGGACCATAGAACACATAAGCCTCCTGTCCGTCGATGGTGAGTGTGATGTCCTCATCTTCATTCTGGCCCAGATAGCCGCGCAACCCTTTCTGAAGAACGTCCGCCAGTTTGTTGTCGAGTGAGTCTGCGGTAAGGACAGACTCCTTGTAGAAGTTGCCTTTCATCAGACGTTTGGTGTCCGGGTGAACCAGATAGGTACCGTCGCTCTGCAGAATGAAACTGTAGCCTGGGTTTGTCAAGAATCTCTTGATGAAATCCGGATCACCTTCCTTGTTCAGCCAGTTGTTGGCGAGATTCCAGTCGTCCACCTCCTTCAGATGTTGCTGCATCTCACTCAGCGAGACGTCGGCACCCAGTACGGCTATGACCTTGCCGCTCTTGTCATGGATGGGCAGTGAGAAGGTAGTCAGCAACGCATGGGCTCCACTGTCGTCGTAGTAGGCATCCGACCAGCAGCCGTCGTTCTTGTCGGCCTTCAATCCCTTCTGGAACCATTGAGACTTGAAATAGTCGTGTTCAGCCGACCCAATCTGTTCGACGGAAGTGCCGTGGTCATCTCGCGTGACATATAGTTCGCACCACCGGCCTACCTCGGGATAGTAGTCTTCTATGAAAGCCAGTCCGACACCCATTAATTTGGGATTCTCCACGACAATCTCTCGCAGCTTGGCGTCGAGCATGGTGGGGTTGCCGAGGTTCTCTTCTATCAGCGCATCGTGGTTTTTAGCTGCCAACTCTACGATGTTAACCAATCCGTTGATGCGCTCGATGGTGTAGTCCAGTTCGTGCATGCGCTGTGTACAGGTCACGTCGGTCATGATGGTACTCACCATGAGATATACCAAATAGGATATGCCGCTGATAGTAATAAACAGTGAGATGGTCAGCCAGCGTACCAGTCGGCTGGAGAAGGGGTGTATCTTGTCGCGTTGCTCCATCATGGTTATTATGTTTAGCGTTTGCGCTTTAGTTCTTTCCGGGTTTGGCCTTCAGCAGGAAAGTGAAGCAGAATCCTACGAGGAAGATGACACAGGTGCCGAGTACGATGGCCAGATAGGGATGCAAGTGGATGCCTGGCAGGTTCCACATGTCGGCCAGCGATATCCAGGCGATGACGAAGATGCCGCCAAGACAGCCTAATAAGGCCGCAAAGCGATTGATACGTGTGGGGATGCAGCCTAAGAGGAACAATCCTAACATGCCGCCTGAGAAGATGCTGGACAGCGTCCACCAGGCATCGATGATGCTCTCCACGCTGAGCATGGCAATGGCCACGCAGGCACCGAGAAGTCCTACGCCGAAGCTGCTGAGGCGGACAATGGCCAGTTCCAACTTCTGGTGGCTATGATGGTCGGAGGGGTCGTGGTGGCGAAGACGGTCTGTTACGCTGCGGGCCTTTAAGAAGAATGGGCGCACATAGTCCGTCAGGATGATGGTGGCGGCACTGGTTACTGACGTCGATACGGTCGACATGCCAGCAGCGAAGATAGAGGCTATCAGTAGACCGCGCAGTCCGACTGGCAGCCCGTTGACGATGAAGAAGGGGAATACGTAGTCGGGCTTCGCTGCGATGTGGTCGGGCAGGGGAGCAACGCCAGCCTGGTAGTAGCTGTAGAGAGCGCTGCCGATGAGGAAGAACAGGGCTGACACGGGGATGAAGAGGTAGCCTCCGAAGAGGGCTGAGAACTTCGCGTCCTGATCGGTTTTGGCAGCATGGTAGCGCTGCACGTAGTTCTGGTCGATGCCGTAGTTCTGCAGGTTGATGAAGATACCGTAGATGAGGCACACCCAGAACGTCGACGTCGTCAGGTCGTCGGTTAAGGCTCCCAACGAGAACTTGTTGCCCTCGGGGCTGTTGATGGCCAGCTCGAAGGTTTGCATGGGACCTTCGGGCATGGAGAACATCAGAATGCCTAAGCACAACAGGGCGCCGCCTATCAGTATCAGTCCCTGAATGGCATCTGCCCAGATGACGGCCTTCAGTCCGCCCATCATGGAGTAGATGATAATGCCGATGGAGGTGAGGATGATGACGGTATGCATGTCCCAGCCCATCAGGATGTACATGGGCACGGCCAGCAGATACAGGATACTGCCCATGCGGGCTATCTGCGTCAACAGGTAGCAGGCTGAGGCATAGATGCGAGCCCAGGCTCCGAACTTCTCCTCCAGGAACGTGTAGGCCGACACCGAGCCGCTATGGCGGTAGAAGGGCACGAAGTATTTGGCGGCAAAGTACGAGGCGATGGGTATTGACAACGAGAAGACAAAGGCGTTCCAGTTAGCGGCAAAGGCCTTGCCCGGGTAGCCGATGTACGAGATGCTGCTGACGTAGGTGGCAAAGATACTCATGCCCACCACCCAGCCGGGGATGCTATGGCCTGCCGAGGTGAACTCGTCAGCACTGCTGCCCTTCTTGAAGAACGAACAGCCGAACACGACTACGCCCAGGGTGAAGACAATGAATACGATGAAGTCAATCAGATGCATAGTCTATTAGAGGTGAGGGGTCAGATTTTCAACTTCCCGTTCTCTATTGGCAAGGCGTCGAGGGCGGCCTGGATCTTGGCACGCTCAGGAGCCTCGAACTTATAGAACGGCGAAGCTACGAAGTCGTCGTTGATAACTCCCAGCAGGCTGAGGGCGCACTTCAGTCCCTTCAGGTAACTCGAACCGTGCTTGCCGACGCTGTAGATGGTGGTCGATATCTGCATGATGAACTGCTGGAGCTTCAGCATGCGGTCGATGTCGCGAGCCTTGGCGGCGTCGTACATGGCCACATAGAGTTCGGGGAACATGTTGGCTCCGCCGTTGATACCACCGTGGCCACCCATCAGCACACACTCGCCTGTAATCTCCTCGGGACCTACCAGCATGGCGAAGTCAGGGCGGTGCTGCATCTTGTACATCACACTCTGGAAGTAGACGGCATTGGCCGAGGAGTCCTTGAAGCCTACTACCTGCTCCAACTGTCCCAGACGCGCCACCGTGTCAGGGGCGAAGCTTACCTTCACATGGCTGGGCATGTTGTAGAGGAATACGGGCAACGGCAGCTGCGGCACCAGTTCCTCGTAGAACTGTGCCAGCTCGGGCTGACCCGTGGCGAAGTAATAGGGCGGGGCAGAGACGACGCCGTCAGCACCATAGTCGGCAGCCTTCTTGGCCAGTTTCACGCTCTCTTCGATGCTCGTGTCAGTGATGCACGCCAACAGCGGCAGGCGTCCGTGGTTGATGCGGCACGACTCCTTGATCATCTGCTTGCGCACATCGTAGCTCAGGCTTTGTTCTTCGCCCGTTGTGCCGAGTACGAACAGGCCGTGAACACCACCCTCGATGAGGTGCTCTATCAGTCGTTCCAGACTCTCTATGTCCAGTGTCTCATTGTCCTTCAGCGGGGTTACCAGTGGCGGTATGATGCCGCTCAACGGTTTTTTGAATGTCGTTTCCATATCCTTATGCTTAATTACGTTTATATTTTATATATAAAAAGACGTTCAACGCCTCATTTTGTCCCCTTCCGTAAAATAATTCATCATTGATAATGGGTAATTGATATATTTTTAGTAATTTTGCACCCAAAATTGTAACAGAGTAAATAGTCAAAACAATAAATTGTCAAATAGTAAATTGTCAAATTGTAAATAGATATGATGACAGCCAACGAGATTCGCGACTCATTCAAAAAGTTCTTTGAGTCGAAGCAGCACGCCATCGTGCCCTCTGCACCGATGGTTATCAAGGATGACCCCACGCTGATGTTTACCAACGCAGGCATGAACCAGTGGAAGGATATTATATTAGGTACACGTGACCCGGAGCCCCGTCGTCGTGCGGATACTCAGAAGTGTCTGCGCGTCAGCGGTAAGCACAACGACCTGGAAGAGGTAGGTCATGATACTTACCACCATACCATGTTCGAGATGCTTGGCAACTGGTCGTTCGGCGACTACTTCAAGGAGGGCGCCATCGACATGGCTTGGGAGTATTTGGTAGATGTGCTGAAGCTTGATCCCAAAGACCTCTATGTTACCGTGTTTGAGGGCTCACCCGAGGAGAATATCCCCCGCGACGACGAGGCTGCCAAGTTCTGGGCTAAGCACGTGCCGGCTGACCACATCATCAACGGCAACAAACACGACAACTTCTGGGAAATGGGAGACACAGGTCCCTGCGGACCCTGCTCCGAGATTCACGTCGACAGCCGTCCCGAGGAAGAGAAGAAGAACGGTCCTACTGGGCGCGAATTGGTCAACAAAGACCACCCGCAGGTTATCGAGATATGGAACATCGTATTCATGCAGTTCAACCGCAAGGCCGACGGCTCTTTGGAGCCTTTGTCGATGAATGTCATCGACACCGGTATGGGCTTTGAGCGTCTGGTACGCATGCTGCAGGGTAAACACTCCAACTACGATACCGACATCTTCCAGCCTATCATTAAGATGGAGGAGCAGCTCACCGGCCTCTCTTATGAGACCTATGAGGCCCATGAGTCCAATAAGACTAATGAGCTCAATGGAGCCAATGAGACCAATGAGTCCCAAGAAGAAATCAACGTTGCTATGCGCGTCTGTGCCGACCACCTGCGTGCCGTAGCTTTCTCTATTGCCGACGGCCAGCTGCCCAGCAATGCCAAGGCCGGCTATGTCATTCGCCGCATTCTGCGCCGTGCAGTGCGCTACGCCTATACCTTTTTAGGTCAGAAGGATGGTTTCCTGTTCCGTCTCGTTCCTACACTGGTGGCCGAGATGGGTGACGCCTTCCCTGAGCTGAAGGCCCAGCAGGAACTCATCACCAAAGTTATTAAGGAAGAGGAAGACTCCTTCCTGCGCACCCTTGACAAGGGCATCGCCCTGCTCGACAAAGCCATGGCAGAAATAAAGGCCACAACTCCCGACGCTTCTCCGTCGGGTCTCATCCTCGACGGTGTTCAGGCTTTCCGCTTGTTTGATACCTATGGTTTCCCCCTCGACCTCACGGAGCTGATCTGCCGTGAGAACGGCTTTACCGTCGATGAGGAGCAGTTCAATGTCGAGATGCAGAAGCAGAAAGACCGCGCCCGTAATGCCGCAGCCGTCGAAAACAGCGACTGGGTCATTGTTGCCGCCACTCCTGAGGTCTCTCCCTCAGGCGAACAGCAGTTCGTCGGTTACGACTATACTGAATACCCTTGCCACATCCTGCGTTACCGCAGGGTGACACAGAAGAAGAACGAGTTTTACGAGCTGGTACTCGACTACACACCGTTCTATGGCGAAATGGGTGGACAGGTCGGTGATCAGGGTGTGCTCTGCAACGAGGCCGAGACCATCGACATTGTCGATACCAAGCGTGAGAATGGTCAGAGCGTACACATTGTCAAGAAACTGCCTGCTGATCCCACGGCGGAGTTCATGGCCTGCGTCGATACCGACAAGCGCGATGCCTCGGCAGCCAACCATACCGCTACCCACCTGCTTGACTATGCTCTGAAGCAAGTGCTGGGCGACCATGTGGAGCAGAAGGGCTCCTTTGTCGGTCCTCATTCCCTGCGTTTTGACTTCTCGCACTTCCAGAAGGTCACCGACGACGAGCTGCGCCAGGTGGAACGCATGGTGAACGACATGGTTCGTCAGGATATCCACATCGACGAGCACCGCGACATGCCTTTCGAAGAGGCTAAGCAGTTAGGTGCTATCGCCCTCTTCGGTGAGAAGTACGGTGATAAGGTGCGTGTGGTACGCTTCGGACCGTCATGCGAGTTCTGCGGTGGTATTCACGCCACCAGCACGGGTCGCATCGGATTCTTCAAGATTCTCAGCGAGAGCAGTGTGGCTGCCGGCGTACGCCGTATTGAGGCCGTCACTGGCCGCGACTGCGAGGAGTATATCTACTCCTACGAGGACACCATCCAGCGTATCCGCTCGTTCTTCAGCAACGGACAGGACTTGTTGGGCATCATCCAGAAGTATGTCGACGAGCACGATACGATGAAGCACGAGCTGGAGCAGTTCCAGCAGCAGGCTGTTGAGACGTTGAAGGAAAAAGTCGTCAGCAAAGCTCAGAATATCAACGGTGTACAGGTCGTCAGAGCCATTCTGCCCATCGAGGCCCAGATGGCCAAAGACCTAGTCTTCAAGGTCCGCGAGGCTATTCCCGAGAACCTTGTCTGCGTCATCGGTTCTAAGTTCCAGGGCAAACCGCTGCTCAGCGTGATGCTTTCCGACGATATGGTGAAGGAACACCAGCTCAACGCCGGTCAGATGATTCGCGAGGCCGCCAAACTCATCCAGGGTGGTGGCGGTGGTCAGCCTCACTATGCTTCGGCAGGTGGTAAGGATGTCGATGGACTTTCTGCTGCTGTCGACAAGATTGTCGAACTGGCCAATCTGTAAGAGATAAGAAGTAAGAGGTGAGAGGATGGTTTTACGTCGGAGTATTCTTTCTGGAATACTTGTGTGGCTCCTTGCCTCACAAGTCTATTCTCTCACCTCTCACCTCTCAGCTCTTACCGCTGTTTCCGATCCGCATAGTCTTAAACTGATGGGCATCTCGCTGGCGGGTGTCGTAGATAGCGTTTCTGCGCGTCTGCAAACCGCCGGCTGGCAGCCTTGGGGAAAGTCGGGAGACGGCGAGGACTTCTATTTCCGCGGAATGTACTATGGCATTCGTGCCAAGCTGATGGTGACCATTACCCCTGAGACGCATTTGGTGAACTCGGCTTATGTCACCATCGGCCCCTACAGCACACAGCAGATGCTTGAGCGCAACCTGCAGTACTTCCTGCTGAAACTCAATCAGGAACATGGAGGACTGGAGGAACGTCATGATGCGTGGCTTTTCATGGACGATAACGGTAGTATCAAACTCTCTGTGGTCGATAACGACAACGGATCGCGTGACATTCGGGCACTCTATGTCTTGGAAGGGCCTTATTACAAGGATGCTGTAAACATAGGACTGCACGGACCTGTACAGGAGGTCGTCACCGAAAATGCCGTCAGTGAGGATCAGTTTATGCACTTCTCGCCGGACGGACAACTGGAGAATGCCGACCTGCAGGAACGGCAATATGACAGCAACGGATACTTGCGAAAAGCCCGCATGACGGAGAAAGAAGGCTATAGTCTTGTCAATTTTGAGTACGACAGTCGCTATCGCTTGGTTCGCCGTACGTTGGAGAACCCTGTTGCTGGCATCTCTTACGTTCACGAATATACTTATAATGCCGATGGTGAACTGCAGTCAGAGACTCAGAAGGTATGGCAGAACGAGGAGTGTGTCTTGAGCATAACACTGTATAATAGTTACCTGACCCGCGACAAGCAGGGCAACTGGACTACCAACTCACTGCAGTTGAGCTATTGGGAGAAGGGGACTCAGAGCCAGCGCACCACCGTCCTACAGAAACGTACCATTGCCTATTGGGAATAACCACTTTCCTCATCATACCCATAAAACCCATCAGACCCATATTACCACTATTTGCCCTATGAAACCTCAAGACATAAAAGTGATAGCCTTCGATGCTGACGACACGTTATGGGACTGTCAGTCATGGTTTGACGAGGTGCAGCAGAAGTGCTGCGACCTGTTGGCACCATGGGCTACAGCACGTGAGGTAGGACAGGGACTTTTCGAGACAGAACGCCGTAACTTGTCATTGACGGGCTATGGCACCAAGGCTTTTACCTTGTCGCTCATCGAGAATGCCGTCCGCATCAGTCATGAGCAGCTGACGGGTGATATCGTCATGAAACTGCTGGACTTAGGCAAGGAACTGCTTAACTTCCCAACAACACCGCTGCCTGAGGTCGAAGATACCCTGCAGCGCCTGTCCGAACTGCGCCGTTTCCGCTTGGTGGTATTCACCAAAGGAGAGTTGATGGATCAAGAGGGCAAACTGAGACGCTCTGGACTGGAACAGTACTTCTCGCACGTCGAGACTGTTTCTAACAAAACGGAAACGGAGTATCGTCAGTTGTGCGAGAACCTTGGTGTGGCTCCCGAGGAAACACTCATGGTGGGCAACTCGTTCCGCTCTGACATTGCCCCCGCCTTGGCTGCAGGAGCCTGGGCTGCACACATTCCTTACCACGTGGTGTGGGAACTGGAGAAGAGCGAGGAGTTTCCGCACGAGCGACTGCGCAAAATCACACACTTCGGCGAATTGCTGGAAATCGTATGCTAACGGCTACGAACAAACTCCCTATTATTATATATATAAGGTACACGCGAAGTACAGACAACTGAATGCCGTCGATGCTGCTGTAGGGTAGTGCGCCTACCCATGCCAGGCCTCGCTCCATCGTCACCACGACTGCGGTCAGAACCTTGGCTACGAGGGTAGCCGCCCACGTCCACCAGTTGAAGACGACTAATGCTAACGTCAGGTAGAGTACCACGGTAGCTAACGGGATGACGATGAAGTTGCTCAACAGAAACCATACGGGCAAGCGTCCGAAGTAGTAGGCTACTAAAGGTGCCGTACCAATCTGGGCGGCAGTGCTGACGGTGATGAGTCCCCATAGGTTGCTCAGCCAGTGGTGACGCTGTTGGACGTGCAACGGAATGAGCCCATTGAGCAGTGGATGCCATAATACGATGGATAATACAGCCATGAACGACAATTGGAAGCCCACATCGTAAAGCATGGAGGGACTGATGATCAGCATGATGATGGCAACGAAGGCTAATGTGTTGACCGACATGCGTTCACGATAGCCTAACGACAGCAGGGCATAGACGGTAATCATCGCTGCTGAACGCGTCACGCTGGGCGATAGTCCGGTGAGTAAGGCAAAGGCCCAAATAGCCAGGACGATGATGACCTGTGACAGCAGGCGGAAGCGCATCCATCCCACCAATAGCGTGATGACGCTATAGATTATCATCAGGTGCAGTCCGCTCAATGCTAAGATGTGTGAGGCTCCCGCTACGCGATATGTCTCCTTGGTGTCCTTGTCTATCGCTTTCTTATCACCCAGCGTCATTGCGGCTACGACACCGTATGCTTCGTCGCCCACACCCCATTCGTGGTATTTCTCCAGCAATACGCTGCGCCACTCCAAGAATTGCTGTCGCAGTCCGCTATCTCGCGTCTCCTGTCTCGTCCCTTCTGACTCCAAGCTCCTTCCGCCTAACGTCATTCCCAACAGAACGAAGCATAGCCAGATGCCCGCCGTCTGACAGCGCGGCCAGTGATAGAGTAGGGCGGTGACTGCTGCACCTACCCCCAGTAGTATCAGGCCTAGTGTCCATCCGGGATAGGCGATGCCTCCCAGTGTCCATTCGCAGAGATACTCGCTCATGGTGATGCCTGCTATCAGACATACGGCTAGCGGAAACAATGGTGCATGAATCTTCATGGGTACAAAGGTACGAATAAACGAGACAAATATGTATTGACATAGCGGTCAAAAGAGTTAAATAATCATAAAAGAGTGCTTTTTGCCTCCATTTTTCTTCTTTCATCTTTCATCTTTCATTTTTTAGTCGTACCTTTGCAGTCCGATTATTGGGGAGAGACTTAGAATCCCCGTGAATTGTTGCGGAATAGCAGTGTCTTTGGCCGGGCACGGTGGTTCGTGAGAGCAGCGGTTCAGCGCAGAAGTTAGACTACTTGCGGAGCGTTAGACCTTCGCCGGTGGTTATTTGTGCGCATAAGAGAGAAAAGAACAATGTTTTTTAGTAGTAAAATTTAAAAAGAGAAATGAACACTTTAAGTTACAAGACTGTTTCCGTATCTAAGGAAGCTGCTCGCGAGCAGAAGGAATGGGTGGTTATCGACGCTACCGACCAGGTAGTAGGCCGCCTTGCCTCGAAAGTGGCTAAGATTATCCGCGGAAAGTACAAGCCCACCTTCACTCCCAACCAGGACTGTGGCGACAACGTTATCATCATCAACGCCCAGAAGGTGGTATTCACTGGTAAGAAAGAGACAGACAAGGTTTACACCCGCTACACGGGCTATCCCGGTGGCCAGCGTTTCAACACGCCTGCTGAACTGCGCAAGAAGCCCTTCGGCACAGAGCGCATTATCAAGCACGCTGTGAAGGGTATGCTGCCCAAAGGTCCCCTTGGTCGTGCCCTGCTGAACAACCTCTTCGTATACGAGGGAACAGAGCATCCTCATGCTGCACAGAAGCCCAAGGCTATCGACATCAACCTCTACAAGTGATAAATTGTAAATTGTAAATCGTTAAATAGTAAATATCAAGATGGAATACATCAATGCAATAGGTCGTCGCAAGAGCTCGGTAGCTCGCGTTTATCTGTCAGAGGGTACTGGCAAGATCACGATCAACAAGAAAGACATCTCAGTATACTTCCCCTCTGCTATTCTGCAGTACGTGGTGAAGCAGCCGCTGAACCTGCTGGAGGTTGCTGAGAAATATGACATCAAGGCCAATCTCGACGGTGGTGGCTTCACTGGCCAGAGCCAGGCTCTGCGTCTCGCCATCGCTCGTGCTTTGGTTAAGATCAATGCTGAGGACAAGAAGACTCTGAAGAGTCAAGGCTTCCTGACCCGCGATGCCCGTGAGGTTGAGCGTAAGAAGCCCGGTCAGCCCAAGGCACGTCGTCGCTTCCAGTTCAGTAAGCGTTAATCCAACTGGACTGCGTTTAGTATCTAAACCGTTGGGATTCCTTTGGACTACCCTTCGGCTGATTCTAACAATCAATAGAATTAAAAAGAAAGTAAACAATTTAAGAAGAAAATCAAAATGGCAAGAACAAATTTTGACCAATTGCTGCAGGCTGGCTGCCACTTCGGCCACCTGAAGCGTAAGTGGAACCCCGCAATGGCTCCTTACATCTATACTGAGCGTAATGGTATTCATATCATCGACCTGCACAAGACTCTGTTCGTCGCTACTAAAAAACAGACCAAGGAAATCATCGCCGAGAAGGCTCAGAGCGTTGGTATGCCTTACGTTATCGAGCGCTGGCCGGGTGGTATGTTGACCAACTTCCCGACTATCCGCAAGGCCGTGAAGAAAATGGCGAACATCGACAAGCTCATGCAGGATGGTACTTACGCTAACCTGTCAAAGCGCGAGCTGCTGCAGGTAACTCGTCAGCGTGCCAAGTTGGAGAAGAACCTCGGTTCTATCGCCGACCTGACCCGTCTGCCCAGCGCCCTGTTCGTAGTTGACGTGCTGAAGGAGCAGATTGCAGTTCGTGAGGCTAATCGTCTGGGTATTCCCGTGTTCGGTATCGTTGATACCAACAGCGACCCCAAGAACATCGACTTCGTTATTCCCGCTAATGATGACGCCAAGGACTCTGTAGAGGTTATCCTCTCTGCCTGCTGCGCTGCCATCAACGAGGGTATTGAGGAGCGTAAGGTTGAGAAGGCTGACGAGAAGGCTGCCGATGCTCAGGCTGAGGCCGAGGCTGAAGAGGCCAAGCCCAAGCGTCAGGCTCGTCGTCCCCGCAAGAATGCCGAGGAGGCTGCTGAGGCTCCCGCCGCTGAGGAGGCTGCTCCCGCTGCAGAAGAGACCGCAGAGTAAGATTAAGAATTAACGATTAAACATTAAAGATTATTATGGCTATTTCAATTGACGATATCAAGAAGCTTCGCGCTATGACCGGCGCAGGCCTGGCTGACGTAAAGAAGGCACTGACCGAGGCAGAGGGCGACTTCGACAAGGCTAAGGAGCTGCTCCGTGAGCGCGGCCTGGCTATCGCTGCTAAGCGTAGCGACCGTGAGACCTCTAATGGTTGTGTGCTCGTAAAGAGCGTTGATGGCTTTGCTGCCATGCTCGCCCTGAAGTGCGAGACCGACTTCGTTGCCAACGGTGCTGACTTCATCGCTTTGACTCAGAGCATCCTCGACGCTGCCATTGCTGCTAAGGCTACCGATTTGGAGGCTGTTAAGAATCTGACTGTTAACGGTCAGACCGCTCAAGAGGCTGTAACACAGCGCTCTGGTATCACTGGTGAGAAGATGGAGCTGGACGGCTACCTGACTCTCGAGGGTGATAACATCGAGGTCTACAACCACATGGGTAAGAACACACTGTGCACCATGGTACAGACCAACAAGCCCGCTGCCGAGCAGGGTCACCTCGTAGCTATGCAGGTTGCTGCTATGAAGCCCGTTGCTCTGGACGCTGCCAGCGTTGACCAGAAGATTCTCGACGAGGAGTACAAGACTGCTGTTGAGAAGACCAAGCTGGAGCAGGTAGAGAAGTTCGTTGAGATGAAGCTTAAGAAGGCTGGCCTGAACCCCAACCTCGTTGACTCTGAGGATCACATCGAGAGCAACATGGCTAAGGGTTGGCTGACTCAGGAGCAGGCTGACGAGGCT
>ONQT01000020.1:2073-47185 GCA_900320045.1 uncultured Prevotellaceae bacterium | reverse complement strand
CGGTCGTCAGCAAGAAAAGCAAGCTTTCCTCCTGTTACCCCTCGACTTGCATGTGTTAAGCCTGTAGCTAGCGTTCATCCTGAGCCAGGATCAAACTCTACATTGTATATTTTTTATGTGTGCATAAAAAATATACACTCTGTGTCGCGACTCGGAAAAGCTCAAGCAAGCTTGGCTCTTCTCTCGCTGCTAACAGAGTTGTACAAATTTTATGTCTTTACTCTGTCTCAGAACGCTCTATCCGGTAGTTATAAGAAATCAAACGGTTTGTTCAATTACCCAAGAGATAAAAATCTCTCGCTTCTTGTACTACTTTCTTCTCTGTTTATGTAACTCTTTCAAAGAACTCTTTCTTGTCTGCCTAAGCCCAACTTTTTGAGCGAAAAAGCGGATGCAAAGGTACGACAAAAATCCGAACCACCAAAACTTTTCGGCAACTTTTTTGCATAAATACTAAAAGTTTTCGCATTACTTGACAATGAGGGGGCCATCGCGCGTACCTTAGTTATATATAGTATAAGTAGGCCAGCGGAAAACAATAGAGCCAGCCGAGAAACAGTTGAGCCAGCCGAGAACGGCTGGCTCTATGGGATAAAAGCGGCGGCAAGGACGCTGCGCGGCAAGGACGTTGCGCGGCAAGGACGTCGCGGCGGGGGTTAGTCGCGGCGGGGATTAGTCGCGGCGGCCGAAGATGCGCAACAGGTAAATGAAGAGGTTGATGAAGTCGAGATAGAGCGTCAACGCGCCAAGAAGGGCGTACTTCTGCATGCTCTCGCTGGCATCGGGGGCCTGAAGCATCATCTCCTTAATCTTCTGGGAATCCCAGGCGGTAAGGCCGACAAATATCAGCACACCGACATAGTTGAGAATCAGGCTTAGACCGGAACTCTTCACGAAGAAGTTGACGATGGTAGCAATGATAAGACCGATGAGTGCCATGAAGAGAATCTTTCCCATGGACGAGAGGTCTGTCTTGGTGGTATAGCCAATCAAGGCCATTGCTCCGAACGTTCCCGCAGTAATCATGAAGACGGTAGAAATAGAAGATGCGGTGTAAACCAAGAAGATGCTCGACAACATGACACCGTTAAGTACTGAATAGACAATGAACATCAGTGTTGCCGTTGTGAGCGATATGCGATTGATGGCTGCCGACACGCCAAAGACCAAAGCCAACTCAGCAATTACGACAATCCACATCACAGCAGGATTGCCATAGATCATCTGAAGAACAGCCGGGGAATTAGCGACGCCATAAGCCGTCATGCCAGTGATGACCAGAGCAAGTGTCATCCATAGGTAAACCTTTCGCATCAGTACGGGGAATGCCTCAGAAACGGCCCACTGCCGCTCGTTGGCATATTCTTTCAATTCAAAATCTTGTGTATCCATATCCATATTTTTTATGATTAAACGCTGCAAAGTTACGAAAAAAGTTGTAAATTTGCACACGAAAACGATAAAGTTATGAAACAACAACTAACATTAACACTCCTGGCGTTTCTTTTCGCTATCGAGATAGAGGGGCAAACTGTCTTCTCCCACCCTTGGGCTCACAAGCGGGTGGCGTATTTTGGCGACAGCATCACTGACCCCAAGAACGACGGTTCGAAACTGAAATACTGGAACTTCCTGCAGGACTGGCTGGACATCACGCCATTAGTCTATGGAAGGAGCGGACGCCAATGGAACGACATTCCCCGTCAGGCCAACCTGTTGCAGAAGGAGCATGGCGACTCTGTTGATGCCGTCATCATCTTTATGGGAACAAACGACTACAACAACGGTATTCCTATGGGCGAATGGTATGAAGAGAAGGACGAACAGGTGGAATATGCGCATGGAGCGCCCAAGAAGCTCGTAGACCGTAAGCGCCGCTACATGAAGATGGACAAAGACACCTACCGCGGCAGAATAAATATCGCCCTGAACCAAGTGAAGCGGATGTATCCTGAGAAGCAGATTGTGCTGGTGACGCCTATACACCGTGCACAATTCCACCATGGTGAAAAGAATTGGCAGATAACCGAAGACTATACCAATCAGTGTGGGCTGTATATTGATGACTACGTCAATGCCGTCAAAGAGGCGGGCAATGTCTGGGCAGTACCGGTCATAGACCTGAACGCCACCTGCGGACTATACCCCATGATGGACGAGCACAACCTCTATTTCCACGACAAAGAGACCGATCGTCTGCATCCCAACGACAAAGGTCACGAGCGCATGGCCCGTACCCTTTATTACCAATTGAGCACGCTGCCCTGCGGGTTCTAGGCATTACGTGGATGTCGTGGCAAAACTACGACACACAATGTGCGGGATTAAAAAGTGTTGATGAGGTCGGCCACATGGCTGGCCTCTTCTTTAGTTATGATTGGATTGCAAGGCAGACTCAGTTCTTGCTGGCTTAGCTGTTCGGTAATGGGTAAGGACAACATGTTATATTGAGCATAACAACGTTGTTTATGCGGAGGAACGGGGTAGTGAATCTGTGTCTCAACATCATGTGCAGAAAGGTATTGCCGGAGTTCATCGCGACGAGGAGTGAAGATGGGGAAGATATGCCAAACGCAGTCGCGTAGAGATTTAGCCTCAACATATGCAGAAGAAGAACCTGTGGGAATAACTATATCAGGGTGTTTCACCTTATTTATATATATAGCAGCTATTTCCTTACGGCGCTGGTTATCAGCATCGAGATACGGCAGTTTGGCGTTGAGAATGGCGGCTTGCAGTTCGTCAATACGGCTGTTGCGACCATCAACATCGTGGATGTATTTCTGGTCAGAGCCATAATTACCCAACCGACGTATCATCAGCGCCAGTTCTTCGTCATTGGTCGTCACAGCGCCAGCATCTCCTAATGCGCCGAGGTTCTTCCCCGGATAGAAGCTATGACCAGCAGCATCACCGAGGGAGCCGGTCTTAGGATGCGGGAAAACCGCATCGCACACAGAACCATTGAGCGAATCGTTATCCTTGAACACACAGCCGTGGGCTTGGGCGTTGTCTTCGATGAGTTTCAGTCCATATTGGCGGCAGAGGTTCCCTATTCTTTCGGTATAAGCACAACGACCATAGAGATGAACAATCATCACAGCCCTGGTACGGGGTGTAATCGCTTGTTCGATAAGCGTTTCGTCAATATGAAGCGTTTGGATGTCTGGCTCAACGAATACAGGGGTAAGCCGATTATCCGTAATGGCCATTACAGATGCTATAAAGGTATTAGCAGGAACTATGACCTCGTCTCCATCCTGCATTACACCCATCTCCTTGTAAGCCCGAAGAATAAGTGTAAGGGCATCAAGACCATTGGCACAGCCTACGCAGTATTTCGTACCAATATAGTCGGCATAGTGTTGTTCGAAACGTTGTGTTGCATGGCCTTTTAGGTACCAACCACTAGCCAGCACATCATTGATGGCCTGGCGTATCTCACCACCATACATGTCGTTGATGCGTTTTAGGTCTAAATACTTCATCATAATGTCCATTCGTACCAGTCGTAGCAGATACCGCGACCGCCAAAACCCTCTTTCTGATAAATCAACTGCTCATTAAGATAAGTTCCATGCTTCTCTGTTGAAATGCCAAAGTCAAAATAGGCATGAGTCTGTAAAGCCTGTTCTATCACCTCATAGAAAAGCAAGTCAAGTGCATGTTCTTCCTTTCCCTTACTGCTTGCAGCAATATACTGAGAATGAACAACCTTATCGGTTATATAAAGTACTGTTCCTCCAATGGTTTCATGTTGATTCTTGACAACCATGAGTCTGATGTTCTCAGGGAAACGACAGTGCAAAAGTTCAATCTCTTCAACAGTATGAACAGGATTCAGACCGTAACGCTCTTTGAGATTTCTGGTTAGAATCTTCCAAAAGGGTCGGAAGTCAGTCTCTTCCTCTACAGTCAGTCCTAATTGCCTGGCATGCTTTACGCCACACTCCCTGATACGATACCATTTATTAAGACATTCACGACTGATAGTTGATGAAAGGCCTCTGGACATCGTAGCCCCACAAGCCTCTACGATAGCATATAAATCTTCTTCTGAAGGCTGTTTGTGATAAATCCAGGGTATAGGTTTGTAGACCACCTTTCGCAAGTCTGCCGACCTCAGCAAATCATTCAGTTGCTTAAATGTCTGTACGACATCAGCAGCAGAAGTTTTCTCACTCATTAATAATCCTCCATACGTCAGTCCCTGATGTGAATAATAGGTATCTCCATCCACACATCCAGGCAATAATGCATAGAGCTTCCCTCGGCGATATACCATTAGCGAATAGTCTTGGAAACGGTCTGCATGATAATCCATATAGGAACGGTTCAGCAGAAAGGTTCCATTCTTGGATTTAGCCACAAACCTATTCCACTCTTCTGTTTTGTCGGGTGTATATCGCACTATTTCAAGCATTGCACATATTTTATGAATTCGTCGTAATCTTCGATATAATCTTCTGCCTCGTAATGTTCGGAGGCTAGCACCAGACAGACGGCTCCAGATGAAAAGTCGTCAAGCGTACGCCAAGTGTTGGTTTCAATGATCAGGCCCTGCCAGGGATGATTCAACAAGATGGTCTCACGCTCGCGGCCATTGTCAAGCGTCACATGGAATGAGCCGCTCAAGGCAATGACACATTGCCGAAGTCGCTTATGTGCATGACCTCCCCTGCTCTCGCCGCCAGGGACATCGTACACCCAATAGGCCCGCTTGATATCAAACGGCACCATATCAAGCCCCTCAGCAACAGTCAAGTTACCACGCGGGTCTGAAATTTTTGGCAATTCTATTATTTTAACCTCCATGTTTTTTTAGATATGGTTTGAAGTAAGCAAAAATCTTATCCACAAAGTAGCGCTTGGCAATATAAGAAAGTATTACCGAGAGTACTGCGGCAACCAGCAGCGCAACAGGACCAACCGAATCAAATCCCATACGAAAGGCCATACTACGCGCCGAAGGCACCACAAACATATGAATCAGGTAGATTTCAAAACTGATGCTGCCCAAGAACATCACTGAACGTGAATGAAAAAAGCGCGTGACAAGCCCCGAAGCGCTGTCAGTCCATGAAAACAGCAATAGCTGTACCGCCACAAACAACCAGAACATGCTGACGCAGCGTAACGCCGGATTAGTAACGCCATATGTCAAGAATGCAACTGCAGGTGCAACAAGTACCAGTATCTCTACGACAGAAAGCAACGTGCTCGGACAGGCAACAAGGCGTTCTTTTATCTGCTCACCAGCATCCGAATGCAGCAGACGGAACAGCATGATACCTATAATGAAATCGAGCAAGCGCATTAGAGGAGAGGCGTAAAGGAAGACATAAATCATCTGTTCAGGAAGACAGAGCGCAATCATCACATAGAGCACCATTCCAACGACTATCCCTACCAGCAGACGGCGTATGGGCAATCTGTTAAGCCAGAGAAAGAGCGTGCTGAAAAGCAGATAGAAAAAGAAGAACCCACAGAGTGACCATGATGAACCATTTGGAATATAGTGAAATGCTTCATTGGGTATCCAGCTCTGCAGCAGAAATACAGGCGGCAGAAGCTGATACCACTCATAGTAGTTCCCGTAATATGCCTCATAGAAGATCGCTATGATGAAAGTGGCAATATGTAACGGATAGAGCTTTGCGCATTGTTTACAGAAAAAAGGCCATGTATGAAACTGTCCATTTTTAATTTTTCGACCATAGGCCGCGGAGAGTACAAAGCCACTAAGGATGAAGAAACCTGCAACACCATATTCACCCAAGCCAAACGTTGAATACTGATGTCCCAACAGATGAGACACCAGGATGCTAAAACTAAATACAAAACGTAAAGCTTGAAGATTCCAAATCATTGCTTAATGTTCAAATTTCGTATAAGGGTCGGTACCCAGCACCGTCTTTGCCAAGCGCTTAGCCTTGTCGCGCAGGGCATTGACATCGTCGCCGACCTCACCATAACAGAGCACGACACCCATGCGGCGACCCTTGTGCGCCTCGGGCTTACCGAAGATGCGGATACGAGTACGATCTTCCTTTAACGCATCCACGAAGTTGTAAGGCAGCAGCGAACGGTCTACAGGTGTCTTGGCCTCTGTGGGAGAGAGGATGACGGCTGATGCGCCGGCATGCTCCAGATGGATGCCGGCAATGGGCAAGCCCAGGACGGCACGCAGATGGAGCTCGAACTCGGAGAGATTGGTGGTGTGACCCAGCGTCACCATACCTGTATCGTGCGGACGGGGTGAGAGCTCTGAGAAGATCACCTCGCCCTGTTTGGTCAGGAAGAACTCGACGCCCCAGATGCCAGCACCCGTCAGGGCTTTCGTCACCTTGTCGGCCATCATCTGAGCTTGCTTCAGCGCCTCATCAGAAATCTTGTAGGGTTGCCACGACTCACGATAGTCGCCAGCCTTCTGCACATGTCCGATAGGAGGACAGAACAGTGTGGGCCAGCCGTGCTGCTGGGTAACGGTGAGCAGGGTGAACTCTGAATCGAAATCGATGAACTCTTCTATAATCACCTCCTTCACATCACCACGCGAACCTTCCATAGCCTCACGGAAAGCCTGCTCCAGTTCACCGTCGTTGTGAACGTAGCTCTGTCCGTGACCACTTGACGACATCAGGGGCTTCACCACGCAGGGGAAGCCAATCTCGTCGGCAGCCTTCTTGAACTCATCGAAGGTCTTGGCATAGAAATACTTGGCCGTGCGCAGTCCCAACTCCTTGGCAGCCAAGTCGCGAATGGCACGACGGTTCATGGTGTAGTTGACGGCACGAGCTGACGGCACCACCTGAATGCCCTGTTCCTCAAACTTAAACAGACGCTCCGTACGGATGGCTTCAATCTCCGGCACAATGATGTCGGGCTGGTGCTTCTTCACCACAGCCTCGAGGGCATCGCCATCCAACATGGAAAACACCTCACGCTCGTCGGCCACCTGCATGGCAGGGGCATTGTCGTAACGGTCGCAAGCAATAACATACTGGCCAGCCCTCATGGCGGCAATCACAAACTCCTTGCCCAGTTCACCTGAGCCTAACAGCAATATTTTCTTCATAAGCAGTGAGCTGTGCGGCAAAACCGCACAGTACAATTAGCGGTTGTTATACATCTTTTCGTAATACTTCTGGTAGTCGCCGGAGGTCACGTTGTCGAGCCACTCCTGGTTGTCGAGATACCAGCGGACGGTCTTCTCGATGCCCTCCTCGAACTGGAGGCTGGGCTCCCAACCAAGTTCGCGCTGCAGCTTCGACGAATCGATGGCATAGCGAAGGTCGTGTCCTGCACGGTCGGTAACGAAGGTAATGAGGTCCATATCCTCGCCCTCCTTGCGACCCAGCAGACGGTCAACGGTCTTGATGACCACCTTGATGATGTCGATGTTCTTCCACTCGTTAAAGCCGCCAATGTTATACGTCTCGGCTATCTTACCCTCATGGAAGATGAGGTCAATGGCACGGGCATGATCCTCAACATACAACCAGTCGCGCACGTTCTCACCCTTGCCATAGACGGGCAGCGGCTTGCGGTGGCGGATGTTGTTGATAAACAGCGGAATCAGCTTCTCGGGGAACTGGTAGGGACCGTAGTTGTTCGAGCAGTTGGTCACCACGACGGGCATGCCGTAGGTGTCGTGATAAGCGCGAACGAAGTGGTCACTGGATGCCTTCGCTGCTGAATAGGGAGAATGAGGATTATACTTCGTGGTCTCCAGGAAGAACTTGTCACCGTAAGCCAGATGATGCTCTGAGCTTGAGGCGGTGGTGGTGAACGGAGGCTCAATGCCCTCAGGATGTGTCAGTTCCAAGGCACCATACACCTCGTCGGTAGAGATGTGATAGAAGCGCTTACCCTCATACTTCTCAGGCAGGCTCTCCCAATAAAGCTTGGCAGCCTGCAGCAGCGACAGTGTTCCCATCACGTTGGTCTGGGCAAAGGTGAAGGGATCCTTGATAGAGCGATCCACATGGCTCTCGGCAGCCAGGTGGATGATGCCATCGACCTTCTTGTCCTGCATCAGCTTATAGAAGGCATCAAAGTCGCAGATGTCCATCTTCACGAACTCGTAGTTGGGCTTGTCCTCGATGTCCTTGAGGTTAGCCAGGTTGCCCGCATACGTCAACTTGTCGAGGTTGATGATGTGATAGTCGGGATACTTGTTCACAAACAGGCGCACCACATGGCTTCCTATAAAGCCTGCGCCACCGGTAATTACAATTGTACGTTTCATATAGCTATATTTTTAATGTTTTCCTAATGTTATAACTTCACAATCCTTGAATTCCTTGCCGTCGATAGTCAATCTGATCAGGCGGCACCCGGATTGATGTGCAGCATGTTGAGCGTCTTGTCGAACTTCACCTTTAATATATGCGAATGTCCTGCCACGAACAACTGAGGCGGATTGGCATAGAGCATGGAGCGCACAGAATAGTCATAATTGCCCGGATAGCCACCGATATGCTTGATGAGCACATCGACATCCTCGCACTTGAAACGGTTCAGTTCGCGATACATCAGGCGCAGATCGCCGCCGTCACAGTTGCCGCAGACGGCACGGAACGGACGGAAAGCTTCGAACTTCTCGGCCACCTCCAAACTACCGATGTCGCCCGCATGCCATATCTCGTCGCACGGCTCAAAGTAGTGCAGGTATTTCTCGTCCCAATACGAATGGGTGTCGCTGATGATTCCTATCTTCTTCATAGGTTAAATTTTTTGCGGATAAAGTCTGCTATCAGCTTTTCAGTTTCCACCATTCCCAGGATGCTCGAGTCGATACAAAGGTCATAACTTTCTGCAGCCCCCCATTTCTTGCCAGTAAAGAAGTTATAGTATGAGGCGCGCTTACCTTCTTCTTCTAAAATGATGCGCTTCGCCTGTTGGGGAGTTACATTCTTGTGGGCCAGAATCTGGTCAATACGAAAACGGATAGACGCCGTAATGAAAATCTTCACCACGTTAGGCATGTCCCTTAAGATATAGTCAGCACAGCGTCCCACAAAGACACAATTGCCTTCGGATGCCGCCTTTCGAATGGCATCACTCTGAAACTGGAACAGGCTCTCACGCGAGATTTCCGAATGATAGATATTGCCATTAAACATTGGCAACTGAATGCCAAAAAGCGATTTCAGCGATCCCTTCCGCTCATCGTTCTGCTCAAACACTTTCTCACTGAAACCACTTTCCTTAGCAGCCAGGTTCAGCAACTCGCGGTCGTAGTATTTCGCGTTGAAATCCATGGCCAGCATACGGGCAATGTCGTGTCCTCCGCTACCTAATTGGCGACCCACACAGATGATGATGTGATTATTCTTTTCCATTTACCTTGATTTTTTTCATATACCAATAAAGCATCGGGATTGTCATCAGAAACGATGCGAAGTCACTGGCAGGCATCGAATACCAGACGCCATCCAACTGCCAAAACAGAGGAAAGATATACGCCATCGGCAACAATATGAACAACTGACGTGACAGCGAAAGGAAGATGCTAATCTTTACCTTGCCAAGACACTGGAAGAAGTTGGTGATAACCGCCTGCGAACCCACAACGAAGAACACCAGCATGTCCAGTTTGATGCCACGCGCTGACAGTCTGATAAGTTCCGGATCGGTGGTGAAGATACGGGCTATTTCCGCAGGGAAGAGCATTGAAACCGACCAACCCACCAACAAAATGGCTGTTGCTGCAGCAATGGTAAGCCACAGGCAACGGAACATCCGGTCATATTTCTCTGCACCATAATTATAGCCAACAATCGGCTGCATGCCCTGGTTCATACCCATAACAAACATGAAGAACATCATAACCACCGAGTTGGCTATTGAGTACGCTCCAACAGCTAAATCGCCGCCATATTTGACAAACTGATTGTTCATGGCAATGACGATGACGCAAGCCGTTGTATTCATCAAAAAAGGAGAGATGCCGATAGCTATGATGTTGCGTACAAGGTCACCTTTCAGTTTATAGATGCCCCGCTTCAGATGTAATATCTGGCTTTGGTCGCTAAATAGCCACATCTGCCAACATAGTGCCAACGTCTGCGACACGATGGTTGCCATCGCAGCACCTCGAATGCCCCAGCGGAACCACCACACAAATACCATAATCAGCAAAATATTGCATCCTACGGTAAACAAGGTAGCATACATAGCATGCTTCGGTTTGCCGGCAGCACGCAACACAGCATTCATACCGAAGTACATATGGGTAATCATATTGCCCAACAGTATCACCTCCATGAATTCGCGAGCATAGGGCAAGGTAGCATCACTGGCTCCGAAGAAGCGAAGGATGGGATCAAGGAACAGCAGGCATATCACCATGAAGAGGAAACCGATTATCAGATTCAGCGTCACAGTGTTACCCAGCAGATATTCTGCCCGCTTATAGTCTCGCATTCCCAATCGAACAGAAATACACGTCGAAGAACCGATACCTACAGCTGCTCCGAAAGCAGCGCCAAGGGCCATAAGAGGAAAAGTGATGCCCAGGCCTGCAATAGCCTCTGGTCCCACCAACTGACCAATGAAGGCACGGTCGATGATATTATAAAGACTGGAAGCCGTCATTGCCACAATAGCCGGCAGGGCATATTGCAGCAAGAGTTGCCCAACGGGCTTTGTTCCCAGTTCCAGTGTCGCTTGTTTGTTGTCCATTATATATAAATAATGTGCAAAGGTAGCGTTTATTATTCACCCAACCAAATCTTTTAGGCATTATTACGCAGATTTTTAAAGAAAATTATGTACCTTTGTGCCCGAAATCTTACAACTAACCCGAGCAAACCGAATGCTACGACTGATATGTTTACTGTTCTCACTGACTTCTGCATTCCTGGTGAAGGCTGCTTCGCCAGAAATGACGGAGCGAGTCAAATATAAGGGTGAGACGACCTATATCTACCGCATCTATCTGCGTGACAAACAGGGTACTCCCTACTCCGTGGAACGCCCGTCGCGCTTTCTTTCGCGCAGTTCCATTGAACGCCGTCGAAGGCAACAATTACCTATTGACTCTACCGACCTGCCTGTCAATCCAAACTACATCAAACAACTTCAACGCAAAGGTGCCAATATCGTCGGACAGAGCCGCTGGCAGAACACTCTATTGGTTAGCGTAAAAGACTCCCTGTCAGTTCATGCTTACGGTCAACTGCCTTGCGTACAATCCTACAAATTGGTGTGGCAAGCTCCAGACTCTATCAATCCGACGGCACAACGGACCAAATACCAAGAACACTTTGAAGAGCATTTTCACTCTGAGGGGCAATACTATGGTGTGTCCTATGACCAAATTGTTGCCCTTCAAGGTCAACGCTTGCACGACATCGGCATGTTGGGAGACGGAATGACGATTGCCGTGATTGACGGCGGTTTCCAGAATGCCGACCGTATCCCTGCCCTTACGAATATCAGTATCTTGGGTTATCGCGACTTTGTATGTCCTCCGTCACCCACACTCTTTGCTGAGACCGACCACGGTACGAAAGTGCTGTCGGTCATGGGTACGTTGCAACCCTCCTATTACATCGGTACCGCTCCCAAGGCTTCCTATTGGCTGTTGCGTTCTGAAGACCAACAGACAGAACAGGAGGTGGAGGAAGACTATTGGACGATGGCTGCGGAGTTTGCCGACAGCGTGGGGTGTGATATCATCAATTCCTCATTAGGGTATAACGAATTCGACCATCGCGATATGTCCCATCAGCTCTGGCAGTTGGACGGACGGACAGCATTCGTCAGTCGCTCGGCATCTTTACTGACACAAAAGGGCATCATTCTAGTCAACTCAGCAGGTAATTCAGGTATGGGCCCTTGGAAGAAAATAGGCGTTCCTGCCGATGCCGAGCACATCCTGACTGTTGGAGCTGTTACGGCTGACGAGCCACGACATGTTGCACCTTTTAGTTCGGTAGGACCATCGCAAGATGGGCGCGTCAAACCTGACGTGGTGGCTGTGGGAGCACCCGCCTTCCTTGTCAATGGTCGTGGAGCCATTACTGAGGATATGGGAACGTCATTCTCTACCCCCATTGTTTGTGGACTGACGGCTTGTCTGTGGCAGGCACTCCCCCAGTTAACGGCTGAGGAAATCATTCAGTTGATTCGTCACACGAGCGACAACAGCAAACATCCCGACAATGTCTATGGTTATGGCGTACCGCACTTTTGGCGAGCATATATGGTTGGCAAGGTAATGGCCAAAGAAAAAGACAGCAAATAATGGAAGGAAAAAGATATACACTGAAAGTACTCAATGCACTCGTTCGAAAGGCTATAGAGGCCGAACTGCCCGAAGAGTACTGGGTGGAGGCCGAACTGTCCGAATGTCGTGAGCGAGGGGGGCACTGCTATATGGAACTCATTGAGAAAGACGAGCAAACCAACACTCCTGTTGCACGCGCAGCTGCCAAATGCTGGCGACAGACATGGCAAACGGTACAACCCTATTTCGAGCGCACTACAGGACAGCCGCTCCGGGCAGGCTTGAAGGTGTTGCTATGCGTGTATCCCCAGTTTCATGAAGCGTATGGCTTCTCGTGGATTGTCACAGACATTGATCCCACTTACACCATCGGCGACATGGCGCGCAAAAGACTGGAGATTATCCGCCAACTGAAGGAAGAAGGTGTCTTCGACCTTCAGCGTGAATTGCGTCTACCCCTCTTTGTCCAGCGTATTGCCGTCATTTCGGCGGCTGGAGCAGCAGGCTACGGTGACTTCGTCAGACAACTGGAGGACAATGCTTACAATCTTAGATTCAAAGTAACGCTTTTTCCTGCTGTCATGCAAGGCGAACAGGTGGAGACATCCGTCATCTATGCCCTTAACCAGATTTACGAACGATATACCGACTTTGATGCAGTGTGTATTCTCAGAGGTGGTGGAGCCACTGCAGACCTGAGCGGCTTCGATACATTGGCACTGGCGGAGAACGTTGCGCAATTCCCAATACCCATCATCACCGGTATTGGACACGAGCGCGATGAGAGTATCTTGGATATGATCAGTCACACCCGTGTCAAGACGCCAACAGCGGCGGCTGCATTTTTGGTAGAACATCTAAAAGGTGTATTGGAGCGCATAGAACAAGCAGAAGTCTCCATCACTCACTACATCACCGACCGACTGAGCCGTCAGCAGCAGCGCATCAGCCAACTGGCTACACTCATCCCCACCTTAGCCCTGCGCACGCTGAATGACTCCAGACACCACATAGATATGCTACAAAGCCGTTTGCCTGTTGCTCTGGAACGACGTTTAACTCACCAGAAGCATCGTTTGGATAATCTTGAAATACAAATGAAGAGCTTTGACCCCCAGCTACTACTTAGTCGCGGCTACAGCATCACCTTATTCCAAGGAAAAGCTATACACGACCCAACCAAGCTGCACCCTGGAGATGAGATTGAAACTCGCGTTGAAAAAGGAATCATCCGCTCTGTAGTGAAGAGCTAAAAGACAAAAGATTTTAGATATGGAAGAAAACATCAAGTACGAAGAAGCGTTATCCCAACTGGAAACTATTGTACGCAAAATGGAGCAAAACGAGTTTGATATCGACCAACTGGCCGAGCAGCTCAAGAAAGCCCAACAGCTCATCAAGTTCTGTAAAGATAAACTAACACATACGGAGGCTGAATTGCAGAAGATTCAGAGCGAAGCCCAGGCTGCTGATATTTGAATACAGTAGCGTTAAATTATATTGATAACCGCAAAAAACGCGGCAAAATGTTGCAGCAGTGCGCAAAAATGTGTACTTTTGCAAGCAAAAAGCAAGAACAAACTAATTAGCAACATGAAGAATTTAGATTGGGGTAACCTGTCGTTCGGTTACATGAAGACCGACTACAACGTTCGCTGTTACTATCGTGACGGCCAGTGGGGCGAGATAGAAATCTGCTCCGACGAGTATCTGAAACTACATATGGCAGCCACCTGTCTGCACTATGGCCAGGAGGCTTTCGAAGGCTTGAAGGCTTATCGCTGCAAGGATGGAAAGGTACGTGTGTTCCGCATGAAGGACAACGCTGAGCGTCTGCAGTCGACATGCCGTGGCATCTTAATGCCCGAACTCCCTACCGAGAAATTCGAGGAGATGGTCAAGAAGGTGGTACGCTTGAACCAAGAATGGATTCCTACCTACGAGAGTGGTGCAACGCTGTACATCCGTCCGCTGCTCATCGGAACAAGTGCACAGGTGGGCGTACATCCTGCCAAAGAGTATTGTTTCCTGATTTTCGTCACACCGGTAGGTCCTTATTTCAAGGGCGGCTTCTCCACCAATCCTTATGTCATCATTCGTGACTACGACCGCTCAGCACCCCTCGGTACTGGTAAGTATAAAGTAGGCGGCAACTATGCTGCTTCGCTCTTTGCCAACAACCTGGCTCACGAGAAGGGCTACGCTTGTGAGTTCTATCTGGACGCTAAGGAAAAGAAATACATGGATGAATGTGGTGCTGCCAACTTCTTCGGTATCAAGAACAACACCTACGTCACTCCGAAGTCAACCTCTATTTTGCCCTCTATCACAAACAAGTCGCTGATGCAAGTGGCTGAGGATCTGGGCATGAAGGTGGAACGCCGCCAGATTCCCGAGGAGGAACTGGAAACCTTCGAAGAGGCCGGTGCCTGTGGAACGGCAGCCGTTATTTCACCTATTTCTTATATTGACGATCTCGACACCGGCAAACGCTACTCCTTCGGTGAGAAGCCCGGTCCTATTTCCAAGAAGCTATACGATACGCTCCGCGGCATTCAGTATGGCGAGGTTGAGGACAAGCACGGCTGGACAACGGTTGTTATCGAGTAGTGCTCCGTTTGTTGCGATGAATCGCAACAAACATAACGAACGAAGCATCGCAACAAACATAACAAGCTATGGGCAAAGGCAAATTGGCGAAATTCGCCGATATGGAGACTTACGAGAACGTGTTCCAGTACCCCTATTCGGTAGTGGAGCACGTTCCCTTTGACCTTCAAGGTCATTGGCATGAGCAGTATTTCCATAACGACCATCCCATTGTGTTAGAGTTGGGATGCGGCAAAGGCGAATATACCGTAGGACTGGCCAAGATGTTTCCTGATGTCAACTTCATCGGTGTTGATATCAAGGGAGCCCGTATGTGGACAGGGGCCACACAAGCCCTGCAAGAAGGACTGAAGAACGTGGCATTCCTGCGTACAAACATCGAAATTATCGAACGCTTTTTTTCCTCTGGAGAGGTCAGCGAGATATGGTTGACTTTCAGTGATCCGCAGATGAAGAATCCCCGCAAGCGTCTCACATCGACGTGGTTTCTCAATCGTTATCGGAAGTTTCTGGCCGATGGTGGATTCGTCCATCTTAAAACCGACTCCAACTTCCTCTTTACCTACACCAGCTATCTCGTTGAGAAGAACCATTTACCCGTACTTGTCAAAACCACAGACCTCTATGCCACAGCCTCGAAGGATAGCATTGCTGCGAGCATCCAGACCTATTACGAGTCTATGTGGCTGGAGCGTGGCATCAACATCAAGTACATGAAATTCTGTCTGCCACACGACGGTGAACTCACAGAGCCCGACGTAGAGATTGAGTTGGACGACTATCGTTCTTATCACCGCGATAAGCGTAGTTCAAAGGATAAGGCTAAATAGTCCTCATCGCCGATGAGAATAGTCCTCAACGCAGACGAGAATAGTCCTCAACCCTGACGAGAATAGTCTACGCCTTGTTCGCTGTAGCAAAGGTCTTATTTAAACAAAAAGAAACAAACGACAAAATGATACTATATCCTCAGCTGATAATGAATGCACTGGCAACGGTGACGTATGCCGGTACGAAGAAAAACTTGGTAGAAAGCGAAATGGTGGCTGACCAACCCACGGTCGCCCGACAGGAGAATGGCTCTTGGAAAGTGAGCGTGGTGCTCGAATTTCCCCGTGAGACCGACCCTTTCCTGAAATCGACCGTCAAGTCGGCTGAAGCTGCTATCAAGTACCATTGCACTCAAGCTGCTGAAGCAGCCGGCGAGCAACTGGAAGCCATAGAGGTAGAAGTGAAGACTGAGTTCAAGTCGAAGCCCCGTCCAAAGGGCGACGAGCTTTTGCCTGGTGTTAAGAACATCATCGCTGTCAGTTCGGGAAAAGGCGGCGTAGGTAAGAGTACTGTATCTGCTAACTTAGCCATCGCTCTGGCACGCTTAGGATATAAGGTGGGACTATTGGATTGTGACATTTTCGGACCCTCGATGCCTAAGATGTTCCACGTCGAAGAAGAACGCCCCTATGCCGTTAAGGTCGATGGCCGCGACCTCATCTGTCCCATTGAGGCCTATGGTGTTAAAATGCTCTCCATTGGCTTCTTTGTATCGCCGGAGACAGCCACACTGTGGCGTGGCGGTATGGCGACAAGCGCCCTGAAACAGCTCATTGCCGATGCCGATTGGGGCGAGCTTGACTACTTCATCCTGGACACACCTCCAGGCACATCGGATATCCATCTGACGCTGTTGCAAACGTTGGCCATCACGGGTGCCGTTATTGTATCTACTCCTCAACAGGTGGCTCTGGCCGATGCCCGTAAGGGTATTGATATGTATCGTAACGAGAAAGTCAACGTTCCCATCCTCGGTCTCATTGAAAATATGGCATGGTTTACGCCTGCCGAACTGCCCGAGAATCGCTACTATATCTTTGGCAAAGAAGGTTGCAAGCAGTTGGCTGAGGAGATGCAAGTACCGCTGTTGGCACAGATTCCTCTCGTTCAGAGTATCTGTGACAGCGGTGACAAGGGCGAGCCGGCAGCGCTGAGCAGTGAGACAGCTACAGGACTGGCCTTCATCAATTTGGCTCAAAGCGTGGTGACTGTTGTTAACAAACGCAATCGCGAACAACCCAAAACGAAAATCGTTGGGGTAAAAGAATGAAGAGAAGTTGAAATATCGAAATAACTAAACAGCAACAATATGAAGAAACTACTTTCCAGCGTGGTTGCCATCCTGATGATGCTCCCCGCAGCCACTCAGGCACAAGACTACAGTAAGTATTACGAGAATTTGCCCGTCAAGATGGAACAGGTAAAAACTCCTGTCATTCCTGCCAACGAGGTTAGCCTCACTCAGGTTGGTGGCGTGGGCGATGGTGTCACGCTGAACACCCAAGCCTTCGAGAACGGCATTAAAAAACTCACCAAAATGGGTGGCGGTCGTCTGAACGTGCCCCAAGGCGTATGGCTCACCGGTCCTATCCAATTGAAAGATAATATTGAACTGCACCTGGACAAAAACGCCATCATCTTGATGTCGCCCGACAAATCGCTGTTTGTCGACCCCAAGAAGCCCAACGGCAAATGTCTGGTTGGTATCAAGGCATCGAAGCGCAAGAATATTGCCATCACCGGCGAGGGTATCATTGATGGTAACGGTGACCACTGGCGTCCCGTCAAACGAACCAAGGTGAGCGACGTAGAATGGAGCAAGTACAAGAATGTCATTGGTGGTGTCGAGAAAGGCGAGGGCAAGAACCTGCTGTTCTATCCTTGGGACGACAAAACAGGCTTCCCCAATATTGCCGAGACACCTGAGAAACAGGAAAAGATGCGCGTCGACCTGATACGTTTTGAGAGTTGCGAAAACATTCTCATACAGGGTGTTACCATCCAAAATTCTCCAAAATTCCACCTGCATCCATGTTTCTCCAAGAACGTTATTGTTGACGGTGTAACTGTACGCTGTCCTTGGAATGCCCAGAACGGTGATGCCATCGATTTCAGCGACGTCAACGTAGGTCTGATCGTTAACAGCACCGTTGATGCCGGCGATGACGGCCTTTGCATGAAGAGTGGTAACAATAAACCCGACGCTCCTGCCAACGGTTGTATTGACATTCTTATTCAGAACAATACCGTCTATCACGCTCACGGTGCCTTCGTGTTGGGCAGTGAGACACAGCAGGCCATGCGTCGCATCGTGGTTCGCAACTGTCGTTTCAGCGGCACCGACACCGGCCTTCGCTTCAAGAGCGGATTAGGTCGTGGTGGCAAGACGGAGCAAATGTTTATCTCTGACATTGTGATGACAGACATCAAGGACGAGGCTATCATCTTCCAGTGCGATTACTTCGACAAGCCTGCTGGAAGCAGCAAAAAAGACCCAGAATATACGGATTTCACTGAGGAACAGCGAGAGTTCGTTCCCATCTTTCAAGACATTCATATTGACAACGTCGTATGCCGTGGTGCCAAGACAGCCATCAAGGCCAGTGGAAGTCTGGGACTGGGTGCTGAGCACGACAACACACAGCTCGTTCGAGACATTGACATCAAGAATACCACAATCGTCTATCAAAAGACCGACAAGGACATCGATGCCAAGACAGCTAAGTTGAACCTTACCAACGTTCGCCTTATTCCCGACAAAAAATGAATCCTTTCTTTGAACCTTACGGCACACCACACGACACCGTTCCCTTCGACCGCATCCGCTTGGAGCACTTCGAGGAAGCCTTTATGGAGGGTATCCGACGTGACAACGAACAGATAGAGAAGACTATCAACAACCCTGAACGTCCCACCTTTGATAACACCATCATCAATACCGAGGAGGACGAAGGCTACTACGATTTGCTGTCGCGCGTCTCGACGGTTTTCTTTAATCTGCTCAGTGCTGAGACCAACGACGAAATGGATGCTTTGGCCCAGAAGATACAACCTATTCTCACACAGCATGCCAACGACGTGCGACTGAACCCACGTCTCTTTGACCGCATCCGTCAGGTACACCTGCACCACCGCCGGCTGACTCCTGAGGAGAAAATGCTACTCGACAACTGTTACGAGGGTTTCGTGCGCTCAGGTGCCCTGCTTGACGAACAAGGAAAGGCTAAATTGCGCCAACTGACCGAGGAGGCTTCTATATTATCACTGCAGTTTTCGCAAAACCTGCTGAAAGAAAACAAAGCCTATCAGTTGCACATTACCCATGAAGAACAACTGGACGGACTTCCTGAGACGGCACGTGAGGCAGCAGCATTGGCAGCGCAAGAGCAGCAACTGCAGGGTTGGCTCTTCACCCTCGATTTTCCCTCCTACTCACCCTTCATGACGTACTCTACTCAACGCGAGCTCCGCAAACAACTTTATATGGCACGCAACACGGTGTGTACCCATGAAAATAGCGAAAACAACCTTGAGATTTGTAAGCGAATTGTCAATCTGCGTCGCGAGATAGCGCAGTTGTTAGGTTACAAAACCTATGCCGACTATGTGTTAAAGCGCCGTATGGCCTCCAACAGCCGCAACGTCTATCGCTTGTTGGACAACCTAATTGATGCCTACAAGCCGGCGGCTGTAAAAGAACGTGAGGAACTGAAGAGCAGTCTACCACAATCTCTCCAAAAGGAGGGAAGCATGCAACCTTGGGACATTTCTTTCTACACACATAAGTTGCAGATGAAGAAGTACAACCTGGACCAGGAGATGCTGCGTCCCTATTTCGAGTTGTCGAACGTCATCAAGGGTGTTTTCGGCTTAGCCAACCGACTATATGGCATCACATTCAAGGAAAATAAGGACATTCCTGTCTATCATCCCGATGTAAAAGCTTACGAGGTGTTCGACAAGGATGGCTCGTATTTGGCCGTCTTCTATGCAGACTTCCATCCCCGCAAAGGTAAACAAGGCGGTGCCTGGATGACGGAGTTCCAGGGACAACACAAGGAGATTAAAAATGAAAGATTAAATATTAAAAATGATAAAAACGTGCGTCCTCACGTATCGGTCGTCATGAACCTCACCAAACCTACTGCCGATAAGCCGGCGTTATTAACGTTAGGTGAGGTTGAGACCTTCCTGCATGAGTTCGGTCACTCGCTGCACGGGATGTTTGCCAACACACGTTTTGAATCACTCAGCGGCACCAACGTGTGGTGGGACTTCGTGGAACTACCTTCGCAATTTATGGAAAACTATGCCGTCGAAAAAGAGTTCCTACGCACCTTCGCTTTCCACTATCAGACGGGAGAACCCATTCCTGACGAACTTATCAACCGTATTGTCAAGAGCCGTAACTTCATGGCAGCTACAGCTTGTCTGCGACAAGTGTCGTTAGGGCTGCTCGACATGGCGTACTATACTAAGAAAGACGAGTTCACCGACGACATTATGAAGTTTGAAAAACAGGCATGGAAGAAGGCTATCCTTGGCAAACAGCTACCCAATACCTGCATGACCGTACAGTTCTCGCACATCATGGCGGGAGGCTATGCTGCAGGCTACTACAGCTATAAGTGGGCAGAGGTGCTGGATGCCGATGCCTTCAGCGTTTTCAAGCACAATGGAATCTTTGACCCCACTACTGCTCAGCGTTTCCGCGACGAGGTTCTCTCGAAGGGGGGTACCGAGCATCCAATGACACTTTATAAGCGCTTCCGTGGAGGTGAACCGACTATTGACGCTTTGCTCAAGCGTAATGGAATAAAACAAGTCGCAAAAAATAAGAAATAAGGAATATGGATACTGAAAAACAAAGAAAGTTTGACCAGCGATATCTAGACATGGCTCGCATCTGGGCACAAAACTCATACTGTCAACGACGACAGGTGGGAGCGCTCGTAGTGAAACAGGGAATGATTATCAGCGATGGCTACAACGGCACACCCAGCGGCTTCGAAAACATCTGCGAAGACGAGACGGGTGTCACCAAGCCCTATGTACTGCATGCTGAAGCCAATGCCATCACCAAGTTAGCACGTTCTTCGAACAACAGCGATGGCTCCACCATCTACATCACCGCCTCCCCCTGCATTGAGTGTGCCAAGCTCATTATTCAGGCCGGCATCAAGCGCGTTGTGTATGGTGAAAAATACCGTCTCATGGACGGCATCGAACTGTTACAACGAGCAGGCATAGAGGTCGTGTACTTAGGGGAGTAACGATATAACAACAATTCGATATAACGACATTTCGAGAAAAAAGAATGAACAACAAAAACAGACTCTCACCCCTATGGCTGGCACTTAGCGTAGTCATTGGCATCCTGATAGGCACCTTCTATGCCAATCATTTCTCAGGCAATCGACTAAGCATTATCAACTCCAGCAGCAACAAATTGAACAACCTGCTGCACATCATCAACGACCAGTACGTAGACACTGTCAATATCAACGATCTGGTAGAAAAGGCTATGCCACAGATCTTAGCAGAACTGGATCCCCATAGCGTCTATATCTCCGCCAAGGACGTAGAGATAGCTAACGACGACCTACGCGGCTCGTTCTCGGGGGTGGGTATTGAGTTTACTATCCGTCAGGACACGCTACATGTCCAACAGGTTATCAGTAATGGTCCTGCCGAGCGTGCTGGAGTTATTGCTGGCGACAAAATCATTCAGGTAGACGACAAGCCCTTCACTGGCAAGAAGGTCACCAATGAGGAAGCCATGCACCGACTGAAAGGTCCTAAGGATACAAAGGTCAAGTTGGGCATTCTGCGTTATGGCGAGACGAAGGTGCGCCACATTGTCGTCACGCGTGGTGAAATACCGACTAAGAGCGTCACCGCAGCCTATATGCTGGACGAAAAGACTGGCTATATCCGCATTAAAAACTTTGGCGAGAACACCTATCCCGAACTGCTTATCGCACTAGCCAAGCTGTCGCAAGAGGACTTCAGAGCCTTGTGCATCGATCTGCGTGGCAATACCGGAGGCTACCTCCAGTCAGCCGTCCAGATTGCCAACGAATTTCTGCCCAAAAATCGCCTCATCGTCTATACTCAAGGACGCAAGTCGCCTCGTCAGGACTACCGTAGCGACGGTCGCGGCAGCTATCAGAAGATGCCCCTTGTGGTACTCATCGACGAAGGTTCTGCGTCGGCCTCTGAAATTCTGGCCGGAGCCATTCAAGATAATGACCGCGGCACCATCATTGGACGCCGCTCCTTCGGCAAGGGTCTCGTGCAGCAACCCATCACCTTTGCTGACCAAAGCATGATACGTCTCACCATTGCCCGCTACTACACACCGTCAGGACGTTGCATCCAGAAGCCTTATGTGGCTGGAGACAACAAAGACTATGAGGAAGATTTGCTCTCACGTTACGAGCACGGGGAGTTCTTCTCTGAGGACAGCATCAAGCATGAGGGCAAGGCTTACCACACTACTGGTGGCCGAATTGTATATGGTGGTGGCGGCATCACACCTGACATCTTCGTAGCAGAGGACACCACCAATGTCACTTCTTATTATAAGCAAGCCTCCATGAGTGGACAGATTATTATGTTCGCCTATGCTTATACGGATGACAACCGCCAACAACTCAGCAACTATTCCACCACCTCTCAGCTCGCCGATTACCTGAAACACCAAAACATCGTCGACCGCTTTGCTACTTATGCTGAGAAGAATGGTCTGAAACGCCGCAACCTCATGATACAGCGATCACACCATCTGCTGGAGCGCTATATCATTAGCCGCATTGTGTATAATATGATGAAGGAAGAAGCGTGGGTGCAGTACCTCAACGAGGACGACCCTGCCATCAAGGAGACACTAAAGGTTTTACAAGAGAAACAACTAAAAAAGTAAGGATCAGTTAAATCGAATATCCGTAATTACCTGTTCACCGACTGCATCGTTCAGCTTTTTGGTAAGCTCCTGCCGTTGCATACTGAGGTCTGAGCGCAACGCAGGATTCGACAGCCGCACGTAGAGTGTCTGGTTATATATATAGGTGTTCAGCGTATAGCGTTGGACGACAGGCCCAGCCACTTCTGGCCACGCCTCCACCAGTCGCTTCTGCAACAACGGCATCTCCAATCCCTGCTCACGAATGGTGCGGAGTATCAAGTCCTTGACTTGTTGAACGTCACGTTTAAACATTCTACTATTTATTATTCTTTTTTACTTGTTCAATTGGAAAAATAGAGGTGTTAACATAAAAAATGGGGCTCCGCTGAACCCCTAACCTTTGTTAACCTTAAATCTAATACTATGAAAAACACGATGCAAAGGTAGACATTTATCATGATATTACAAATAATAAGGTGAGAAAATGGTGTCTACGCTACACTTTCTTGATGTAAATCAATTCGTACAAGAAGTTTTTTGCTAGAAAATTTGGCGATAACGGATTTTCTTTGTACCTTTGCAACCGATAAACATAAGGACATTGATAGGATTAGAGTGAAGCATTCCGACAACAGCGTGTCGGGATTCTTTCTTTTTTCTGCGTCTAAGACATCAAACAGAAATAGTAAACAGTTAAATAGTAAAATTTTAATATCATGGCATACATGTCACAAGAGGGCTATGACAAGCTCATAGCCGAACTGCATCGCTTGGAAGCGATAGAGCGCCCCAAAGCATCGGCAGCCATTGCTGAGGCTCGTGAGAAGGGTGATTTGAGTGAGAACAGCGAGTACGACGCCGCCAAGGAGGCTCAGGCTCATCTGGAAGACAAGATCAACCGTCTGAAGACGACCATCAGCGAGGCAAAGGTGGTGGATACCTCTCGTCTGAGTACCGAGTCGGTACAGATTCTGACGAAAGTGGAGATGACCAATCTGACTACCAAGGCCCGCATGTCGTATACCATCGTCAGCGAGAACGAGGCCGACCTGCGTGCTGGCAAGATCAGTATCAAGACACCTATCGCACAAGGCCTACTGGGCAAGAAGGTTGGTGACGAGGTGGAGATTCAGATTCCTCGCGGCACCATCAAGCTGCGCATCGAAAACATCTCGATAGCTTAAAATCATTAATCCTGTTAATTCAAAAAAATTATGGATATATTTGCAAAGATTGCTGCTGGAGAGATTCCCAGCTATAAGGTTGCAGAGAACGACGAGTTCTACGCTTTCCTGGATATCAACCCGTTGGTGAAGGGCCACACGCTGGTCATTCCACGCAGGGAGGTTGACTACTTCTTCGATATGGACGACGACGAACTGGCCCGTTACCAGAAGTTTGCCAAGCAGGTGGCCATTGCCATCAAGAAGGCCTTCCCTTGTAAGAAGGTTGCACAGGTGGTGCTGGGTCTCGAGGTTGCTCACGCCCACATTCATCTCATCCCCATGCAGACAGAGGGCGATGCCGACTTCCGCCGTGAGAAATTGAAACTTACAGAAGAGGAGTTTAAGGACATTGCCGCCAAGATTCAAGGGGCCTTTGGCGCTTAAAAACACAGCGGAACCGACCCTATTGAGCAAATATGAAGAAACTCTTTATAGAGACCTACGGTTGTCAAATGAATGTGGCCGACTCGGAAGTGGTGGCCTCGGTCATGGGTATGGCTGGCTATGAACCAACGGAAACGCTGGACGACGCTGATGCCGTATTCCTGAACACCTGTTCCGTTCGTGACAATGCCGAGCAGAAAATCTATCATCGCCTAGATGCCCTTGATGCCGAACGCAAAAAGAGACCTCTTATTATAGGTGTTCTGGGCTGTATGGCAGAACGAACTGGTGAGGATTTGCTGCAGCATCATCACGCCGACCTCGTGGCTGGTCCCGATGCCTATCTCTCATTGCCTGACCTCATTGCTCAGGCAGAGACAGGTCATAAGGCTATGAATCTGGACTTGTCGACGACCGAGACCTATCGCGACGTGTTGCCACAACGCATCTTCGGTGCCAGGATTGGCGGTTTCGTCAGCATCATGCGCGGTTGCAACAACTTCTGCCACTACTGCATCGTACCTTATACCAGAGGCCGCGAGCGCAGCAGGGATGTGGAAAGCATCCTGAAGGAAGTGCGCGACCTGCGTGACAGAGGATTCAAGGAAGTCACGCTGTTAGGACAGAATGTAAACAGCTATCAGTGGAACGAGCAAAACTCGTTCCCGCAGTTGCTGCGCAGGGTGGCTGAGGAGGCTCCCCAAATGCGCATCCGCTTTACCACGAGTCATCCAAAGGACATGAGCGACGCGACGCTGCACGTCATTGCCGACATGCCGAACGTCTGCAAGCACATCCACCTGCCCGTACAGAGCGGCTCGAACCACATCCTGAAGCTGATGAACCGCAAATATACCCGTGAGTGGTATTTAGAGCGTGTGGACGCTATCCGGCGCATCATCCCTGACTGTGGCTTATCGACCGATATCTTCGTGGGTTATCACGACGAGACAGAGGAGGACCACCAGTCGTCGCTGAGCCTGATGCGCGAGGTAGGTTACGACTCGGCTTTCATGTTCAAATACTCTGAACGCCCCGGCACCTACGCCTCGAAGCACCTTCCCGACAACATCCCCGAGGAGGAGAAGATACGTCGTCTGAATGAGCTGATAGCCCTACAGACAGAGATTTCCGCCCAGCAGAACAAGAAAGACGAGGGCAAGGAGTTCGACGTGCTGGTGGAGAGTTTCTCCAAGCGCAGCCGTGAGCAACTCTGCGGCCGTACCGAGCAGAACAAGATGGTGGTCTTCGACAAGGTTGGTCACCATATCGGTGAAACGGTGCGCGTCAAGATTACCAGCAGCACCAGCGCTACCTTACTGGGTAAAACCGTAGAGTGACCTTAAAGAACATAAACTATAGTTTCCATTCCACAACGATGAAGAAGCAGCACCTCAAAGTTCTCCTATATCAATACGCTTTTAGTACCATCGTGTTGGCAGCTATTCTGGCGACTTACATGGTAGGCAATCAGGTTGCGAGTTTAATGGACGTTACAGGATGGTTATTCTTCCTTACTTCCTGTATCACGCATGCTGCCATCGTTATGCTCATTCCGTTTGTGGCCATTGGTTTGCCACTGACACTCTGCAAGGTTTCCGCCAAGATTTCGGGGAGCATCATTGCCGTACTGCACGCCTTCATCATCATCATGGCCGTCGTCAACAAGTTTGTCTACGGCATCTATCACTTCCACATCAACGCCTTTATCATCCAAATGTTTACCGGCCCTGCCGCCGGCGACATCTTCGTATTTGGGACTTCGACATATATCCTGTCAACACTCTATATCATCGGTATCTGCTGCTTGTCATTCTTCATCCTATGGGCAGCCATCAGGATGGTGAGCCATCCCGTCAGACACCTGCCTCGGACATTGCTATGCCTGATGTTGGGTGCGGCACTGCTATCACAGGGTATTCATGCCTATTCAGGCATCCACAAGTTGCGTTCGGTAATGGAAAGCAAGGAGATTATTCCCTACTATTTCCCCATCCGCATCAACAGCGTATTCATTGCGTTGGGTATGGCCACGGACGAAAGCATTGAAGCTGCCGACTTTGCCCCGTCAGAAACTGATTTCCTAAGTTATCCGTTGCATACTATCGAGTGTGAGGAACCCGACACGCTGATCAATATCGTATGGATCTGCATTGACTCTTGGAACTACCGTACCCTTCAACCCGACTGTTCCCCCAACCTGTATCGCCTGTCGGAGAGAGGACAACGCTATACCAACCACTTCAGCGGAGCCAACGAGACCATGAATGGCACGTTCACACTCTTCACAGCCCTGCCGTCGTATTACTGGCAATCGTTTGAGTACGGATCCATACAACCGGTACTGACCGACCAGTTGCTGAAGCACGGCTATCTGCTGGACACCTATCCCAGCGCCACGTTGGTATATCCCCCTATTGCTAAGATGTACTACCGAGGGGTGAACGTAAGAAAGGACACGCCAGGCGATACCACTTATGAGCGCGATTGTAACCTGACCAAGCTCTTCTGCGACAAGTTGGCACAGAAGGATGTAAAGCAGCCCTTCTTCTCCTTTCTTTTCTATGATGGTTGCCACAGTATGATGATTCCCAAGGAACTGACCCATCACTTCACACCGTCATGGGAAGAACCGAAATACCTGGAATTAAACAACAAGCTCGACCCCACCCCGTTCTTCAACCTGTACCGCAACAATGTCTATGTCATTGACTCGCTAGTTGGAAAGGTGCTGCAAGCATTGGAAGACCGTCAACTGATGGAGCGGACCATGATTGTCGTCACCGGTGACCACGGACAGGAGTTTAATGAAAACAAGAAAAACTATTGGGGACATTCGAGCAACTACAGTCGTGCGCAGGTTGGAACACCGCTCATTGTCTATTATCCCGGCATCAAACCCGAAGAACGCCATTACCGCACTACGCATTATGACATCGTACCGACCGTTCTGAAACAGGTTCTTGGAGTGAAGAATCCCCCGAGCGACTATTCAATGGGCTATCTGCTGGACGACCCGCAGCCGCGTCGTTGGCAATATGTAGGTAAAGTACTCGACTGGGCATTCATTGCCGACGATGACGTGATTATCGAAAAGAACGGCAATGGTACAGTCGATATCTTTGACAAGCACATGACGCCTCTTTACGACTATCCGTTGAACGGCAAGGAACTCAACGATGCCCTACAGAACCTCCGACGCTTTATCAAGTAGTAATTATCGGTTCCGCAAATCCTCACAAGCCATTTGTAACAACGCCTTTGCCAGACGATAGTATGTATCGTCGGCTGTCCGTTTGTCTTGCAAATCGTAGAGATGAAACTGATGGGTGCTGTCTATTAGCGCAATGTGGTTGGTAAAGGAATAAGAGGCGAAGGGGTGGCGATAGTCACGACTGAGTACGTCGCGGCTGAAGGGGAAATCGTCGTGAGGAATACCCATCTGTCCCAACAGTGTTGCCGCCAGGTCTGACTGATTACACAACACCTTGACATCCTTCGGAGCAGCTACGGCACCACCCGTCCAAATCATTGGGATGTGGCAAGTCACAACACTACCATAGCCGTCTTCTTGATAGCGTGTGCCATGGTCAGGCAAGATTATCAAGAGCGTCTCTCTCCACAGGTCGTTGGCTTTAAGCTGCTCAACGAAAGAGCCGATACTCTTGTCCAGATAGTGAAAAGCATTCAGAATCTCATCGTCAAAAACCTTCTCCATGGGCACATCCCATGGTTCGTGACTGGAGAGTGTCATCACCACGTTCATGGTCTTACGGTACTGCTGGCGGTCTTTCTTCATCAGCTGAACAGTATGCTCAAACACCTTTTCGTCGCAAACGCCCCAAGAGCTGGAACGCTGTTCAGAAAGACTGAAGTCTTTGTCGCCCAGCGCTTCGGCGAATCCAGTTCCCATCAGATAGCCCTTGGTATTGGTAAAGTTGATGTCGCCGCCATAGATATACCGCGAGCGATATCCTTCATGTGACAATGTGCGAGCTATGGAAGGTAGCTTGTCACACTTTTGGGCCATCTTCATCACAGAGGAATTGGGAAAAGCCGGATAGCCACTCAGAATGCTCACATTACCGCGGTCAGTTCGCCAGCTGTTTGCATAGCAATTACTAAAGAATACCCCCTCGGCAGCCAGGCGTGTGAGGTTAGGCGTGACTTCAGGACGACCGTTTAACATCGTAAACGTTCCTCCGCAGCCCTCCATAATAATCATCACAATATGCGGCTGCTTGATGCGCAGCAAGGTACTATCGCCCCGACTGGTCGTAAAGAATAGGTGGTCGGTGAGCTGATGACAGGTTTCGGAATCATAGAAATGATGATTGGGAAGTTGATGTGTGCTGCTGAACGACGACAAGAAGCTGAATACCGGATTGACAGCGGCGTGGTTAAAGAACTGCTTCTGCGAGAAATATACCTGTCCGACGTTGGACGTGGATTCTCCCACCCCTCCTCTGATGCCGATGATTATCAATGGCAACAGGAGCACCATCAGTACACTCATCAGCAGCTGCTTCTTTGCAGACAATATCGGCAAATTCCGAGGCGTCATTCGTATCAACAAGTAAGCAATTCCCCAAGTACCCAAGGCGATGACAATTATTAACAAAATGATAGCCCACCACGAGATGCTGGTGAATGCTGCGCCCGTCGTATCAAGAAACTGAAGGACGGAGGCATCTAATTTGATGCCCCAATAACGATACAGCACATTGTCAGCTACGATGGCCAAAACAATAGGCAACGCCATGATGGCGAAATAGCCTTTCAGCAACCACGCCAGCCATTGCCATCGCTTCCAGAAGACAGAAACCGTCACCACCAAGAATGGCACAGAAAGCAAATAGAGCGCTATCGTCACATCCAACGACAATCCATTCCAAACGGCTGCCAGCGCATCTGCCAAAGACGCATCGTCATCACTTGTCCAATGAGCTGCCATAAACGCAATTTTCCCAATTACGAAGACACCCACATAAGCCAGAATAACCTTCAGCAAGAAAAACAGTCGCTCTTTCATATCCTATTCTGAAATTGAAGTTGGTGGCAAAAGTACAAAAAAAATATGAAAAATATGCGTTTGCTCTTCTTTATTAGCATATTTTTAGTACCTTTGCAACATGAATATGTCTTTAAAAACATTCAAGCCCCTGATAACGCCGGCAGCAACTATCCTATACAATTTGCTGCTCGTATATATTGTCTATTTCTTGGCACGTATGATCTACCTGCTGGAGAACTGGAGCTTTTTAGCACAGGGACTGACTTTCTCGCACTTCATGGAAATGCTGGGCGGAGGACTGGTGTTTGACACCAGCGCCATTCTGGTGACCAACATTCCATATATCGTCCTGATGCTGCTGCCTGTGCACTACAAGGAGACTGCCGTTTATCAAAAAATTTGTCGTGCCTTGTTTCTCGTGGTGAACGGATTGGCGCTGGCCGTCAACCTCTGCGATGCCGTCTACTTTCCTTATACCATGCGGCGTACCACTACCACGGTCTTCAACGAGTTCTCCAACGAGAACAACCTCGGTGGTATTTTCTTGACAGAGGCGTTACACCACTTCTACCTTATCATCGCTTTCGTCGTGTTGATGTGGGCATTGTATAAATGCTATCGGACAACAAAACTGAAGGCAAAAGAACTGGTATGGTGGCAGTATGACCTGGCCACATTGTTGTCACTGGCCGCCTTTGCACCCTTTGTGGTGGCAGGAATCCGCGGCGGCTTCACAACGGCCGTACGACCCATCACCATCTCGAACGCCAACCAATATGCCAATCGTCCCATTGAAGCGGCCTTGGTGCTCAACACTCCCTTCTCGCTCTATCGCACCATTGGCAAGGCGACATTTGTTGTTCCTGAATATTTCAAGAGCGAGACGGAGTTGGCCGCCGTGTATCAGCCAATTCATGTTCCCCACGACTCTGTGGCCATGACGAAGAAAAACGTTGTGGTATTCATCATTGAGAGCTTTGGACGCGAATACATCGGAGCGCTCAACAAGACTCTGGACAACAGTCAGTACAAAGGATATACGCCTTTTGTGGATTCGCTCATCAACAAGAGCATTTCCTTTAAATATTCCTATTGTAACGGTCGGAAAAGCATTGACGGCATGCCCTCCGTATTGTCTTCTATTCCGATGTTCATCGAACCGTTCTTCCTCACTCCCTCATCCATGAATCAGGTGACGGGCATTGCTGGTCTTCTGGATAAGAAAGGCTACAAGACGGCCTTCTTCCACGGTGCCCAGCGTGGTTCCATGGGCTTTATGGCCTTTGCCCGAGCCACAGGGTTCCAGCAATACTATGGCCGCGAAGACTATGTGAGCGATAACCGCTTTGGCGGCGATGCCGACTTTGACGGCACCTGGGCTATTTGGGACGAGCCGTTCATGCAGTACTATGCCGCAAAAATGTCGGAGATGAAAGAACCGTTCATGACAGCCATCTTCACCGCAACAAGCCATAATCCCTACGTCATTCCCGAGCAATACAAGGATGTCTATCCTGAGGAGCACCTGCCTATCCATAAGTGCATCCGCTATACCGATATGTCGCTGCGTAAGTTCTTCGAGAAGGCCAGCAAAGAGCCGTGGTTCAATAATACCATTTTCGTGATTACCAGCGACCATACCAACGACAGCGACCATGCTTTCTATCAGACGGATTTGGGAGGTTTCTATTCTCCGATTATCATCTTTGAAGCTGACGGCAGCAGACAGCCCGAGATACAAGACAAGATTGCCCAGCAGATTGACATTCTTCCGACTGTCATGGGCATGCTGCACTACGACGAACCCTACTTCGGTTTCGGCATCGACCTGCTGAACACGCCCAAGGACGACACATGGGCCGTCAACTACTTAGGAGGCATCTACCAATACATCAAACACGGACTGCTGTTGCAGTTCGACGGCACAAATACACGAGCCGTCTATGAACTGGAAGACTCGCTCTTGCAACATAACGTGGCAGGACAACGGCCTCAGCAACCACAAATGGAACGTGAACTGAAAGCTATCATACAACAATATATGGAACGCATGACACAAGACCGTCTGCAACCTAACAAATAAGCTATTATGGACAACAAAAAGCGTGTAAACAACCACTATATCTACCTGACGCTGCTGGCAGGGTTTATCTATCGGCTGCTCATCAGTTTTCAAGGTATTGACCACGTCGACTTAGGAGCGTCGAATACCTTCTATCAGAACATCTTCACGCATCCCGACGTGATGCCTTACAGCTTCAACTACTACCTGACGGGGCTTATTGGAGGCGTTTGGTATCAATGGTTGGGCGATACCGGTGTCATGGGCTTCCGTTTCCTGGAGGCACTGACATTGACGGCTGCTATCTTCTTTGTCTTTAAGGCCTTTGAGCGACAACTGATGAATACGCACTCGGCAGTATTGGCCATCGCCATGAGTTTCCTCTTTCCTTCCGTAGCCATCACCTTCCATTACTTCACGCTGACTTTCTTCTTCCTGGCACTGGCCGCCTGGTGCTATGCGAAATCGTTATACGACAAACCGCTGCTGTGGACCTTCCTTTCAGGCTTCATTCTGGGACTCTGCTTCTTTGTCCGCACCGGAAACACAGCATTGGTATGGCTGATCCTCGTGCCTATCGTCTATACACTGTCCACCCACCAGCGTCCCCTGGCCGTCCGACTGGGTGGAACGATGCTCGGAGGTATGGTCACCGGTTGTGTGCTGTTGCTCGCCGTGATGACGGCATTAGGACATCTGTCACTCTTCTGGGAAGGTCTTGAAGAAGCCTTTGCCTATTACAACGAAGGTGAGACATCCTATTCGTTCTTCAACATGATCATTGTTTATTTTAAGGATTATGTGAACATCATTCTGCAGATACTCGCCATCATCGGCTTGGGTGCACTGTATATCCAGAGCAGTCGACTGAACGCCAAGGCTGGCACCATCCTGCGCATCTTCCTGATTGCCGCCTCCCTGGTGCTCATTGCCACCAGCCTGCCATACCTCAGCGCCATCTCACTTTACACCCTGGCCTGCGCACCGATTTTCTATGCTATCACACCCAAGGAAGACAAGCTCATTGCGGCTTTCATCGTACTGGGCACCTATATCTTCCCCTTTGGCAACAACATCGGCATTGCCAGCCTCTTCCACTGGTCGGGAGCCTTGCTCATCATCCCCGCTGTCGTGGGTGTTTATCATGCCAGCCACATCCTGCGCCGCGGCGTCTTGATATGTAGTATCTACATTGCCGTCATCCTTATCTGGAAAACACTGTCGAAACCCTATGGTGAGACCATACCCCGCTGGCAATGCACCGAACAGGTGGCAGGCAATGTGTTGAACACCTTCACTTCGCCTGCGAAAGCGGACGACTACCGCCACATCATTCCTTGCATACGTCAGTACACTGCTGACAATCGTCTGCTGCTGTTGGGCAATCAAGCCTCTGAGATATTCTACGCTACGGAGACGCTGCCCTACCTCGGCAATACGCACTTGGAGGAAATAACCGGCGATTTATTAACAAAGCAGCTCAACCGACAGGAACAGAAATACCATCAACTGCCTGTAGTAGTCTTCCTCAACCAGGAATACTTTAACCTCGACGAAGAGACGGAAGGCGTTCAGGAACAGCTGAAGCAGTGGATGAATACGCATCACTACCGGATGATGGTGGACAACGAACACCTCACCCTCTATCAACCAGCGCCCTAAGGGGTGTTAAAAATCGTAATTTCCCTGCTATTTACTAAAGATTATATTACCTTTGTCTGCGAATAATTGATATTTAAACATGGGTTTAACAAAATTAGTACGGCCTGTCTTCGCACCACGCATGAGGGAATTGGAGAAACACCAGTCCCAAGGTGAGCAGTTGCAACGAAATGTGTTGCACCACCTCATCCATGCCGCCAAGCACACGGAATATGGCCGTGAACACGCTTTTGCAACAACAAAGGGGTATGAAGACTTTGTCAAGCATAACCCTGTAAATACCTACGAGGAGCTGAAAGGACAGATTGACCGCATGCGTCATGGTGAAAAGGATATTCTGTGGCCGGGACGCATCAAATGGTATGCCAAGTCAAGCGGCACCACCAATGACAAGTCGAAGTTCATCCCCGTCAGCGACGAGGGCTTACAGAAGATCCATTATGCCGGCGGCTTCGACTCTGTGGCACTCTATCTTCGCAACAATCCCCAGTCGCGACTGTTCGACGGCAGGGCGCTCATCCTGGGCGGAAGCCATGCCCCCAACTACAACCTCCCCGGTTCGCTGGTAGGCGACCTTTCGGCTATTTTGATAGAGAACATCAATCCCTTGGCCAACTTGGTACGAGTGCCGAAGAAAGAAACGGCCCTGCTCTCTGATTTTGAGATCAAGCGTGAAAGGATTGCCCGCGAAGCGATGACGAAGAATGTCACCAACATCAGCGGCGTGCCGTCATGGATGCTCTCCGTCTTGAACTGCATGATGGAGATAACCGGTAAGACACATCTCGAAGAAGTGTGGCCCAATCTGGAAGTGTTCTTCCACGGCGGAGTAGCCTTCACGCCTTATCGCAAACAATACGAGCAGCTCATCACCTCGCCCAACATGCACTATATGGAAACCTATAATGCCAGCGAGGGATTCTTCGGACTTCAGGACGACCCGACAGACAAGTCGATGCTGTTGATGCTGGACTATGGAGTGTTCTATGAGTTCCAACCGATGGACGGCGGCGATATCGTACCGCTCTGGGGCGTAGAGAAGGACAAGAACTACGCCATGATTATCTCGACATCGTGTGGCTTGTGGCGCTACATGATAGGCGATACTGTTCGCTTCACCAGCACCAATCCATATAAGTTTGTCATCAGCGGCCGCACCAAGAGTTTCATCAATGCCTTCGGCGAGGAGCTCATCGTCGACAATGCCGAACAAGGCTTAGCCTATGCCTGCGAGCAGACTGGCGCCGAAGTGTTGGAATATACGGCAGCTCCCGTCTTTATGGATACCAACGCCAAGTGTCGCCACCAGTGGCTCATCGAGTTCTCCAAGTCGCCGAACGACTTGGCACAATTCGCCTCGCTGCTGGACAAGAGGCTGCAGGAGCTGAACAGCGACTATGAAGCCAAGCGCTACAAGGACATCACCCTGCAGCATCTGGAAATCATTCCGGCCCGCCAGGGACTGTTCAACGACTGGTTGAAGCTGCGCGGCAAATTGGGCGGACAGCACAAAGTGCCACGACTGAGCAATACTCGTGAACACATAGAACAACTTCTGCTGTTAAATGAAAGAAGTGAGAAATGAAAAAAATGAGAGATTTAAGTAATACTGAAAGGAAAAGGAGATACTGGAATCTGAGAGCGCTTTTTCTCGTGTTCTCCATTTCTTCATTGCTCATTTTCTTCAGTTGTGCCAGAATGGGAACCCCCGACGGAGGCTGGTATGACGAGACACCTCCACGAGTACTGCATAGCACTCCTGGAGACCGTGAGACGAATGTCACATCGCGGAAGGTCAACATCTACTTCGACGAGTACATCAAGGTGGCCGATGCTTCGCAAAACGTCATCGTTTCACCGCCACAGATGGAGATGCCCGACATCAAGGTAAAGGGCAAGCGACTGGTGGTGGAACTCAAGGACTCGCTGAAGCCCAACACGACCTATACCATCGACTTCAGCGATGCCATCACCGACTTCAACGAAGACAATCCGTTAGGCAACTACACCTATACCTTCTCTACGGGCAGCGAGATTGATACGATGGAAGTATCGGGCGTGGTTATTAATGCTTCGAATCTGGAACCCATCAAGAGCATTCTGGTAGGACTCTATGACGATCTCTCTGACTCGGCCTTCCGCACCAAACCACTACTGCGCGTGGCCCGGACCGATGCCAACGGACACTTTTGTATCAAGGGTGTGGCGTCTGGCGAATACCGTGTCTATGCCCTGCAGGATGCTGATGATAACTACCAGTTCTCCCAAAAGAGTGAGATGCTGGCCTACTCGCACAACACCTACCAGCCTTCTGCCAAGCTCGACGTCCGCCAGGACACCATCTGGCACGATGCCCTGCATATTGACAGCATAGCACAAGTGTCGTACATGCATTACTTTCCGGATGACATCGTACTTCTGGCCTTCCAAGAGGAACAGACTAACCGCTATCTGCTGAAGACAGAGCGCAAGGATCCTGACCGCATCAACATCTTCTTCAGCTATGGCCACAAGGAACTGCCTGTCATTCGCGGTCTGAACTTTGCGGCTGACGATGCCTTCATCATAGAGAGCAGTACCAAGAAGGACTCATTGACCTACTGGTTGCGCGATACTACGCTGATTCATCAGGACACGCTGCGCTTCGCCATGGACTACTGGATGACGGACACGTTGGGACAGCTGGTCATGCAAACCGATACCATCGAAGCATTGGCCAAGACACCCTATGCCAAACGGCTGAAGGCAGATCAGAAAGCCTTTGAAGAATGGCAGAAGGAACAGGAAAAAAAGAAAAAGCGCGAAGAGCCTTACGACAGCATCTATCCTGTCAAGCCTCTGGAACCTCAGTACCAAATAGCTCAGTCCATGGACCCCGACCGCTCCATCTTTATCGAAATACCCAGTCCGCTGGCTAAGTTGGATACGGCAGCCATTCACCTTTATTCCATGATTGACTCCCTCTGGTACAGGACGCCCTTTGTCTTCCAACAGCAAGACTCCGTACTGCGTCGCTATGAGGTCTTCGCCGATTGGCAACCAGGGCGTGAATATAGCTTCGAGGTGGACTCTGCCGCCTTCGTCGACATCTACGGCTTAGCGTCGAAAGAATACAAGCAAGGCATCAAGGTGAAGACGCTCGACGAATACTCTTCGCTCCTTCTGCACCTGAGCGGCACGCAGGATAGCAACATCGTGGTACAGCTGTTGGACAAAGCCGACAAGGTCGTCAAGCATGTCAAAGGCGACAAGGATGGTACGGCACAGTTCTTCTATCTGGCCCCCGGCACCTACTACCTGCGAGCCTTTGCCGACCGCAACGGCAATGGCGTTTGGGACACCGGCAACTATGAGGCCGACCAGCAACCTGAGGATGTCTATTACTACCCCGGCACCATCGAGGCCAAGGCCAAGTGGGACCTCACGCAGTCGTGGAACTTGACGGCCGTGCCGCGCAATCGTCAGAAGCCTGGTGCACTCATCAAGCAGAAGACAGACAAGAAGCGCACCGTCACGAATCGTAATGCCGAGCGTGCCGCCCAGTTGGGCATTCAATACATTCCTAAGAAATAACACTCAAAAGACACCAAGCATATGAAAGATAACATGCACAAGAACAACCGCAGAGGCAGCAAGATTTGCCGCCTCATGCTGATAGGTCTTCTGGCGTTGCTGCCTGTCCATACCTTCTCACAGTGTGGCATTAAGAATACCGCCTTCGGAAATGGCGAGTTCGTCAGCTATGACCTCTACTTCAACTGGAAATTCGTATGGTTTAAGGTCGGAACGGCATCGATGTCTACCGTCACGTCCAACTACAAAGGACAAGACGCGTATCGCAGCAGTCTCACCACTCGTGGCAATGAAAAGCTGGACAACATGTTCGTTATGCGCGACACCCTGTTGTGCTATACCGATATGAACGTGGCACCGCTCTATTTCCGCAAGGGTGCCCGTGAAGGCAAGCGCTACTACGTGGATGAGATATGGTACACCTATCCCAACAACAACTGCCACGTGAAGATGCACGAGATTACCAGTAGCGGCGACCATCTGTGGAAAGAGGCCGAATACAAGAACTGCCTCTACGACATGATGAGCATCTACCTCCGTGCCCGTAACTTCAATGCCGACGAGCTGACCGAAGGCGAGAAGATTCCCCTGCCCATTGCCGACGGACTGAAGGTGGCCAACGCATGGCTGAAATATGGTGGCAAGACGACGCTGAAGATGAAGAACTCCTCCAACAAGTATCGCTGTCTGGTGTTCTCGTTCATACAGCGCGAGGACAACAAGAACCACGAGCTCATCCGCTTCTACGTCACTGACGACGAGAACCACCTGCCCGTACGTCTGGACATGTTCCTCTCTTTCGGTACCGCCAAAGCCTATCTTACTGGCTACAAGGGACTGCGTAACCCCATGACATCCAAGGTAGAAAAATGAAGACGATGGAAAGATCAGCAGCCATGCAGCAGAAAATGGCAGCGTTCACCGATGCGGGACGCTATGAGCAGGACCAGTACATCGACTTTGAACCCGAGGAGCATGTCTATACCTATCAAGGTGAAACGCAACTGTTGCCCGTCAGCACGCTCATCGCTCACTTCTTCGAGCCCTTCGATGCCCAGTCAGCCGCCGAGAGACAATGGCAGCGCTACGGCATTCCCGTGGAGCAGTCGCTGGCCAAGTGGAGACGCATCGGTCGTAAAGCCAGTGAGGTGGGAACCTTTGTGCACGAACAGACGGAGAACTACTTCCGCGACGGCACCTTCCTGACGGACTACGACTTCGAGTTTGAAGGCGTTACCGAGCACGTCAGCGTGGAGCGGGAGAAGCAGTATTTCCTGCGATTCATCAACGACTACAACATCAAGCCCTATCGCCAGGAGTGGCCCGTCTACGATACCGAACTGAACATTGCGGGCACCATCGATATGGTATGCCGCGAAGACGACGGCCAGTTTACCATCTACGACTGGAAGCGCAGCAGCAAGGTGGTCGACACACAGGGAAATCCCATCGTTGAAGGCTTTAACGGCAAGCGTAGCCTCAACGGTATCTCGTTGCCCGATACCGCTTTCTACCACTACTGCATCCAGCAGAACCTGTACCGCTATATGCTGGAGGCCAACTACGGTCTGCACGTCAAGGCCATGAACCTCGTGGTGCTCTGTCCCGACTATTCCACCTACTATGTAGTCAATGTGCCGAAGATGGATCTCCTCATTCAGCAGATTATCGACCTCTGTCACCTGCAGGACCTGGGACACAGGCTGCTGTAAGAAGGAAGAAGGAAGAGGTAAGAAGTAAGAATACATTATAAATAATAAGACTATGCAAAAGATTACAGAAAACATCTACTATGTAGGCGTCAACGACCGCAACAAGTCACTCTTCGAGGGTCTGTGGCCCTTGCCCAATGGCGTCAGCTATAACTCGTATCTCATCGACGACGAGAAGGTGTGCCTCATCGATACCGTCGAGGTGGATTTCTTCACCCAGTACATCGAGCACATCCATGAGGTCATCGGCGACCGTCCTGTCGACTATCTGGTCATCAACCACATGGAACCCGACCACAGCGGCTCCATCGCCCTCATCAAGAAGTACTACCCCGAGATTCAGATTGTGGGCAACAAGAAGACGTTCCAGATGATGGAAGGCTTCTACGGCATTACCGACGGCACCGTCGAGGTGAAGAACGGTGACACGCTGGCACTGGGCAAGCAGACGCTGACTTTCGTGCTGACCCCGATGGTACACTGGCCTGAGACGATGGTGACGCTCTGCGGCACGACGCTGTTCAGCGGCGACGCCTTCGGATGCTTCGGAGCACTCAACGGTGGCGTCATCGACTCACAGATCAACTGCGACACCTACTGGCTGGAGATGGAGCGCTACTACTCCAACATTGTGGGCAAATACGGCACTCCAGTCCAGAACGCCCTCAAGAAGCTGGCCGATGTCAAGCTGGACTATATCTGTGCCACTCACGGACCGGTCTGGCATGAATATATCAATAAGGTGATAGCCATCTACGACCGCCTGTCGAAGTACGAGACGGAGCCTGGCCTGGTCATCTGCTACGGCACGATGTACGGCAACACCGAGCGCGCCGCAGAGGTCATTGCCCGTGCTGCCTCGGAGGCTGGCGTCAAGAACATCGTGGTGTACAACGTCTCGAAGACACACCATTCTTACATCATCCGTGACGTCTTCCGCTACAAGGGCCTCATCGTGGGTGCTCCCACCTATAACACCGCCCTGTATCACGAGATGGACGTGCTGCTGTCCGAATTGGCCGGCAAGGACATCAAGAACCACCTGCTGGGCTGGTTCGGCTCATACGGCTGGGCCTCGAAGGCCGTCAGCGAGATACAGCGCTGGAACGACGAGCGCCTGCACTTCGAGGCTGTCGGCGAGCCTGTGGAAATCAAGCAGAGCCTGAATGCAGAGACCAAGGCCCAGTGCGAGGCTCTGGGACGCGCTATGGCCGAGCGTCTGCTGAAAGACTAACACAACGAAATGGAACGAAACAACGAGCTACGGACAGCATGGGACTTCGTAGAGAATACGGGGCGTAGCATCTTTCTGACGGGAAAAGCCGGAACGGGCAAGACCACCTTCCTCAAGACCGTCGTAGAACGCTCCCGCAAGCGCCCCATCGTCGTAGCTCCCACGGGGGTGGCAGCCATCAATGCCGGTGGCGTCACCATCCATTCGTTCTTTCAACTGCCGTTTACGCCCTACGTCCCGGGGGCGAAGATGGAGAGTCGCTTCGACTTCGGACGCGACAAGCGCAAGATTATTGCCTCCATCGACCTGCTTATCATCGACGAGATATCCATGGTCAGGGCCGACCTGCTGGATGCCATTGACAACGTGTTGCGGCGCTTCCGCGACCATCGCCTGCCATTTGGCGGCGTGCAACTGCTGATGATTGGCGACCTGGCTCAGCTCACTCCAGTCGTCACACCTGAGGACGAACAACTGCTGAAGCCTTACTACGACACTCCCTACTTCTTCGGCTCCAAGGCCCTCCAGCAGATAGACTATGTCACCATCCAGCTGGAGCACGTCTACAGACAACAGGACACCTCGTTCATCGAGATTCTGAACGAGATACGCGACGGACATCCCACGCAAGCGGCACTCGACAGGCTCAACAGCCGATGCACGTCGCCAAACACGCTGAGGGGCACGAAAGGAGCCCTGCCCATCCGACTGACCACCCACAACCAACTGGCTAACTACTACAACGAGTCGGAACTGGAGAAGTTGCCGGGCCAGCCGTTTCAGTTCGAGGCCGAGATTAAGGGGACATTTCCTGAGTACTCCTACCCTACGGCGAAAACGCTGGTGCTGAAGCAGGGCGCTCAGGTGATGTTTGTCAAGAACGACCCTTCTGGAGATCACCTCTATTATAATGGACGCATCGGGCAGGTGGTGTACGTCGGTCCGAAGAAAATCCATATCCTTTGCGAAGGTGACCAAGAGGCCATCGAGGTGGAGCCGCTGGAATGGGAGAACACCCGCTATACGCTGAACGAGGTGACGCGCGAAATCGAGACGGAAGTGCAAGGCACCTTCAAGCAGTACCCGCTGCGACTGGCCTGGGCCATCACCATCCATAAAAGCCAGGGCCTGACCTTCGACCATGCCATCATTGATGCCAACCAGTCCTTTGCGCCAGGACAAGTGTATGTCGCCCTGAGCCGCTGCCGTTCGCTGGAAGGTCTGGTACTGTCGAATCCGCTGGCTCCACGCGCCATTATCAACGACGAGCGCGTAGATGCCTATATCGGACAACAGGAGACGGAAGCCGAGAAGAGCATCCGTCAATTGCCGCTGCTCAAGCAAGAGTATGAGCGAATGCTGCTGTTGCAGCTTTTCGACTTTCAGCCCCTACTCTATCTGCAGGAAACAATGGTACGCATCTTTGCGGAGTTCTTCTACCGCAGCCAGGCTTCGCTGAAACAACTGCAGGACCGGACGCTGATGGACCTGCGACAGCGCGTGACGGAAGTAGCCGACAAGTGGCGACAGAAGATCACCGTCATGCCCATCGAGGAGTTGCGCAACCAGGAGTTCCTGGAGCGTGTCCGACGCAGTGCCCAGTACTTTGAGGAAACGCTGAACGCCATTCTTGCCAAACCCATAGAATTGACGGCGAACGTAGAACCAACGAACAAGATAGCCAAAAAGCGACTGGAGAATGCGCTGCCTGAACTGCGACAGACCTGGGTGGCGCGACGCTATCTGCTACACCAGATGGCCGAGCAAGGATTTACCGTCAGCGGCTATCTGAAAGAAAAACAGCTGTCCATTCTCAATGCCCTCGACGAGGATGCCCCCAAGTCGCGCCGTAGCCGTAAGCCCAAGGCCAAAAAGGAGGTCAGGAAAGAGCCCGCAGTCACCCATAACGAACTGGGAACATGGGGCGAAATCATGGCCGCCGACTACCTCTTGCGCAACGGTTACCTGATACGCGAACGCGACTGGAAGTCAGGACACCGCGACCTGGACATCATCGCTCAGGACGGAGAGACGCTGGTCGTTGTAGAGGTGAAGACCCGTCGCAACCGGACGTACACCGACCCTGAGCGTGCCGTCAACTACCAGAAGATGCAAAACCTCCGGATGGCCGCCAACCATTACGTCAAGTACCATCACATCAACGACCCCGTTCGCTTCGACATCATCACTGTCACGGGAACGCCGGGCGACAGCCCCGAGATAGAACACATTCAGGATGCTTTCTGATTCATGCTGTACACCTTGGCCATCAGCGCGCCGCTGATGTTATGCCACACGCTGAAGACAGCGCCGGGAATCGTGGCCATAGGGAATGCGGCAAAGTGAATCGTGGCCAGCGACGACGCCAGGCCTGAGTTCTGCATACCGACCTCGATGCTGATAGCCGATCGCTTGTCGTGCGACAACCCCATCAGACGGCCGATGAGATAGCCCAGCGTCAGACCGCTGATGTTGTGCAGCACGACGACCACCACCACCATCAGACCACCCGTCAGCAGTCGCGAGGCGTTATGCCCTACAACGATGCACACCACGAAGGCTATCACGATGGTCGAGAATGCCGGCAGATAGGCCACGGCACGCTTGGTAAAGGCTGGCAGGAAGTGCTGGATGAGGAAACCCAGCACGATGGGTGCTATGACGACATAGACGATGCTGAGCAACATACCGATGGTATCGACATTGACGAAAGTCCCCGCCATCAGCCATACCAGCAGCGGCGTCAGCAGCGGCGCCAGGACGGTGCTCGTAGCCGTCATGCCCACACTCAGCGCCAGGTCGCCCTTAGCCAGATAGGTGATGACGTTCGACGCCGTACCGCCAGGACAGCAACCTACCAGGATGACGCCCAATGCCAAGTCGGCAGGCAACGAGAAGGCTTGCGTCAACAGCCACGCCATGAGCGGCATGACAGTAAACTGTGCCAGACAGCCCACCAAAACGTCGCGCGGCCTACTGAACACCACCTGGAAGTCCTTCGGCGAAAGCGTCAGACCCATGCCGAACATAATCACTCCCAACAGTGGGTTAATATACCACGTGTCTATGGCCTCAAACGGGGCAGGCCACGCCACCGCCAACACAGCTGCCAGCAGTACCAGTGCTCCCATCCAGCGGGAAATCATGTCACAGAGTTGCTTCATATAAATATTACTTTAGTCTTTTGATGACCCTTGATAATAGGCCAAGGCATATAATTGGGTTGTCGTGAGTGCATCGGGTTAACGGTTAACTATCACCCGAAGGTGATGGTATAACGGCTCATGAAGGAGGCACCGGGCTGCAGATGGTTCATCATGGGCTTGTCCTTAAACTCACCCTTGAAGTCACGCGGGTCGCCAATGCCATACCACGGTTCTATGCACACAAAGGGGGCATGTTTGTCGTAAGGACTCCAGAAGGCACAGACGGGCGTCTTGTAATCCACCGTCACGGCAGGCTCGCCATTAGTGTCCATCAGCATGGCACGACGCGTCTGACTCCTGTGAATCTTCACGGAGTCGTTGCGGAAGAAGTTGTTGTTGATTTCCAAGATACCCATGTCTGCCTCCAAGGGTATTTCCACCATGTCGTGACTGCCGTCGGCATAGCTCTTCAGCACGTCCATAGGCTCTTCGTTGTCGAGCTTGATCATGCCCTCCAGCTTGCCGCCAGGCACGTTGAAGGCGGGATGGCCGCCAATCTGGAAATGAATCTCGCACCGGTCGGTATTCTCCACATGCCAGATGACGTGTACCTTATTACCTTCCAAACGATAGGTCACCGCCAGGTTAAAGCGATAGGGATACACCTTCAGCGTCTCTTCTGAGTCGTGCAGCACCAGCGTCACCTTCTCGGCAGAGCGGCTGACGACGGTGAAATCCGTGTCGCGCGCAAAGCCGTGACGAGGCAAGTGATACTCCTTGCCGTCCACGCGATAGGTGTTGTCGTTCACGCTGCAGACGATGGGAAACAAGATGGGCGAATGGCGCGGCCATTGTTCACCGGCCTGCCACATATATTCCCTACCCTCACTATCCTTCACACTCTGGAGTTCGGCTCCCTTCTCAGCGACACGTATGGTCAGCTCTTCATTCTTCAGTTCTATCATGTCTTCTATTTATTTTAGGTTAACTTATACCCGATATCTGATGGCAAATGCTATTGTAAAGAGCCAGTCCTTTTACCGTCAGCAGGTATTTCTGACGCGGATGACGGGGCTTGTCAGGGTAAAGCATACTAATATAGCCTTCAGCGATGGCTGGAGTAAGATGGTACTCTATAAAATTAGGTCTATGCCTTAACCCAATCTTTTTCATCAACTGAGAAATTGAAAGTTCTTCATCACCTATTGCCTTTATCAATTCAATAATATGAGGATTCTTTGTGCGCAACAAATCATGAACTTGTTCGGGTACTTGTTCGGGTACTTGTTCGGGTATGGCAAAATTCGGTTGCACTCGCCATTCTGCAGGCGGGTTAATATGCAGATAGCGGTTGCGCAGATCCCATTGCTCACCCAGTAACAGATTACGGAAAAAACGCTCCAGAAAAACAGGACTATAGTCGATACCCTTTATGGCATTTTTGTAGTTAGCCCGCACGAGTGCATTACGGAAGTACCAAGAATGTTTAGCGAACAAGTCGTTCTCCACATTAAAGCCTAGTGAACGAAGATACTGAATAATAAATACGGCCGTAGTACGTGTGTTTCCTTCACCGAAGGCATGTATCTGCCACAGTCCAGATACGAAATTGGCAACATGAGCCACTAACTCATCATTGCTGATGCCCTTATAACTAAAATCACGTTCCCGCTGAATGTCATAATCAACAGCCCTGCGCAGATCTTCCCAGTTCAGGTAGCTTACAGTGTCGCCCTCCAATACCCATTCACGTTTGGTGATGTCGTACTTACGTAGTTCACCAGCATGTTTCATTACGCCTTCGAAAATTCTGCGATGCAGGGATATGTAGCCATTCGTTGAGAAGTCACATGTCTTTACCGAGAGTATGCGCTTGATGTTCTTCGAGGCTTTGTCAGCCTCCTGTTTGTCATCATCGTCAGCCTCACGAGTCGTTTTATTCTCGTAATAACTATTGAGCAACTGTTCCACCTCATCGATGGTGATTTCACCCTCGATGTTTCTGCGAGCCAAACCGTTCAGATACTCTGACGTTTTCAGCCCATCCACCGCCTGAAGTCCAATAGCCGTACTCCAGGCGTATGCAGCCTCACGCTGCGACGGCTCTCCCTGACGAATATACTCATCAAAGTTCAAGTATAGCTCCTTATCGTTCATTTCGCTCATATCTCGTCTTACTTTATTTCTATAACGTTTTTCTTCCGTTCATTATTATCACATCAGCCATCTTCAGCGGATCAAAGTCCCGTGATTCGGAGGTTAGCTTATACCCGATATCTTATGGGAATGGTTCCTTCATGCGCAAAGATAGGGATTTATTTTATTCCCTCCAAATTTTGGAACAGCAAATTCAAAGAAATTAATTTTTTTCTGCTGTCCACGCCTTGTCGTGAATCAAAGTTCCTGTCCCTACTGCTTTCACTTTCATTGCCATAATTTTAATCTCCTCTTAGTTTTTAAATAGTTGATAATAATGAGCCCTTTTGGCTTACGCCGCTTTCCCGTTTAACGGG
>ONQT01000020.1:0-2040 GCA_900320045.1 uncultured Prevotellaceae bacterium | reverse complement strand
GCGACTACTTTTTTACGCTCTGGGCAGGCAGAAAATTTTGTCAGGCCTGAAAACAAATTTTTGGTGCCCTGCGCTCAAAATCCATCGTTCCTATTGACATTGCAAATGTAATAAACTTTCATTGCGGTTCACGAATGTTTTCCCAACTTTTTTTCGTTCCCCCGCGAATTTTTTAGGAACAGGTTGAAAGGCGGTCATTTTGACCATGACCACTTTGACCACATTTATTTAATAAAGTGTAAAATTGAGGTTGGTTGTAAATAATCTCAAAGATTATTTGTATCTTTGCATGATATTAGGTAAAATTTTGCATAGACACTTATGTCAGACGAAGGCGATGAAAAAAGATAAAGAATATGGCAAAAAGAAGAGAAATAAGAAATAGCACAGCTGAGTTCCTGAAATTTTGCATAGACACTTATGTCAGACGAAGGCGATGAAAAAAGATAAAGAATATGGCAAAAAGAAGAGAAATAAGAAATAGCACAGCTGAGTTCCTGATCTTCCAGGCGGAGGGAAAGGAACAAGGTATTGAAGTTTACTATAAAGACAAGACAGTTTGGTGTACCCAGAAAGCGATGGGGATGCTGTTCGACTGCTCAACTGATAACATTGGACTGCATCTGAAGAACATCTTTGCGAGCGGAGAATTAGTGAAAGATTCAGTTACCGAGAAAATCTCGGCAACTGCTTCTGACGGTAAAAACTATGTGACTCAATTCTATAATCTCGATGCTGTTATCAGCGTAGGCTATCGTGTCAATAGCATCCGCGCTACTCAGTTCCGTCAATGGGCCACAAGTGTACTGCGTGAGTATGCCATTCGTGGCTATGTGCTCGACAGGAAACGAATGGAAAATGGCACATTCCTCGATGAGGACTATTTCGAGCATCTGTTGGCAGAGATCAGGGAGATTCGGCTCTCTGAGCGTCGCTTTTATCAGAAATTGACAGACATTTATGCTACAGCCATAGATTACAACCGTGATGCTCCTACCACGAAGATGTTCTTCAAGATGATGCAGAATAAGATGCACTATGCTGTGCATGGACATACGGCTGCAGAACTGATTGTGGAGCGTGCAGATGCAGAGCAGGAGCACATGGGACTCATAACATGGGAGAATGCACCAGACGGTAAGATTGTGAAGACAGATGTGTCGATAGCTAAGAACTATCTAAAGGAGATGGAACTGGCAGACATGGGACAACTGGTGAATGGTGTTCTCGAACTGGCAGAGCGTATGGCCAAGCGGCATATCCCGATGACAATGGAAGACTGGGCCAATGGAAGACTGGGCCAAGCAGATTGACACTATCCTTGCAGCAGGTGGCAATGAGGTGCTTCAGAGTCCTGGCAAGGTGACAGCAGAAGAGGCGAAGGAGCATGCTGAGACAGAATTTGAGAAGTACCGTATCATACAAGACCGCCTCTTCAAGAGCGACTTTGACAGATTCTTGGGCGAATTACCCTTTATCGACGAAACTGATACAAAATGATTATCGTAGAGTCGAAACGGAAGAAGGAGTGAAACAGGTACTTTGATTCACGCCAAGGAGTTGTATCAGTTGACCTGTCTGTTTTCTCCGAAAGAAATTCTGAATACTCTTGGAGTATTTCCGATTACTCCGATAGTAGCAAGTTTAGATGTTTAGAAGTTTAGATTTTTATATATATGTAAATATAAAAATTATATTTTTTTCTTTTTTACTAAAAATGCTAAACTTCTTAACTTCTTAACTTATTAACTTTGGTGTTCCCGAGGAAAAGAGAGAAATAAGATTCTTGGGCGAATTACCCTTTATCGACGAAACTGATACAAAATGATTATTGTAGAGTCGAAACGGAAGAAGGAGTGAAAACAGGTACTTTGATTCACGCTAAGGAGTTGTATCAGTTGACCTGTCCCTCGTGATTTCTTTCACCCTCGGCATCCGATTTTCGGTCTTGTCGGGGGCTTTTTTTCGTTGAATTGTTAAATCATTGCAAATAATTGGCCAAAATAATCATGGTATTAAAAATAATTCCTATCTTTGTGG
>ONQT01000021.1 GCA_900320045.1 uncultured Prevotellaceae bacterium | reverse complement strand
CTATGCCAATATGTTCGATGCACATGCCCCCTTCCAGATTGACGGCAACTTCGGCTGCTGTGCCGGCATTGCCGAGATGCTGCTGCAGAGTCATGCAGGTTTCATGCATCTGCTACCTGCCCTGCCAGCCTCATGGTCTGACGGCGAGGTGAAGGGTCTGCGCTCACGCGGTGGCTTCGAGATTAAGGAGCTGACCTGGAAGGAGGGTAAGATTGTTTCGGTAAAAGTGAAGTCAACTATCGGCGGCAACCTGCGTCTGCGCAGCAATACAGAACTGAAGATGGCTAACGGCACAGCGCTTACAACTGCTACAGGAGCCAACAGCAACGTGTTGATGCAGCCTTACATGATGCCAGACCCCATCGTAGCCGATGCATCAAAGATTCCTGAAACGGTTCTGCCTACCACCTATCTCTACGACATTCCGACAGTGGCTGGTCAGGAGATTGAACTCATAGACATCAATGAAGCTACAGCCATCCAGACTATCCGTAACGAACAACTATCGCCGGTAAGAAACTTACAAGCTTACGCCCTGGATGGCCGTCGTGTCAACAGCTCATATAAAGGCATTGTTATTGTCGGCGGTCGCAAGGTGGTAATGAAATAGAAAATAATAAACCAAATAAACGAATAAAGAATTAAAACTATGAAGTACAAAGAGTTTTCAAGTAAAGCGGTTCTTCTCTGCCTTGCGCTCATTGGATGGGCAGGGGCAGCACAGGCCGAGACGGTCAATGTCTCTAATCAGGAAGAGTTTAAAATGGCCTATACAGCTGCAGCCAATGCCACAGAGGGTACTGAAACAACCATTGTGATGGCAGCAGGTGACTATATTGAAACTGATTTTGACGGTAAAAAGTTGAAGTTTCCCGAGAAGCATATCGTCACGCTTCGTGCGAAAGATGGCGCAGCCGTGTCCCTGAAAATCAAGGTGAGAAACACTGTTGCAACAGCTTGTGGAAGCCTGATATTCGATGGTGTCAAGATTGTCCCTTCTGACGGTAACTTTATGGACCTTTCTGGGAATACCTCGAATATTGGCGACCTCATTTTCCGCAACTGCGAGATTACCAGTGATGGCAGTTTTACTCTCAGTTTAATGATAGGCGGCAATTCAGCTAACACTATCAATAGCATCGTTATTGAGAACTGTCGTATTCACGACTGCGGAACAGGCTGGGATTTCATTAATCCTCAGCACTTGGTCAAGTCTGTGTCAGTCACCAATTCCACCTTATATAATTATGGCGGAGGGAGCCTGTTCAATGAAGGGGTTGATCACCAGGAGTTTGCGTTCAATTTCACATTCTGCAACAATACGGTGTATCAGTGGGCAAATACGAGCAGCAGACATGCCTTTGCTGCTGTAGACGACAATTTTAGTTCGTCATCTACCTATACGTTCAAGGATAATATCATTTGCGGTTATCAGGGCTATACGGAGGGAAGCACGGTGACAAATGACAAATTCGTCCTGGTGCAAACAAAAAATGGCGGTATCATTAACGTTCTTAATAACATTCTGCTTGGCTTTGAAACCGACAAAACAAAAGACAATATTATTTGGGGAACAGGAAGTCCGACTAAGACCATCACCAATGCCTGGCCCTATGATGGTGATTTAAACACCACATTTGGATTCACGAATATTCCTTTCGCCAATGCCTCCGAGGGTGACTTTACCCTTGACATCACCAACTATCCCATGCTTGCCACCTGTTCGTCGACGGGCAGCCTGATTGGTGCTCCGCAGCATGGTAAATATACGCTGACTGTTAGCACTGCCAAGGCTGCTACGCTGACCCTGCCTTTTGAAACTACTATTCCTGACGGCGTAAAGGCTTACACGCTGACCTATACCTCTGGCGACAATGCCACAGCAACACCTGTAGAGACCACATTGCGTGCTCACACACCTGTGCTCGTCAATGCTGAAGCTGGGTCGTATGCTTTCAGTGCTACCGGCACTGTTGAGAGCGTTGTTGCCGGCACACCACAGTCAGGAGCACTGACAGGAGCCTACATCCTGACTGATGTGCCTACTGACAGCTATGTGCTGCAGAACCAAGGCGGCAACGTCGGTTTCTATAAGGTGGCCATTGAGACTCCACAGCAAATCAACCCCTTCCGTGCCTATCTGACGGCAGGTAGCTCAGCTCACATGCTGAACATTGACTTTGGCAGTGAGACAACAGGCATCAATAAGGTCAAGAGTTCAGTGCCGATGGTTAGTGGAGAATACTATACTCTCCATGGACAGCGTGTAGTGCATCCCACCAAAGGACTGTATATCGTCAATGGCAAGAAAGTATTAGTAAAATAACCTTTAAAACGACAACCATCATGAAAAGAGAAAGATATATTAGCCCTGTGATGACTGTAATAACCATAGAACATGGAACAACGCTCTTGGCGGGTTCACCATATGGAACCAGCGTCTACGGGGGAAATGCAACAGGTAGTGAGAATTTAAGTCGAGAATATACGTTCGACGACTGAAATTGAGAAGAATAATATTGTTAGTTTTATTTTTTTAGTAAGTAGTTTGTTAAACATGAGAATCAAATCATTGTTTTTATTACTGTTGGTGGCGTTCGAGATGAATGCCGCCAACATTGATGTGACAACATCAGACTTGAGCACGAAATATGCCGATGCACAAGATGGCGACGTGCTCGTATTGAGTGAAGGAACGTACACAGGTACCCTGAACTTTCCTTCTGGTAAGACAATAACCCTGAAAGCAGCTGATGATGCCAACGTGCAGTTCGGATGCACGTTCAGCGGCAATAACAGCTCGCTGACAGATGGTGGCATCGTGCTGGACGGTCTGAAGATAAACCCGTCAAACAACTATTTCATCAATTTGAATAACTACGGCGATATCACCAAGATTGAAGTACGCAACTGTGAGGTGAGTGGCATCGGACGCTGCTTCCTGCGTACGAGCAATGAAGGCAAATCGATTAACGAATTGTTGTTTGCCAACAGTATCATCCACGATTGCGGTGCGAATGGTTGGAACTTCCTCTATCCAAAGCACACGGTGAGGCAGCTGACAGTGACTAACAACACCCTGTATAACTACACTGGCGGCGAGAGCTTCTTTGCACCCAACAGCACAAATCAAAGTAATGTCTTCACGCTGATCTTCTGCAACAACACCATCTATCGCTGGTCGAAGGGTAATGGCTATGCTCTCTGCAAGTCCGAAGGGAAGTATAGTGGCGAGTCGGTATATGTGTTCAAGGACAATATAGTATATAAAGGTGGTACTGATAACGTTACGCCAAAGCTGATACAGGCTACGGGTGGTACGCTGACGGCACAGAACAACCTGGTGGTGGACTATGGCACTTACGATATGTCCAACCCCGTGTCTTCTACCATCAGTGACCTGACGCTGGCAGGACTGGGAATGGCAGAACTGTCGTTTCCTAATCCTGATGGCGGCGACTTCACCATCGTGTCAACATCACCTATGGCTACAGCCTCTACCACAGGAGGCATCATTGGCGACCCCCGTTGGCTGAAGGCTGTCACTCAGGCTGTTACCCTGACTGTCGTAGCAAGTCCTGCCGCTGGCGGAGTGGTGACACCTGCAAATGCCGTGTTCAACGCTGGTGACGAAGCTACTGTAACAGCCACACCCAACTACGGCTACCGATTCGGTGAGTGGCAGGACGGCAGCGGCAACACGCTGTCGACGGAGAATCCTTATACCTTCGCTATTAACGCAGACATGCAGGTGACTGCAGTGTTCAATGCTATTGACACCTATACTCTCACCGTCAACAAAGACGGCGACGGCGGCAAGTGGGGTGCGGTACGCCTGCAACCAGAGCCAGTGAACGGCGTGTATGAGACGGGGACGGAGGTGACCGTCAGTGTGGTGCCTAACAGCGTCACCAACTTCCTCTACTGGGAAAACAGTTCTGCCGAGTTGCAGCGTAGCGTGACCATGGATGGCAATAAGGAGCTGACGGCAACCTTCGATGTGGTGCCTTTCATCGTGGCGTGGGACTTTGCCCAGAGCGAGCCACGCGGCAACCGCGTAGCCGACTATGCCTTTATTACCGACAACACCGGTTCGCTGAATATCTATAACGGCGATGGCAGTAGCACCCAATGGGGTGGTTCTACACGCACCTTCGGCGGCAAGGAACGCAACTGCATCCGACGCTATACCGACTTTGTCAACATGAATAATCCTCGCAGCTACGTGGCTCGGTTCAATGCCAGCGGCTATACCAATGTGCGCATTCACTCACTGGCAGCTGCCGACAACGACTGTGTGCATTCAGTGCAGAAACTGCAGTGGTCTGCCGACGGTGAGAACTATACCGACCTCGCCACACTGAACATGACCAAGAACGAGTGGCTCACCTTTGACGCTGTCTTGCCTGAGAATCAAACTAATGTATATATCCGCTGGATTGGCGATGCCAACAGTCCGTTGTTGGGTGCAGTCACTTCAGGCACCGAAGGATTCTATCTTGCTGACATCGTCATCTATGCCGACCAGCAGTCGGGCGACGACCATGATGCACCGCTGCTGCTGTCATCATCACCTGCTGAAGGTTCTACATCTGCTTCTGCCCGCGGCAATGTAGTGCTCTCATTCAATGAGCGCGTGAAAGCCGGTGAGGGTAACATCACTCTGAATGGTCAGGCACTTACGCCTGTCTATGGCAACAAGACGGTGACACTGGCATATAAGGGACTGAGCTACAATACGGCTTACACGCTGCACATTCCTGCCGGAGCCATCAAGGATATGAGCGACAATGCCTTTGCCGGTGCTGACATCATATTCACCACAATGAATCGTCCACAACCCACTAAACGTGTCTATGATGCCGTGGTGGCAAAAGACGGTACGGGCGACTACACTACAGTACAGGCTGCCATTGACGCAGCTCCTGAGAATCGCATCGCTCCATGGCTCATCTTCGTCAAGAATGGCGAGTATGAAGAACTGGTGGTCATCCCGAAGAACAAGCCTTTCATCCACCTCATCGGTCAGGATAGGGAGAAGACCATCATCAGCTACTGGATCAACAATGGTGGTTCTAACGACATCGGTTGGGAATACTCTACCAACAACCCTGCCTCTCAGACCTACGGCAAGCAGAGCGTGGTGCAGGTTAACCCTACCGATTTCTACACCGAGAACATCTCGTATATCGACAGTTATGGCGTTGAGATGCAGGCTGGTCCTATGGGACTTGCCATGAGTTCGCGTGCTGACCGCCAGGCGTTCAACAACTGCTCGTTCCGTTCCTTCCAGGACACCTGGTACACCGACGTGCCTAATGCTACCGACCGCCAGTATGTGAACAACTGTCTCATCGAGGGCGCCGTAGACTTCTATTACGGTGGTGGCAACAACTATGTAGAGAACAGCACCTTCCGCATGGCTCGCGAGGGTACGGTCATCGTGGCTCCAAGCCACAGAGAGGGTACAGAGTGGGGCTATGTCATGGTCAACAACACCATCGATGGCTGTGGCGGTGCCAACAAGTTGGGCCGCGCCTGGCAGAACAAGCCGCTCACCGTGTGGATCAACACCACGCTGAAGACAACCATCGCCCCTGAGGGATGGAGCGAGTGGCATATAGCACCAAAGCTCTTCGCTGAGTATAACACGATGGATGCTAACGGTGACCCCGTTGACCTGAACAATCGCCGTACGACCTACACCGTTGATCCCGACAAACTGGAACCAGGCGAGAGCAATCCCGTTACCCGCAAGGCTTTGCTAACTGCCGATGAGGCTGCTGTCTATACTTACGAAGCAGTCACCACTGGCGATGACGACTGGAACCCACGTAAGTTCTTTGAGCCTGTTGATGCTCCTGCGGAGTTGGCTTTTGCAGGCAATACTCTTTCTTGGCAGGCTTCCAACTATGCTATCTGCTATGTTGTCATCGATGATGCTGAGAAGGTGGTTGGCTTCACTACAGAGTGTACATTTGATGTTGACGGCGCTTCTTCTGCCTATAGCGTGAAGGCTGTCAATGAGTATGGCAGTCTTAGTGCGGCGACGACGGTCAATACTGGCACGGCACGCAATGTCACTATCAGCGAGGTGGGCTATGCCACTTTCTATAACGACTACTCTGTTACCATTCCGGCAGCACTGAAGGCATACTGGGGTGAAATGGTTAACGAAAACACCAAGGTGAGACTGACAGAGATTACCGACGGCGTGATACCTGCGGCTACTGCGGTGGTGCTGAAGGGCGATGCAGGCAACTATGTCCTTCATGCTACGGGGACTACGGGCTCTGAATACAACAGCAATGTACTGCGTGGCGTTACTACAGATACTCCCGTTAGCTCGTTGAGTCTTGGCGATGGACAGATATATGTCCTGGGCAAGACTACTGAGAACAAGGCTGCTTTCTGCAAGTTCACTGGCGAGACATTGGGCAATCATCGTGCTTTCATCTTCATGCCAAATGCATCGTCCCATGAGTTAGCAATCTGTTTTAACGACGACACGACGGGCATCGGCCTAAGCAGCAGTAAAACAACGTCCAACTGGCACTACTTTAACCTGAATGGTCAGCGTGTAGCACACCCGACAAAGGGGCTGTATATTGTCAATGGCAAGAAACTGATAATCAAATAACTCGTAAAGCATCATATTATGAAAGAATATATAAAGCCAGAAATACAAGTCATCAGAATTGTACAACAAACCTGCTTGTTGGCAGCATCAGAAATTGTCCTGACTGATGATACTATTATAGACGACATGAGTGATCAGCTCGTTCGAGAATTTGATACTACCGAGAATTTTGACTTCGACACTAAAGAAGATGGGTTGGATTTCTAGTTTGTGCCGTTTTTCTCAAGAAAAGGATGCCCTCAAGCATCCTTTTCTTTTTTATATTACTCTACTCCGTCCCTATACTCCGTAGGACTCTTGCCCGTGCTCTGCTTGAACGAGCGACTGAAATACTTGGGATCGGAGAATCCGCAGGCATAAGCCACCTCGGCGACGTTCTTGTCCGTCTGACGCAGCAGCTGGCAGGCGCGTTTGACGCGAGCCTCCTTCAACAAATCCTGCGGCGTGATGCCCATAGCCTGCTTCAGTTTTCGCTGCAAGCCACTACGGCTCACGGCAGCTGCTGATGCCATATCGCCCACACCGGCCTCGCTGTTCGAGATGTTCTCCTCGACAAACTGCATCACGCGCTGCAGCAAGGGGTCTTCCGTCTTGGGCGCTTGGATATTGGCTATCGGCTCCGTGCTGTTGGAGGTGTGCTGTTGCAGCAGCGACAGGTAGGCCTCCAGGGTCTCGTGTTGCTTGCGCTTGATGTTCCTTATATATAATAAGGTATAGACGATGGCGGCAAGGATGCCCAAGATTATCAGCACGATGAGCAACTGTCCCAGGGTCGATTCCCAGAAAGTCGGTTCGACGATGATGGTCAGCTGTCGCATCTGGTCGAGCCATTCGCCGTCGGCATTGGTGCAGCGTATCTGCAACAGATATTCGCCGGGCTTGAGGTCGAGCAGGGTGGCTGAGCGGCTGCGACCGATATAGTTCCACGCTGTGGTGTCGGAACCCGCCACCGACAAGCGGAAGGCGTAGTTGATACGCTCTGCCGACTGGTAGTCGATGGCTGCAAAGTGGATGGTGGCATTGCGTTCGTGGGGCTGTAGCGTCAGAGTATCCATATTTTCTATGCCCCACCAATCTCTCACCTCCGACTGTTCTCCTCTCACCTCCAAGTTGGTCAGCACCAGCTTTGGCTTATAAATCTGTCGCTGCATCTGGCTTTCCGACATGATGATGGCGCCGTCCAGCAGTCCGAAAAGCCAACGGCCGTTCCCTAACGACAAGGGATGAGCCTCGCTGAAGCGGTACTTCTCCTGAAATTCCGAGGCATCCATGACGCGACCATGCTGTGTGCTGTCCATCAGCGTGATAAGATGACTACCGACGGCTACCAGTCCTCCGTCGTCTTTCACCGCCAGCGACTGCACGATGTCGTTGGGCTGCACATGGAAGTTCTCTCTAATGTGTCTGAAAGCCAGCGGCGACGCCAGCGGGTCGTTGCCTGCAATCATGTTTACTCCCCCACTCTCCGTACCCACGAAGTAACGTCCCTGCCGGTCCTGCACGACATCCATCGTGGCACTACAGCTCAAGCTTTCCTTCCTGTCTGCCTCCCGCTGGTGCAGCGTAAAACGCATCTCGTCGGCATTTGGCAGCAGGCGTGTAGTCAGAAGCCCTTGCGAGGTGGCAATCATCATTACGTCGTCCTTGCCGATGAATAGATAGCGCGCTCTCGGGCACTGTTCCTTCGGATAGTGGCGCGGACTCTTAAAGACGGGCTGCTCGGCCTTCGGCTCATCGGTAAACCAGACACCCCCATCCAGCGTTGCCACCCAGAGGCGCCCGAAGCGGTCCTCGGCAATATGATAAATGTCGGAGAAGGGCAGTTTGGTCATAGGATACAACGACTGTCCGCTCAACCTGAACAGGCCGTCGGGCTTCGTGCCGAACCACAGCGTTCCGTCTTTCGACTGATACATGCTATAGACGGCGGCACCCAAGCTGGTGTAGCTCTGATGCAACTGTCCGTTACGGTCCATATAGCCCAGCAGCTGGTCGTTGCTCTTGTTGAAGATGAGTACCGCCTTGTCGCCTTTCGTAGCCACCCAATAGCGCCCGTTCTGGTCGGCAAAGAGGCATTTCACCTCAGCCTTAGGTTCTATGTTCAAGCGCTTTGTGTGGTGGTTGTCCGTACATATCTTATAGATACGCTGATAGTCCAAGGCCCAGAGGTCGCCTCGGGCATCGGCCATAGCGAAGGTGAGCGTGTTGAACGTGATGGGCAGGGGCTGCTCCACCTCATGCCCCGTGGCATTGTCGAGCCACGTCAGTCGTCCGTCGCCACTCAGCGTCCAGCGTGTCTGGTGACTGTCTGTCCACGAGTAGGGTTTGCGCTGCAGTGAACGCGCCTGCCTACGGGTCTTAGCCAGCGTTTCTATCTGTTGCTGTTCCTCGTTGGTCAGGTCTCGGAAGGTGTAGTTCTGCAAGTCGAAGATGCAATAAGACTCGTCCACCTGACACAGCATCTGATGGGCATCCAGCATGACAATGTTGCGGAAGCGGTCGGTTGCGATGTGGCATCCGTCGCCCACCTGCGGTTTGAAGGTGCGGAACTCATAGCCGTCGTAGCGGCACAGTCCGTTCCACGTGGCAAACCACATAAAACCCTTGTCGTCCTGCAGCAGTTGCGTAATGTGGCCCGACGGCACGCCGTCCTCCTCGTCGTACGCCACCACCCTGCACAGTGGTTGTGCCGACAGCGTCCATACCGCCAGCCAACTAAATATCGAGATGATGATGCGTTGTTTCATTTTTCGTTAGCAGCAAGTCGTCTTTAGCAAATTGCGATGCAAATATACACTTTTTTTGGAACATCAGCAAGTTTCCAACGCTTTTGCTTTAAAAATCCACCCAAATTACACGAAAATCCTCTCTCCTCTCAATTATTTCCTTTACCTTTGCACCCAGTTTACTAATTTACTTATTTTAAAAACATTAACTAATATGAAACAAACATTTACAAAATTGGGGGGGGCATTATTTGTTTTGCTCTTTCTTGTAACAAGTAGCGCACAGGCTACAATTACTGCAACGTGGGATTGGACAACTAATAATCCTACTGGAATCCAAACAACTCCGCAAATATCAAGTACCATTGCAACAATTCTCAGTTCAAACGGAGTTGCACTTACTGTTGATGCGACAGCTTCTGGAGCGACTCTTAGAAGTCAGGAAGGAAATGCCCAATTTAATGAGAAAACGAAATTATATGTTCCAGTAGTTTCTACTAAAGACAAAGTAACTTTCACGCCTAACAGTTGGGGATATGGAGGAGTAAAAATAGGAGAGGATGATTTCGACGACACAGCAGTAGCAAGAGAACATACAGCCACTGCTGATGAAGTCGCTCAAGGTTATGTTGTAATCGAATCTAAAGGAGGATATGTAAATACCGTTTCTGTAGAGCTTGCCTATATGCCGACAGCACGTACCATTGCCAAATGGAGTTGGAAAGAGACAACACCTGCTAGTATAAGCAGCGTTCATATAGAAAACAACTCTGGTAATGTTGATAGCAATGTAGCGGGTATCTCTATGTATGTAGATGCTAGCGCTTCTGGTAGCAAATTAAAAGCCAATGGAGATAATGCACAATTTAATAAAGGAACCATTCTTCACGTTCCTGTAACAGCAACTACTGACATAGTAAGTGTTTATCTTTATCCTGGTTCCTCTTATGACGTCACAGTTGGTGCAGCATCAACAAACTATACCGTCCAATCATTTGACTATAAAGCAACTGCTGCAGATGTTGCATTAGGATATGTGCAAATTACACAAGGAGAGAGTCAAATGAAGTACCTCTATTCTATCACTCTAAATAAAGGAAACTTCGAAACCACCACTATCGGCTCTACAGGTTGGGCAACATTCAGCAATGCTTCTGCAACAGACTTCACTAATTTGGCAGGTGTTGTTGACGCATATCAGGTAACAGGTAATACGGGTTCTGCTATTGATAAGAGCGCTGTGACAACCGTTGCTGCTAATACTGGCTTGCTGTTGAATGCTGCTGCTGGTACTTACGCTATTCCTTTGGCAACAACAGGCACTGACCTTTCTGGCACCAATAAGCTGGTTGCAGGAACAGGTGCAGCAGTTAACTATAATGACGGTGCAGGATTTAACTATGTTTTGGCAGCCGATGGTGCAAACGCTGTGTTCCAACATATTGTAAGCGGAACTAACGGCAGCGTAGTAGTACCAGAAGGTAAGGCTTATCTTGCCCTGAATGCAGATCCAGGTGCTCGCACCCTCTCCTTCGATGATGAGACAACTGCTATTTCTGAAATGAAGATAATGAGGAATGTAGACAATGAGACGTTCTACGACATGCAAGGTCGCCGTGTTGCTCAGCCTGCCAAGGGCCTGTACATCGTGAATGGCCGCAAAGTCATTGTAAAGTAATTTGTGGTAATTAATGGTTAATTCATGGTAATTAATGTTCAAACAAAAGAAAATATGAAAAAGACATATATCATTCCAGAAATGGAAATCGTAAAAGTACATTCCCCTCAGATACTGTCAGGCTCCACTCCTCAGCTGGGCGGTGAATACAATGGCGGCGACGTCCTTGGTCGCGAGCTTGACGACGAGTTCGACTACGAGTTTGGCGAATAAGCGCTAAGCAAACATCATAATGATTTGTCCGCAAATGGCTCCGTGCTGTTTGCGGACAATTTACATTTTATCGGATAAATATTTGGTTAAATCATAGAAGGTTACTGTCTTTGCAGCGAACAGATAAAAGAAGAATACCCTGTACGGCGGCGATGAGTGAAGCCAGCTACTAACCATATTACAGGCTATATACTTGTCCGGTACTTGTCCGGTATATGTCCGGTATATGTTCGGTATATGTTCGGTAAAATACCGGACAAGTACCGGACATATACCGAGCATATATCGAAGGTGTGACGGGAGAGTAACGAGGCATCGACGATAGAGTAAGGAGGCATATATTCGAATAATCTAAAAATCTCCTCCCGTAGACCTCCCGTCCAACCTCACCATAGGGGATAATGACTGACGAAAGTAATTTGTGTGCCTTGGGGGGTGACGGTCAGACGGACGCGGCAACCTTCGACCAACGGGTAGTTGTAGCCGCTGTGGTGACCAATGGGGAAATCGTAGCAGACTGGTACGGGATAGTGCTGCAGGTATTCGTGCAGCATGTCATACATGTCAGCAAAGTCATTCTCAGGCTGCTTGTATTTGGAGAAATGGCCGACGATGATGCCCTTCAGTTGCGACAGAATGCCTCGGATTTCCAGTTGATGCAGCATACGGTCCACCTTGGTCATTCCCTCGCCGGTGTCCTCAATGAAGAGTATCAGGCCTTGGTCGGCGCGACGGAGGAAATCATAGTCGGAGCCTGCCAATCCGCACAGGACGGAGAAGTTGCCGCCCACCAGGATTCCCTCGGCCTGACCAGGCTGATTCAACGGATGGGCAGGGACCTCGTAGCTGGGCAGCTCGCCTTGCAACAGTCGGCGCAGGACGGCATTCACCGAGTCGCGACGCTCGCCTTTGGCGGCAATGCCGTCGCACATAGTGCCGTGGATGCTCATCACGCCGGCGCTGACGGCCGCACTATGTAGGGCGGTGACGTCACTAAAGCCAATGATCCACTTGGGGTGCTGCGAAAACTCGCTGAGGGGAATGCGCTGCAATACCTGCACGGCGCCGTCGCCGCCACGACTGCACAGAATAGCCTTGACGGTAGTGTCGCGCAAGGCCCACAACAGGTCTGCCGCCCGCTCGTCGGCCGTGCCGGCAAACCCATGATAGCGGTTCTGGGCGTGCGGGCCGACCACGGGGACGTAGCCCCAGTCGCGCAACGCTGCACACCCCTTGGCGACCGTCGCCGAGTCTGGCGCACTCGACGGCGAGACAATGGCGATGGTGTCGCCAGCCTGCAGTGGCCGAGGCATCACTATAGGCTGTTGTGCCGTTGTGCTGAGGCTCATCGCTGCCAGCACGACACATGCAAATTGTCTTCTTATCGTCGCAAGCAAACCGTTCATGGGGTACAAAGGTAAATAAAATATCGGGAATCGCAGCAACAATTAAAATAAAACCGATTTTATTTTGGTTTTCTTCTCACTTATTCGTACCTTTGCAGCCGATTTTTAAATTTACACATTATTATTATAGAGAAAAGATGGATAAAGTAAGCTACGCATTGGGACTCGGCATCGGCCACCAGCTGGTGCAGATGGGTGCCTCGGAACTGAATATCGACGATTTTGCCGCAGCCATCAAGGACGTGATAGCAGGCAACGAACTGAAGGTGTCGAACCGCGACGCACAGCGCATTGTACAGGAGTACTTTGCCGCTCAGGAGGAGAAAATCAACAAGCAGCGCCAGGAGGCTGGCAAGGCTCACAAGGAGCAGGGCGAGAAGTATCTGGCCGAGAACGCCAAAAAGGACGGCGTCATCACGCTGCCCAGCGGCCTGCAATATCAGGTGCTGAAGGAAGGCAACGGCAAGAAGCCGACCGCCAAGGACTCGGTGAAGTGCCACTACGAGGGTTTCCTCATCGACGGTACAGTATTCGACTCGAGCGTACAGCGCGGCGAGCCTGCCGTCTTCGGACTGCAGCAGGTTATTGCCGGTTGGACGGAAGGTCTGCAGCTGATGCAGGAGGGCGCCAAGTACCGCTTCTTCATCCCCTACCGCCTGGCTTACGGCGAGGGTGGTGCCGGCAGCTCCATTCCCCCGTTTGCAGCACTCATCTTCGACGTGGAGCTGCTGCAGGTGATGTAAGGAGATGAAAGGTTAAAGATGAAAAATTAAAGATTAAGATTTAAAGATTAAAAGTTATAAGACAATGAAAAAGATGATGTTTGCTGCAGTAGCAGCAGTAGTTGCCGTCGTGATGACATCATGCGGCAATGGTACCCCGAAGGCAAACCTGAAGACCGACGTTGACACCGTGAGCTACGCTATCGGTATCGACCAGTCGCAGGGCTTGAAGGAGTATCTGGTAGGTAACATGGGTATCGACACGACCTATATCGATGAGTTCATCAAGGGTCTGACCGAAGGTGCCAACGCTGGCGACAACAAGAAGAAGGCCGCTTACTATGCAGGTATTCAGATTGGTCAGCAGATTTCTAACCAGATGGTGAAGAGCATCAACTACCAGCTCTTCGGCGACGACTCTACCAAGACCGTCTCGCTGAAGAACCTGATGGCAGGTTTCATCAGCGGTACTACCGGCAAGGGTGCGCTGATGACGCCCGACTCTGCTCGCAACCTGACCCAGAGCCTGATGCGCCAGATCAAGGCTAAGAGCATGATGAAGGAGTTCGGCCCCAACAAGAAGGCCGGTGAGGACTTCTTGGCCAAGAACGCCAAGGCCGAGGGTGTACAGGTATTGCCCTGCGGTGTACAGTACAAGGTGCTGAAGGAAGGTACGGGTGCCGTTCCCGCTGATACTTCTATCGTGAAGGTACAGTACGAGGGCAAGACCCTGGAGGGCAATGTCTTCGACAGCAGCTATAAGCGCGGCGAGCCCGCCAAGTTCCGTGTCGACCAGGTTATCAAGGGTTGGACTGAGGCCCTGAAGCAGATGCCTGCCGGTTCTACCTGGGAAATCTATGTTCCGCAGGAGCTGGCTTACGGTGAGCGCCAGCAGGGTGCTGACATCAAGCCTTTCTCCATGCTGATTTTCAAGATTGAACTGCTGGAAGTAGACCCCAAGGAGTAATGCAGGAGACCAGACAGAACAAAATAGCGCGTCTGCTCCAGAAAGAGTTAAGTATTATCTTTCAGGAGCAGACACGCTCTATGCATGGGGTGATGGTCAGCGTGACGCGCACCAAAATCAGTCCTGACCTGAGCGTCTGCACGGCCTATCTGAGCATCTTCCCCTCAGAGCGCGCCGAGGAGCTGATACAGAACATCACTCGCAACGAGAAACAGGTGCGCTACGAGTTGGGAACACGCATCCGTTACCAGATGCGCATCGTCCCCGAGCTGCGTTTCTTTATCGACGACTCACTGGACTACATCGAGCGCATTGACGAACTACTGAAGAAATGAACTTCCCGTTCTACATCGCACGGCGTTACCTCTTCTCCAAGAAGTCGACCAACGTCATCAACATCATCAGCGGCATCTCCATCGTAGGTGTCGTTGTTGCTACTATGGCCCTGGTGGTGACGCTCTCGGTGTTCAACGGATTCCACGACCTCGTGGCAAGCTTCTTCACCCAGATGGACCCGCAGCTGAAGGTCACACCGATCAAAGGCAAGACTGCAGCGGCCAACGACCCTGCCCTGCTGAAGATACGCCGACTGCCAGCCGTCGAGGTGGCAACGGAGTGTCTGGAAGACCAGGCACTGGCCGTCTATGGAAACCGCCAGCTGATGGTCAAGCTGAAGGGCGTCGAGGACAACTTCGACAGTCTGACGCACATCGGCGAAATCCTGGAGGGCGACGGCGACTTCATGCTGCACGCCGCCAACATGGATTACGGCATTCCCGGACTGGGCATTGCCTACCAGATGGGGTTGGGCTACACGTACCAAATGCCGCTGAAGATTTATGCGCCGCGTCGCGAGGGACAGCTCAACATGGCTAATCCAGCCGATGGTTTTGTGGAAGACGAGCTGTATTCGCCGGGCGTCGTGTTTTGCATCAAGCAGGCCAAGTACGACAGCCACTACATCCTGACCTCCATCGACTTCACGCGCCGTCTGTTCGACCAGCCGGGACGACTCTCGTCCCTGGAACTGCGACTGAAGCCCGGCAGCGACTTTGACCATGTCAAGCAGGAGATGCAGCAGCTGGCAGCAGGACGCTTTCTGGTGCAAGACCGCTACGAGCAGCAGGACGACACCTTCCGCATCATGAAGGTCGAGAAGCTCATTGCCTACATTTTCCTTACATTCATCCTCGTTATTGCCTGCTTCAACATCATCGGCTCGTTGTCGATGCTCATTATTGACAAGCGCCAGGATGTGGTCACCCTGCGCAACATGGGAGCCACCGACCGGCAGATAACACGCATCTTCCTCTTCGAAGGTCGCCTGATATCGGCCATCGGGGCCATTATCGGAATATTGACTGGATTGTTGCTCTGCTGGCTGCAGCAGCAATACGGACTGGTACGCCTGGGTAGCACAGAAGGCTCGTTTGTCGTCGACGCCTACCCTGTCAGCGTACATCCTTGGGATGTGGTCATCATTTTCGTGACCGTCCTCGCTGTAGGATTCCTCAGCGTATGGTATCCCGTCCGCTACTTCGCCAAACGGCTGCTGAAGTAACGGACGAGAAACTCACTCTTGTTTACAAAAGATTCTTGATAGCCTGCTCTACGTCCGGAATAGACTCAGAGCGGCCTACGATATTGTTGCCGCGGTCAATCAGAAAGAACTCGGGCAATGCCTGGACATTATAGATGCCGAGCACCTGAGACTGCAAGCCACGGGCTTCGCGGACGCTAATCCACGGCAGGGCGGCAGTCTGCTGCTTCCAGAAGTGCTCGTCGGGATCGATGCTGACCTGATAGATCTGAAGGCCTTGCGCGTGATACTTATTATATAAGTCGCGCAACAGCAGAATGCGGGCAGGGGAATCGTCGGCAGCAAAGAGGTGGAAGTCGAGTAGAACGACCTGTCCCTTCAGACTGGTGAGGCTCTGCATCTTGCCTTTGTTGTCAGGCAGCTTGATGTCAATCAGTCCCGTCTCCTCCACCTTGTCGGCAGGAATGGAGACGCGCTGTTCTCCGGCAGCCTGAATGCGCACTGTATTCATGCCCTCGATGGCGATGTTGTGCAGGTTCTCGCCACGCTCGCTACCGGGATAGTAGGTGTCCCAGCTGGTGGCGACGGCAGCAAAGGCCTTGATGTCTTCCTTCGAGGTGCGCGGATTGAAGAGCAGCATGTTGCCCAGCGTCTGGAAAAGGGCAAAGTAGGCATAGGACTTGTCGGGAGCAGCATAGATATACTTCCGCTTCACCTCATCCTTGTACTTGGTAATCATACGCTCAAGACTATCATTCGTCTGGCGCACTGTCAAGTGCTCGTCGTCAGCCACCTGGATAGCGCGCTGCTGCAAGTCCTGCTGCAACAAGGCCAGCTCTTTAATCTTCAGACAGTTGTCCGAACCCTCCACCTCGTACTGGGAAGCCATCTCGGGATATTTGGCACGGATGGTAACGGTCTCGGTAGAATCGATGGAGACGTTGATAATCTGGTCGCTGATGCGCAGACGATAGAACTCGGGAGCACCCACCGGCAGACCGGCAAAACTGAAACTGCCCTCAGCATCGAGCACGACGGAGTCGACGACCTCAATGCTACTGATGCCGATGTTCTCAAAGTAGAGCACAGAGTCGGGGGCATTGGCAATAGAGCCCTCAACATGAAACTTCTTTTCGCCGCAGGATGCCATGCAGAGCACAGCCAAGGCGGCAAGCATAAACTTCTTCATATTATATTCTGTTATTATATTCTTCCTTTTTCGTGATAGCTGTAATAGGCTCCGTCGGTAATGATGACGTGGTCCTGCAGGTGAATACGCATCACCTGACAAGCCTTCTGCAGACTGGACGTCAGTTGGTTGTCCATCTCACTAGGGCGCAGATTGCCCGAAGGGTGGTTGTGGCAAACGGCCAGAATGGTAGCGTTGGCCAGCACGGCTTCGCGCATGATGATACGGATGTCGACAGCCACCTCGGTGATGCCGCCGTGCGAGATGCACATCTTCCTGATGAGCCGGTAGTTCTGATTCATCAGCAGCACCCAGAACTCCTCAACATCACAGTCCTGCAGCAGAGGATGCATGTGGTTATAGATGCGGGTTGCGGTGCTCAGGTCGGGGCGCTCCTCTGGTTTCTCCTGCTGACGGCGCTTACCCAGTTCGCAAGCCGCCAGGATAGTGATAGCCTTGGCCTCGCCGATACCTTTATAGTCCATCAGTTGGCGAATGGTCAACTTGCCCAGCGTATTGAGGTTGTTGTTACAGCCGTTCAGCACATCCTGCATCAGTTGCACGGCACTGACCCCTGGTGTTCCAGAACCGATAAGGATAGCCAGCAGCTCCGCATTCGACAACGCCTGAGCTCCCTTGTCGCGCAACTTCTCACGCGGCTGGTCGTCTTCTGCCCAATGTGCTATGGTCAACGTGTCACCCATTATTGATAGAAGTTCTTTTCAAAAGCCGTAAACTCGTCCTGCTTCAGCACACAGCGCTTCCACCAGGACTCGATAAAGCCGAATCCGTAGCCCATCAGTTGGACAAAGGCAGCCGGTACGGACAACAATCCCACCTTCACACTCTTGTTCAGCAGGGTGGAGTCCACACAGATGACAAGGCTATAGAAAAGGATGGGCAGCCACGGAGCCGCACAAAGCCAATACCAGCGATGCACATCGTCGTAATGCATCAGCGCCCTGCCTACTGCAGAACAGAGAATGAGAGCGATGACACCTACCGTAAAGACCATCGGCAACAGATGCACAAGCTTTAGGGTTCCCGGGTGGCGCTTCTCCAGATTGATGCGGGCTATGCCGCTGTTGTACACCTGGCGGAAGAACTTGCGGAAGTCGGTGCGACGCTTGTGCCACACCCATGCATCGGGAAAGAGTCGCGGCTGGTAGCCGGCCTCCACGATACGATAGGAGAAGTCGATGTCCTCGCCAAAGCGCATCTTCGAGAAACCTCCCAACTGCTGATAGACATCACGGCGGATGCCCATGTTGAACGAACGGGGATAGAACTTGTCGAGCTTCTTCTTGCCACCACGGATGCCGCCCGTGGTAAAGAACGAGGTCATGCTATAGCTGATGGCTTTCTGCACCGGCGTGAACGACGGATGCGAAGCATCAGGACCGCCCCAGGCTGCAACAGGGTTACCCTGCAGTTCCGTCTCAACGACCTGAATAAACCCCTCTGGCAAGACAACGTCGGAATCAAGAATGATGACATATTCGCCATGAGCCCGTTCTACTCCGTAGTTGCGGCTCTGGCCCGGTCCGCTGTTGTCCTTGAAGTAATAATGTAAATCAAGGATGCTTGCGTACTTGTCGCAAACATCCTTGCAAGGTTTCTGTGAACCGTCCTCTACAATAACGACCTCAAAGTCTCTCAGCGTCTGGGAGCAAAGGCTCGCCAGCAACTCGTCCACTTCATCGGGGCGATTGTAGACAGGAACGATAATCGAGTATTTCATTACTCCTTGGCACGAGCCAGATAAGAGCCGTCGCGGGTATCAACCTGAATGAGGTCACCCTCGTTGATGAACAGAGGTACACGAACCTCAACACCAGTCTCCAGCGTAGCGGGCTTCAGGGTGTTGGTTGCGGTGTCGCCCTTGATGCCGGGCTCAGAGTGAGTCACACGCAGGATGGTCTTCACGGGCATCTCGGCATAGAGAATGGTACCATCGGTGGTGTCGCTGACCACAGATACAACATCACCCTCCTTCATGTACTCATGACCGATAACGAGGTCGTTGGCGATGGGAATCTGCTCGAAGGTCTCCTGATTCATGAAGATGCGGCCTTCCTGATCCTCGTAGAGGTACTGATAGTCGCGGTGCTCGATAACCACGTCCTCCAGCTTCTCACCGATGTTGTAACGACGCTCCAGCACACGACCGTCAGTCACGTTCTTCATCTTGATGTTCATGATGGTGTTTCCCTTACCGGGCTTACGATGCTGGAAGTCAATGCAAACCCAAATGGCTCCGTCCATGCGGATGGCGGTTCCTTTCTTAATGTCTTGTGAGTTAATCATAAAAATATGCTATTTATAATAATGTAAACTTCGATTTTCGGCTGCAAAGGTACAAAAAAAAGTGAAAAGTGAAAAGTGAAAAGTGAAAAATTTAGTCTAAAACTTGCGTATTTCGAAATATTTATGTAATTTTGCAGCCCGAATTGACGAATTATAACAATAAAAACAAGATAGAACAATGAAAAGAACATTTCAGCCGCACAATCGTCGCCGCGTGAACAAGCATGGCTTCCGCGAGCGCATGGCAACTAAGAATGGTCGTCGCGTACTGGCTTCTCGCCGCGCTAAGGGCCGTAAGAAGTTAACCGTATCTGACGAGCATCACGGAAAGTAAATCCTGGTCTCAGCGAATAGGAATTGGGTGTATTTATAAGAAATATACCCAATTTTTTTGTTGTGTCAATAATTCTTTGTATCTTTGCCGTTTGAATAAAGAAGAGCATCATGAGTATCAAGGAATTCTATACTAAACTCCGCAGCCACTACCTCACAAGCCACCTGCTGGCAATGGCGCTGACTGTGATACTGCTATGTGTTGCAGCAGGTTTCGGACTGGACATATACACCCACCACGGTGAGAACATCACCATTCCTAATTTAAAAGGAATGACTTACGAGAAAGCCTATAACCTGATGCAGAACGAAGGACTGATTATCCAAGTCAACGACTCGGGTTACAACAAGCAACTGCCCGCCAACACCATTCTCGCCCAGACACCAGGGGCTGGCATGAAGGTCAAGGAAGGCCATATCATCTATGTCACCGTCAACTCACCGTCGTCACCGACGTTTGCCATTCCTGATATCGTAGACAACAGTAGCGTCCGTGAAGCAGAAGCACGTCTGACGGCTATGGGCTTCAAACTGACACCGCCAATGGAGGTGGAAGGTGAGAAAGACTGGGTCTACGGCATTGTCTGCCGAGGACGCAGAGTATCCAACGGCGACCGTATCGCCATCGATGCCCCGTTAACACTTTTGGTTGGCAAGGGAACGCAGGACAGCATTGACGAGCTTGGATTCGTCGACGAGTTCGGCACACAGCAAGAAAGTGATGTCGATGAATTTGTAGAAGTTAAGGAGCCGCCAACGGCACCACAATAACCATGGCAGAAGAGGAACTGGACGACATAGAGGTGCTCTACGAACATCTGCGGATGGAAGTAGACCGAGGACAGGAGCCGGTACGTATTGACAAATACATGTCGGAACACCTGCAGCACTCGTCGCGCAACCGCATCCAGAAAGCTGCCGATGTCGGATTTATACAAGTCAACGGCAAACCCGTCAAGAGCAACTACAAGGTACGCCCTGGCGATGTTATCACACTGATGCTCGACCGTCCGCACTATGATACCACCATTGAACCGGAAGACATTCCGTTAGAGGTAGTCTATGAGGACGACCAACTGATGGTGATCAACAAACCCGCAGGACTGGTGGTTCACCCGGGAGTGGGTAACTTCCACGGCACGCTGGTCAACGCCATTGCTTGGCACTTGAAGGAACTGCCGACCTACGACCCTAACGACCCCAGCGTGGGACTGGTACACCGCATCGACAAGGACACCAGCGGACTATTGGTCGTCGCCAAGACACCAGAGGCCAAGACGGAGCTCGGTGCACAGTTCTTCAACCACGACACCCACCGCTCGTACCAAGCCTTGGTGTGGGGCAACTTCACCGAAGACACGGGGCGGATAGAAGGAAATATCGGTCGCGACCCTCGGGACAGACAGCGAATGGCGGTATTCCCGCCAGGCTCGGAAACAGGTAAGTCGGCCATCACCCACTATCGCGTATTGGAACGATTCGGCTACGTCACGTTGGTGGAGTGCCGACTGGAAACAGGACGAACGCACCAGATCAGAGCGCACATGAAGCACATCGGACACCCGCTGTTTGCCGACGAGCGATATGGCGGTTGCGAGATACTGCGGGGAGAACGCACGGCTTCCTACAAGGCATTCATCCAGAACTGCTTCAAATTGTGCAACCGACAAGCGTTGCACGCCAGGACACTGGGATTTGTACACCCTGTAACTCACGAGCAGATGGACTTTACCAGTGAGCTGGCTACCGATATGAGCGAACTGATTGAAAAATGGAGAAAATATGTCAATGGTAAAATTACCCAATAAAGTGTAAATAGTAAATTGTCAAATTGTAAATTAAGATAATGAAACAACTCAAACGCATGATTGCCATCGTCTGTGGTGGCGACTCTTCAGAGCACGACGTATCACTGCGCTCTGCTCAGGGACTGTATTCCTTCTTTGACAAGGAACGTTACAAAGTGTACATCGTCGACATTAAAGGCCAGGACTGGCATGTGGAACTGCCAGACGGTACGACCGCACGCATCGACCGTAATGACTTCTCCTTCGTAGAGAACGGCAAGGTCCGTCTGTTCGACTATGCCTACATCACCATCCACGGCACTCCTGGTGAGAACGGAATCCTGCAGGGCTACTTCGACCTCGTAGGCATCCCCTACTCCACCAGCGGTGTATTGGTGGAGGCCATGACCTTTGACAAATTCGTGCTGAACCAGTATCTGCGCGGCTATGGCGTCTCTGTTGCCGACTCACTGTTGATTCGCCAGGGCTATGAGCAGCTGGTGAGCGACGACGAGATTGAGCAGCGTATCGGTATGCCTTGCTTCGTAAAGCCCGCTACTGACGGTTCGTCATTCGGTGTGTCGAAGGTGAAGAACAAGGATCAGCTGGCTCCCGCCATCCGCAAGGCCATGATGGAGAGCGACTCGATTATGGTGGAACAATATCTGGAAGGTACCGAGATTACGATGGGTATCTACAAGACTCACGAGAAGTGTGTGCCCTTCCCCATCACCGAGGTGGTCACCAACAACGAGTTCTTCGACTACGATGCTAAGTACAATGGACAGGTAAAGGAAATCACTCCCGCCCGCATTCCGGAAGATACCGCCCGTCGTGTCCGCGAGATTACCAGCCATATCTATGACATCCTGCACTGTAACGGCATCATCCGCATTGACTACATCATTACCAAGGACAACAAAATCTTCATGCTGGAAGTCAACACCACACCAGGCATGACACCTACCAGTTTTATTCCCCAGCAGGTCAAAGCGGCCGGCATGGAAATGAAGGATGTCCTGACAGATATCGTAGAAAACCAATTCTAATCTTATGAACATACCCGCAGAGTTCGACGAGATACGTCCCTATGAGGCAGAGGAAATGCATCAGGCCTTCGAAGACCTGATTAACGACCGCCAGTTCAGTGCCATCATGAAGGGCTTTGCCCCCTGGTTACCCAAAGGCTTGCGCAACGGCTTGTTGCGGCTGGCCTTCTGGGGCGTGAAGACCCCGCTCGACTTCCAGAAGCGATTCATGAAACCGGTCGTCAAGTATATCATTCGTAAACATACGGACGGATGTACCTTTGACAACAAGGCTCTCGCTTCCAAGCCGGAAGAGCGCTATACCTTCGTCAGCAATCACCGCGACATCGTACTCGACTCTGCATTCCTCGACCTTCTGCTGGTGAATGCCGGCTACTCCACAACGGTAGAGATTGGCATTGGAGACAACCTGCTCATCTATCCTTGGATTAAGCGGTTGGTACGCCTGAATAAGGCCTTTACCGTACGGCGCGGACTGACGGCTCACGAAATGATGCGCAGCAGCCAACTCATGAGCCGATACATCCATTTTGCCGTCACCCAGAAACGGGAAAACATCTGGATAGCACAGCGCGAAGGACGTGCCAAGGACTCCAGTGACCACACGCAGGACTCTGTTCTCAAGATGCTGGCCATGGGCAGCAGTGTGGAGGGCTGCTCGCCCGCCGATAGTCTCCGCGAGTTGAACATCGTACCGCTGACCATCAGCTATGAGTTTGACCCCTGCGACTACTTGAAAGCTCAGGAATTCCAGCAGAAACGTGACAACCCCGCTTTCAAGAAAAGCCGTCAGGACGACCTTGACAACATGAAAACGGGCATCTTAGGCTATAAAGGCCGGGTACACTATCACTGCGGAACACCTATCAACGAGTGGATAGACGAGCTGAAAGAATTGCCTCGCAATGAGTTCTTTGCCCAGCTGAGCCTGCGCATAGATCGAGAGATACACCGCGGCTACCGCCTGTATCCTTGCAACTACATCGCCTTGGATGAGTTGGAAAATACCACGGCGTATCAGAAGCACTACACAACTGAGGACAAGAAACGCTTCGAACAATATCTGGCGGGACAGATGGACAAGATAGAGCTGCCCAACAAGGACGAAGCCTATCTTCGCGAGCGTCTGCTCACCATGTACGCCAACCCCTTGAGGAACTACCTGTTGACACAATGAAACAACTGCTGATATGTTCTTGTCTGCTGCTGGTGATAGCTTGTACTACCGACAGCTATGAAACGGGCGAAGGTCGCTACTCACAGACGACCGCCGACTTTGCCGAACTGCGCAGCAACGGTCAGAAGCAAGGCATATCTTTCCTCACCGATGAAGGTGTCAACTACATCATTGAGAACGCCGTTAAAGCCTCGTGGATCAAGACTGCCGACTCCATCTACCGCACCTCTATATATTATAATAAGGTGTCGACTGGTTCAGCCAGGGTCGTGAGTTGTGTTAACATTCCAACCCTTCGCCCCAAGGATGCGGCAATGTATAAACAACAACCGCAGGACCCCGTCGAGGTGGAGAGCTGCTGGCTCACCAAGAGCGGTAAATACCTGAACCTTGGTTTGTTGATGAAGAATGGCCGCAACAGCGAGGGACACGAGGGTACTCATGCCTTGGGATTGGCACTGGACGAGATTCACCAGAACGCTGACAACACCCAGACAGCCTATTACCGGTTGTTGCACGACCAGGGAACTGCTCCCGAATACTACACCAACCGCCAGTACGCCAGCATTCTGTTGCCTACCACCAACCGTCCAGACAGCGTCCGACTGACCATTAAAACCTATAAGGGCACTTATGTGAAGACACTCAAAATAAAATAAATCGTAATTTATTTGGTCAATCAGCAAAATATTCGTACCTTTGCACCCGCTTTCCGCGTAATCGCTGGCAGGAAGTCTCGAGAGGCCTGTTATGTTGCGCTTGGAACGATAACAACAACAATTTAAATTACGTACGTAAAAATGGATTTAATCAAAGTTGCTGAAGAAGCATTTGCAACCGGCAAACAGCACCCCAGTTTCAAGGCTGGTGACACTGTAACTGTCGCTTACAAAATTATCGAGGGCTCTAAGGAGCGTATTCAGCTTTTCCGTGGCGTGGTCATCAAGATCAGCGGCCATCAGGAGAAGAAGCGTTTCACTGTTCGCAAGATGTCGGGCACCGTGGGTGTAGAGCGTATCTTCCCCCTGGAGTCTCCCAACATTGAGAGCATCGAAGTGAACAAGGTTGGTAAGGTTCGTCGCGCTAAGCTTTACTATCTGCGCAAGCTTACTGGTAAGGCTGCCCGCATCAAGGAGAAGCGTAGCGGCGCTCGCGCTGCAGAATAATCTCCGGCGAAGCTTTAACAGCATAAAAAGAGACATTCCGAAAAGGGATGTCTCTTTTTGTTGCTTGACTGTGTTGCTTGCCTACGGCATCAGAACACACTCTTGACTATCTTCCGCACATTGTCCGTCTTGGCCATCGTATAGTAATGGATGGCAGGCACCCCATGCTGTAACAAGTCACGACTTTGGGCAACACACCAGTCGATACCCACTTGGTATGCTTCGTCGGCAGTACGGGTCTTCTGCAACTCGCCGACCAGGTCCTGCGGAATATCAATATGGAACGAGCGTGGCAGGAGATCTATCTGTCGTTGAGACGAGATAGGTTTCAGACCAGGGATAATGGGAACGGTAATGCCTGCCGCGCGACAGCGGTCTACGAATTGGTAGAACTGCCCATTGTCAAAGAACATCTGAGTAATGACATAGTCGGCACCGGCCTCAACCTTGCGCTTCAGATTCTGAATGTCTGTATCAAGATTGGCAGCCTCATAATGCTTCTCCGGATAGGCAGCCACACCAATGGAGAAGTCTGTCGACAAGCCATTCTTAACCGTCGGGTCAATATACCGCCCGTGGTTCAGGTTCTGTATCATGGTCACCAGCTCATCGGTATGCGAGAATCCGTCGGGCTCGGGAATGAAGTAGCGCTGGCCGGGAATGGCATCACCACGCAGCGCCACGATGTTACGGATGCCCAAAAAATGAAGGTCGAGGAGTTCACTCTCCACCTTCGAGCGGGAGGCACCGCCACAGATGACATGCGGCACAATTTCCAATTGCGGATAACGGCGCATGATGGCTGCCACGATAGCCACCGTACCAGGACGCTTGGCCAGGGTGTATTTGGTATAGGTGCCGTCAGCATTGGGCACATACTCTATCTCGTCACGGTGGCAGGTGACATTGATAAACGGCGGGTTGAACTCCATCAAAGGGTCAATGCTGTCATAGAGGCGACTTACATCGCTGCCTTTTAAAGGAGGAACCAACTCGAACGACGCAAAAGGAGCGCGGCCGTTATGGAGGATATCAATTACTTTGCTCATGTTTTTTATATTTCGTTATGTCGATATTCCGGTTTTTGGATGTGTCGTTATTTCGTTAAGTATTTGGAAAGGAGGCGCTCGCCTTCTTCGAGGGTGATGCCACGGCGGCGGCAATAGTCTTCCAGTTGGTTATGGTCAATCCGGCCCACAGGGAAATAGCGCACCTCCGGGTGACTGATGAACAAGCCGCAGATGGCTGTGGACGGCTGGATGGAATAGTGGTCCGTCAGCGTAACGCCCAACAGGCGCTCGGCATCCAGTCGGTCGAAGACAATACGCTTGAGTGAATGGTCGGGACAGGTGGCATAGCCAAAGGCAGCGCGTATGGCACGCTGACTACCATAGAGCTGTTGCTGCAACCATTCGGCAGTAGCCTCAGTCAGGCGCGCACAGAGGGCATGACTCATCAGGCGGTCACTCTCTTCAGTAGGCTGCTGAACGGGCTGTGCCACGATGGTAAAGAGTCCTATGGGTTGCGGCTGGTGCTCGTCGAAGAAATCGGCCAGCGAACGATAATGGCCCGTCTGACTCTGACTGCGTAGCATAGGAATCGTCTGACCATCAGCCAAAATGATGTCGTTTCCTCTGCGGGTTGCCTGCTCGAAGCGTGTTAACATCTGTAGCTTGATGCTGTTGTCGCTGATGGCCCGTTGCAGGCAAGCCTTTCCTTCTGCGAGGGTCTTCTCAGCTTCAGGGTTAACCAATAGCTGTAGCAATGTCTCGCCCTTAAAGCCCCAGAACAATAAGAACATGCGCCAGTTAATAAAGGGTTCAATAGTAGTGATAGAGGGTGTGGGAGGAACGACAGGGGTTGCAGTATATTCGTCATTTGCAGAGAGAGTACATACGGTAGCTGCCTGACGATTGGCTTCCTCGTAAGGCGTCAGTTCACTATGCTGCTCATTGTAGGCATCGCGCAACAGCTGCTGTTCAGCACGGATTTGTCGTAAAGTTCCCTCGGTGTCTATCTGTAGTTTCTTAGCCAGCACGGAGGTCTGCGAGGCATCGCCACCATAGACGACGCCACCTTCGTAAAGCGGTGCCAGCTTGACAGCTGTATGAACAGCCGATGTGGTAGCACCCCCTATAATAATAGGTACGCGTAGAGCATGGGTTTGGAAAAGACGGCACAGCTGCTCCATCTCCTTGAGCGACGGAGTGATGAGTCCGCTAATACCCACCATCAGAGGCTTAAGCCTCCGTGTCTCAGCCAGGATGGTTTCGTTGGGCACCATGACACCTAAGTCGTGTACCTCAAAGTTGTTACACCCCAGCACGATGTCCACGATATTCTTGCCGATGTCGTGTACGTCACCATTGGCCGTTGCCGTAATGACAAGCGGGCGCTCCACGTGCCCCGTTTGTTCCTGTTCGATGTAGGGTTGCAACAGTGCTACCGCTTCCTTCATGACCTTGGCGGACTTCACCACCTGCGGCAGGAACATCTTGCCCTCGCCAAAGAGTTGGCCGATATGTTCCATGGCTTGCATCAGTGGTTGTTCGATGACATCGACGGGACGGTTGCCATAGGCTTGCAATGCCTCTGGAATATCTTCCGCCAGATAGTCGGCGATGCCTTTCGTTAGAGCATAGGCCAACCGCTCCTCAACAGAAGCGGTGCGCCACGATGGCGATGCTGTAGCGGGAGTGCCGTCTGCCGGCGTGGCTGCAGTCTTCAGTTCGTCGGCCAAGGTGATGAGGCGCTCGGTGGCTCCTTCGTCCGTATTAAGAATGACATCTTCAACGGCACGAAGCAGTCTGGGTTCTATCTCGTCATAAACCTGTAGCATGGAGGGGTTGACAATGGCCATGTCAAGACCCGCCTGGATGGCATGATAGAGGAAAACAGAGTGCATGGCCTCGCGGACGGTGTTGTTGCCACGGAAGGCAAACGACAGGTTACTGACACCGCCGCTGGTCTTGGCATACGGCAGGTGTTCCTTGATCCATCCAACAGCACGGATGAAGTCGCGCCCATAGTCGGCATGCTCGCTGATACCCGTTCCAACAGATAGGATATTGACGTCGAAGATGATATCCTGCGGGGGAAATCCAATGCCTGTCAATAGATGATAAGCCCTTTGGGCAATAGCCGTCTTGCGATCATAAGTGGTTGCCTGTCCTTCTTCGTCAAAGGCCATCACCACCACTGCGGCACCCAGTCGGCGCAACTCGCGGGCATGTTCCAGGAATTCCTGTTCGCCATTCTTCAGACTGATGGAGTTGACGATACACTTACCCTGGGCATTCTTCAGACCGGCAAGCACTGTCGGCCAGTCGGAAGAGTCAATCATCAACGTACTTCGCGCTACGGCTGGGTCGTTGGCGATATAGCGCACAAAAGTCTCCATCTCACGGCGACTGTCTAACATGGCATCGTCCATGTTGATGTCGATGATAGAAGCGCCGCCTTCTATCTGCTGGCGGGCGACGGTCATCGCCTCATCGTATTTCTTCTCGGCTATGAGTCGTGCAAACTTACGGGAGCCGGCCACATTGGTGCGCTCGCCGATATTGATGAAGTTCGTCACCTGACGGTCGATGAGCAACGGTTCCAGACCCGACACGCGCAATTGATGGTCTGCAGGCAGCACTTGTCGGGGGGCAATGCCACGCAATGCCTCGCTGATGGCCTTGATATGCTCGTCGTTCGTGCCACAACACCCTCCGGCAATATTGAGCAGCCCTGCCTCAGCCATCTGTCGTAGATGACCAGCAGTATAAGGTGGCAATTCCTCGTACTCACCCATCTCGTTGGGCAGGCCGGCATTAGGATGCAGGCTGATATAGACGGGCAACCGCTGAGCCAGCTGTTCGACGAAGGGGCGCAGCTCTGTCACACCAAAAGAGCAGTTCAGGCCGAAGCTCAGCAGCGGATAGTGCGAGACACTGACGTAGAAAGCCTCCAATGTCTGTCCTGTCAGCGTACGTCCGCTGCGGTCGTTGATGGTGGCAGATACCATGACAGGAATCTCTCGTCCTAAACGCTCGTTCAGCCGCATCACGGCATCAAGGGCCGCCTTGGTATTCAGCGCATCGAAACAGGTCTCTATCAGTAGTAGGTCGGCAGCGCCTTCTAGCAAGGCTGTCGCCTGCTCCTCATAGGCTTCAGACATCTCGTCGAAAGTAATGGTGCGCAAGGCCGGCTCATTCATATCGGAGGCCAGCGACAGCGACTTCGAGGTGGGTCCCATGGAACCTGCCACCCAAATATATCTGTCAGAACAACTGTCGGCAACCCGTCGTGCGATGCGAGCTCCTTCACGAGCCATCTCGGCCACCAGTTGCTCACAACCATACTCTTGCTGGCTGATGCGGTTGGACGAGAATGTATTGGTCTCGATGATGTCGGCTCCTGCCTCCACATAGCGGCGGTGGATCTGTTCAATGACATCAGGGCTGGAGAGGTTCAGTACATCGTTGTTACCCACAAGCGATACAGGCCAGTTAGCCAAACGTCCCTTATGGTAAGACTGCCCACTCAGTCCTAGCGACTGAATGAAAGTTCCCATTGCTCCGTCCAGTATCAGAATGCGCTGTTGCAAAGCCTCTCTTATATCCATCTTTTCTGATGTTAAGTCCTTATCCTGTGGCAAAATAACTTCCATATTTTTTGTAAACAGCGACAAAGGTACTAAATAAAATAGGAATGAAGAAATAAAAAGTGAAAATTATTTAGTACCTTTGCACGCAGAAAGTTACATATCCCCATAAATCAATGAAAGAATTACAACTGAAGTACGGATGTAATCCGAATCAAAAGCCCTCACGTATCTTTATGGCAGAGGGCGAGTTACCTATCGAAGTGATTAACGGCCGTCCTGGCTACATTAACTTCCTGGACGCCCTGAATGCCTGGCAGCTGGTGAAAGAACTGAAAGAAGCCACGGGTCTGCCTGCCGCTGCCTCATTTAAGCATGTCAGCCCTGCCGGTGCTGCTGTAGGTCTGCCACTGAGCGACACGCTGAAGAAGATCTACTTTGTAGACGATGTTCAAGGACTGGACGAAAGCCCTATTGCCTGTGCCTATGCCAGGGCTCGCGGTGCAGACCGCATGTCAAGCTATGGTGACTTCGTGGCATTGAGCGACACCTGCGATGCAACAACCGCCCTGTTGTTAAAGCGCGAAGTAAGTGATGGCGTAATAGCACCCGGCTTTACACCCGAGGCCATCGAGATTTTGAAGGACAAACGTAAGGGAACGTACAACGTCATCCAGATTGATCCCTGCTACAAGCCCGAACCCATTGAGCGCAAGCAGTGCTTCGGCGTCACCTTCGAGCAGGGGCGCAACGAAATTCGTCTGGATGACCCCGCCCTGTTCGAGAACATCCCGACACAGAACAAGACTTTCACCAAGGAAGCTATGCGCGACTTGATCATTGCTCTCATCACGCTGAAGTACACGCAGTCTAATTCGGTATGTTACGTCAAGGATGGTCAGGCTATCGGTATCGGTGCCGGCCAACAGAGCCGTATCCACTGTACTCGTCTGGCTGGTAACAAGGCTGATATCTGGTGGCTGCGCCAGCATCCGAAGGTGATGGCTCTGCCTTTTAAGGAGGGTATCCGTCGTGCTGACCGTGACAACACTATTGACGTCTATATCTCTGAGGATGAGCACGACGACGTGCTGCGCGATGGTGCCTGGCAGCAGTTCTTCACCCGTCAGCCAGACGTGTTGACGATGGCTGAGAAGAAAGAGTGGATTGCCAAGAATACCAAGGTAGCCTTGGGATCTGATGCCTTCTTCCCCTTCGGCGACAATATTGAGCGTGCTCACAAGAGTGGCGTTGAGTATATTGCCCAAGCCGGCGGCTCAGTACGCGACGACCATGTTATCATGACGTGCGACAAATATGGTATCGCTATGGCCTTTACGGGCGTTCGCTTGTTCCATCATTGATTGATATCGGTAAGGACTACAGGACTGACAGGACAATAAAAACACAGCATTAATGGCTGGAAGAAAGAATTCTGTCTGTCCTGAAGTCCCTGCAAAAAACATAAAAGTTATGAGTAAGGAATCAGACTTCGAGGATATCCTCGTCAATGGTATTTCGTTCGGTCGCGGCGGTGGACCTCGCAAGGAAGAAGACAAGGTAAAGACCAAAGCCAAGAAGAAGAAATACATCACAGGCGCTCATGGTAGTGGCTCTGCCCGACAGAAGGCCAAATACCGTGAACAGCGCGCCAATCGTCACAAGAAGTAACTACCAGACGGGCAGAGAGACAACAAAGCGACAGCCTTTGGTGTAGCTTTCATCTAATGTGACGTCGCCGCCTAAAGAGCGGGCCATACGTCGACAGTTGGCGAGGCCTTGTCCGGGAAGTTCTTCATTCTTAGTCAGTTTGGTCAGGATACTAGACAACATCCCTTTTTTCTGAGACTTGATACCCACACCGGTATCGCTGATGGCAATCAACAACTGATTGCCTTGTTGTTCACACCGCAGCAGGATATGTCCTTGTGCCGTGAACTTAACGGCATTACCCAGCAGGTGCAGCAGTATCTGTCGCAAACGATTTACATCGGTCGTCAGAGTAAAGTCGTTTGCAACGCGCGAAGCATATCTGATTTCCAAACCTTGGCGGTTGATGGTGGTGGTCTTTGACAGAACCTCGCGGCATAGCATATCCATATTGACAGGCGTTTGTACCACTGCCGGCACTTGACTCTGGGTCGACTGTTTCCGGATGAGCCAGCGACGCGTCCACCAATAGGCTCCGGCAAAGAGAACCATCAGCAAAAGCAACCCACTTATCAGAATCATCATCACTTTCTGTTTTGCCTTATCTTCCTCGCGAGATTGCATCAACTTCTGCTCGTAAGCCATCTGGTCGAAGTTCGCATTCTGCATAATGCTACGAATAGAATCTATCTCCAGAAAGCGTCGCTTTAAGGCCTCGAAGCCTTTTTGCTCTCCTCTCTCCAGCGTCAGGATGCGGATATCCACCAATGAACTGTCAACATTGACATTCCCCTCGCGCAATTTGGCAAGGGCACCTTCATAATCGCTCTCCATAGCTCGTTTGCCTATCTCCATGAAGTTGTCGTAACGATGGCTGAAGGCAGGCAGATCCATACTGCGCAAGCTGATGTACTGGTCGTAGTAATCGAAGAAGTCTTGAGAATTTCCGTCCATGAAGTGAACGTAAGCAGCCATAGCCATCGAGAGCGATTGATACTCCACATTCTGAGTCTCGCGAGCCAACACCAGAGCACTGTCTGCCCAGTGCAAAGCTTTCTTGGAATCCTGTAGACATGTCAGTTCCGCCAGGCTCTGATAGACTCGCATGGTAAACTTCGGATCGGTAGTGCCTACTTCTCTCAATGCTTGAGTAAAGTATTGCTCAGCCTTACTACGGTTATGAGTGACGGCATAGATATCACCCATCAGTCCGGTAGCCAAATAGAAGTATTGGGTAGCACCATTCTGACGCATTTCCTCATCTAACTCCTTGGCTGCCTGCATGGCACGGTAAACCATATTATGGCGCAGGGCGAAGAAACCCTCATTGTTCTTCAGCTTATAGTAGAGCATCCAGTAGCCTTTTTTTCTCAGGTGCTCCTCGTAGGTTACAGCGAAAGTATAGAATTCATCGGGTGTTCCATATTGTACTAGCTGACGGTACTTGTCAAATATCTCCTTGTCCTCGCCTTTCAGGTCATTTGGACCCACCTCGGCAAAAGTAGCCGTAAAGGTTGTCAGCATCAGACACACGGTCAGTAGCAGTCGGTTATAGATATTGGGCTTTGTTATCATAGATGTATTTTCTTAAGAGTCTTCAAAGATAAGCGCTCACCCTCGCTGATCGGCACCCCACATCATCTTCTCACGCAGGGTGTAGAAGTACTTCGTGTCGGCACGTTTGATGACACGAACACGGTAAGGTGCCTTACGAAGTCTCAGACGTGTGGTTTCCTGCAGAGGCTCGGAACGTCCGTCCAGCGCCACCAGATAGTTGTGGGTGCGACTTTCGACGGTAAGCTGTATCTCCGAATCTTCAGACAGTACGATAGGACGCACATTCAGCGAATGCGGAGCAACAGCCGTCAACAAGAACACATGGGTGCCTGGCACAATAATCGGACCGCCGTTTGACAGTGAATAAGCCGTAGATCCTGTGGGCGTCGACATGATAAGTCCATCTGCCTGGTAAGTCGTCAAGTAGTCACCATTGACCGTACAATGAATGGTTATCATCGAGGCGTTGTCACGCTTCAGAATGGCCACGTCATTCAAGGCACAACGGTAGCCCTTCAATTTCTGTCCGCTGGTGGAAACCTCTATAACACTACGCGTCTCAACGGCGTAGTCGCCCTCATAAAGTGCCTGGATGGTATGATCAATTTCCTGTGCCGTTACGTCGGCAAGGAAGCCCAGTCGTCCGGTGTTAATACCTAAAATGGGCACCTGCTTGCTTCCTACCATGCTGGCAGCTCGCAGGAAGGTACCGTCGCCACCCATCGAAATGACAAAGTCGGCGTCGAAGTTGTTGCCATCAAAGACGGTTACGCCACTGAGAGCGTTCTGCGGGTCAGACACCAGGAAGTCGTAGAAAGCCCGTTCTATGCTGACTTCCGCCTTACGCTGAGCCAGCGAAGCTAATATCTGACGGATGGAAACGGACTTCTTGGGCTGGTAGGTGTTGCCGAAGAAGGCGAAGCGGAGTTTGCGTGACGACATCATTTTTTACGCTTTTTTTGTTGTTTATTCGCAAAGTTTTCGTAACTTTGCGGTGCAAAGATACAAATAAAAGTGAAAAATGAAAAGTGAAAAGTGAAAAATATGACAAAACTAAGTGTAAATATCAATAAGGTGGCCACGTTGCGTAACGCCCGCGGAGGCAATAACCCTAATGTGCTGACGGTGGCCCGCGATGCTGAGAAGTTTGGTGCGCAGGGTATAACGGTACACCCGAGACCTGACGAGCGCCATATTCGTTATCAAGATGTGCGCGACCTCCGACCACGCATCACAACGGAGTTCAATATTGAGGGTAATCCCATCGATTCGTTTACGGAACTGGTATTGGAAGTCGTCCCCACACAAGTAACGCTTGTTCCCGACGGCCACGACCAACTGACGAGCAATCATGGCTGGGATACCATAGAAAACAAGGCATTCCTAACAGACATCTGCCGTACATTCAAACAGGCAGGCATCCGTACTAGCATCTTCGTCGATCCTAATCCCAAGATGGTAGAAGGCGCCAAGGCTTGTGGCGCAGACCGCGTGGAACTGTATACCGAGCCATATGCTTCCGGCTATGCTCAGAACAGAGAAACAGCCATTGCCCCCTTCATTGCTGCGGCAAAGGTTGCCCGGGAGGTGGAATTAGGCCTCAATGCTGGCCATGACTTATCTTTGGAGAACCTGGCGTACTATCATCAGCAGATTCCCTGGACAGACGAGGTATCCATTGGCCACGCACTTATCTGTGATGCACTCTACCTGGGACTGCAGGAAACTATCAAGCAATATCTAAAACAACTAAAATAAACGACTATGGCAAAAAAAGTATATGTATTCTTAGCTGACGGCTTCGAGGATGTTGAGGCCCTCATTCCCGTCGACGTGCTGCGTCGCGGTGGTGTCGATGTTACGACAGTAAGCATCTCCGACTTCCCCTTGGTGCGTTCAGCCCACGGAGTGAACATCGAAGCTGACATCATGTTTGAACAGGGCGATTTCTCGGATGCCGACCTCATTTTCCTGCCTGGCGGAATGCCTGGAGCCTCGAACCTCTTTGATCACAAAGGTGTCTGCAAAGCCGTCGTTGATCAGTTTGCCGCAGGCCGCAAAGTCGCTGCCATCTGCGCAGCACCGGCTGTAGTATTGGGACAGTTGGGACTGCTCGAGGGTAAGAAGGCTACGTGCTATCCTGGCTTTGAACACTTGCTCGACGGCGCCACCTATACCGCTGACCTTGTCACGGTCGATGGTAATGTCACCACTGCCGAAGGTCCTGCCGCCGCTTTCCCCTTTGCATACGAGCTCTTAGCTCAGCTGGTCAACAAACAAACCGCTGACCAGATAGCTGAAGGTATGCGCTTCAAACACCTCATGGCCTAATGGACTATATCATCATAGTGGCTGGCGGGAAAGGACTGCGTATGGGAAGTGAGATTCCCAAGCAGTTTCTACCCATTGGCGGCAAGCCTGTGCTCATGCGAACCTTGGAGCGCTTCAGAGAGTATTCCAAGGAACTGCAAATGATCCTCGTGTTGCCCAAGGCGCAACAGGATTACTGGCATCAGCTATGTGAGGGATATCATTTCAACGTGGAGTATATGCTTGCCGATGGCGGTGAGACCCGTTTCCACTCTGTACAAAACGGCTTGGCACTTGTTCCTAACGATTCAGAAGGGGTGGTGGGTGTACATGATGGCGTTCGACCTTTTCCGTCCGTAGATGTCATTCGCAACTGCTATGAAACAGCACGTTCGGTCAAAGCCGCTATTCCTGTCGTGCCTGTAGTGGAAACGCTGCGCCATATTACCAAGGGAACGAAGCCTCGCGGTGAGTACCGTCTGGTGCAGACGCCGCAATGTTTTGACATCCAGTTGCTGAAGGCTGCGAACAAACAGCCTTATAACGACGGCTTTACCGACGACGCCAGCGTGGTTGAAGCTTTTGGCTTCGATGTCACCCTCGTCGAAGGCAACCGCGAGAACATCAAAATTACCACTCCATTTGACATGACCATTGCAGAAGCATTGCTGCAAAAATAAATATGAACGACATCCTGCAACAAGACATACAATACTTGCCTGGGGTTGGACCCTCACGCAAAAAGATGCTCAACGACGAGTTGGGCATCGTGACGTATGGCGACCTGTTGCAGTATTATCCCTATAAGCACGTTGACCGCAGCAGACTCTACAACATCCGCGAACTGACTGGTGATATGCCTTTCGTGCAAGTAAAGGGGCATATCCTCAGTTTCGAGACCTTCAAGATGAGTGCTCGCAAGGAGCGGGTCGTCGCCCACTTTGCAGACGATTCCGGCAAGGTGATGGACCTCACCTGGTTCAACGGCGGCAAATATGCCAAGCAAAACTATACCATCGGCAAGGAGTATATCGTCTTCGGTCGCCCCAACGTCTATAACGGTCGCATCAACGTCACCCATCCCGATATGGATGCTGCCGACAAGCTGGAACTATCGGCGATGGGCATGCAGCCTTACTACAACACGACGGAGAAGATGAAGAAGGCCGGCCTGAACAGCCGGGCTATCGAACGACTGACGAAGACACTTCTCGATGTACTGAAACAGCCGCTCACGGAAACGTTGCCAGACTTCCTGACGGCGAAGCTGCACCTGATGTCACGCAACGAGGCACTGCGTAAGATTCACTATCCGCAGAATGCCAAGGAACTAGAACGGGCCCGCGTCCGACTGAAGCTCGAGGAACTGTTCTATGTGCAGCTTAATATACTAAGGTATGCAAGCGACCAACGGCGAAAATATCGTGGATATATCTTCTCCAAGGTAAGCGCGTCATCCGTGAAATCCGCAAGGATATGGGCAGCGGGCGACAGATGAACCGCTTACTGCAAGGAGATGTAGGTTCCGGCAAGACCCTCGTAGCCCTCATGTCCATGCTTATCGCCTTAGACAACGGCTACCAGGCATGCATCATGGCACCTACCGAGATTCTGGCCGAACAGCATCTGCAAACCATCATGGATTTCCTGGAAGGAATGGACATCCGGGTTGCTCTATTAACCGGCATCGTCAAAGGCAAGCGCCGTCAGGAAATCCTCGACGGCTTGTTGGACGGTACCGTTCAGATACTCGTCGGAACACATGCCGTCATTGAAGATACCGTGCAGTTTGCCCGACTTGGCATGGTGGTCGTCGACGAACAACATCGCTTCGGTGTCGCCCAGCGCGCCAAGCTGTGGAGCAAGAGCCAGAATCCGCCTCACGTTTTAGTAATGACGGCGACACCCATACCGCGAACGCTGGCGATGACCCTCTATGGCGACCTCGACGTCAGTGTCATCGATGAACTCCCGCCGGGTCGTAAGCCTGTGGTGACACAACACGTCTTCGACCGTTCCCTGCCGTCGCTCTACGACAGCATCCGCAACCAGATACGCCAAGGACGACAGGTGTATATCGTCTTCCCCCTCATCGAGGAGAGTGAGAAGATAGACCTGAAGAATCTGGAGGACGGCTTCGAAGTGCTGAAGCAAGTATTCCCCGAGTTCCGTCTCAGCAAGGTTCACGGCAAGATGAAGCCTGCCGATAAGGAAGCCGAGATGCAGAAGTTCGTCAACGGTGACACGCAGATTCTCGTCGCTACAACGGTCATCGAAGTCGGTGTCAACGTGCCCAATGCCTCCGTGATGGTTATTCTCGAAGCCCAGCGCTTCGGCCTTAGCCAGTTGCACCAGCTCCGCGGACGTGTGGGACGCGGCGCAGACCAGTCCTACTGCATCTTGGTAACGGGTTATCAGTTGGCAGAAGACACCCGGAAGCGCATCGACATCATGTGCGAGACCAACGACGGCTTCCGCATTGCCGAGGCTGACCTCAAGCTGCGTGGTCCTGGCGACCTCGAAGGCACCCAGCAGAGCGGTATGGCTTTCGACCTGAAGATTGCCGATATTGCTCGCGACGGACAATTGGTACAGATGGCTCGCGACGAAGCACAAATCATCATCGACGATGACCCTCTCTGTCAATCAGAACGTTATGCACTTTTATGGCGTCGCCTGAAGGAACTTAGAAAAACCAATATCAACTGGGCAGCTATCTCCTAAACGTTAAAACCATCGCAGCGTAAACGTTTAAGCGTTAAATTAACAAAAAAGATTGTCTATAAAACACATTTATAATACAATAATGATTACTTTTGCAGCGTTTTAGTGAAAGAAGGTGACGTTTTTAACGTCCGAAAATCAATTAGTTATGAAGGAGAACATTAAGAAAATTCTAATACTTGCAATAGCATCCATAGCAACAATTCCTAGTTTTGGACAGGCTACGACGAATGGGATAACAAATATGCACATCGCGAAACATCATTGCCCGACTCTTTCCGCATTTCGTTGCGCGACTTCTGCATGCCCACCACCAGCCGTGTGCTGACCAGTAACTTCGGTGCCCGTTGGGGACGCCAACATAAGGGTCTGGACATCAAGGTATATATTGGTGACACCATCCGTGCCGCTTTCTCCGGCAAGGTGCGTATTGTGCGCTACGAAGGCCGCGGCTACGGAAAGTATGTCGTCATTCGTCACTACAACGGCTTGGAAACCATCTATGGTCACATGTCTGCCCAGTTGGTGGAGGAAGATCAGGAAGTTCGTGCCGGTGATGCCATCGGACTCGGAGGAAACACCGGACGCAGTACCGGTTCTCACCTGCATTTCGAGACCCGCCTCTGTGGTGTAGCCCTGAACCCCGCCCTGCTGTTTGATTTCCGCAACCAGGACGTCGTAGCCGACTCTTACATGTTCCGTAAGAACAGCTATCAGCGCGAGTCACTCGTCGCCAATCGTTTGCGTGGTGTGAACAGCATAGACTTTGGCAGTCGCATCGGTGAAGACGAAGAGTTGGCCGCAGCAGCACCTGCAGCCAACTATATTCAGGAGTCTCGCTTCCACAAGGTTCGCAGAGGTGAAACCGTTTACTCTATTGCCCGCAAGCGCGGCACTTCGGTAGACGCTATTCTCCGTCTGAACCACCTGAAGCGTTCCGCCAAGCTGAAGCCCGGACAGATTCTCAAGTACAACTAATCGTCAGCTAAGGCAAAGTCCAACTGGCGTTTCTCCAGATTAGCATGGGCGACCTTAATACGGATGGGGTCGCCCAACTGATATTTGTTGTGGTGACGGCGTCCCACGAGGCAATAATTGCGCTCGTCGAAATCATAGTAGTCATCGTCAAGGTCGCGCATGGGTACCATGCCTTCGCAATGGTTCTCGTCAATCTCACAATAAATGCCGTACGACTGGATACCGCTGATATGCGCATCGTAGGTCTCACCGATCTTGTCGCCCATAAACTCCACCATCTTATACTTGATGCTGTCGCGTTCCGCCTGCTGAGCCACCACTTCCATATCCGAGCAGTGTTCGCTCAGCTCCTCGTATTTTTCCTGATTGGCGCTGCGACCGCCCTCCTGATACTTCGTCAGCAGTCGGTGCACCATTGTGTCGGGATAGCGGCGAATGGGTGATGTGAAGTGGGTGTAGTATTCGAAGGCCAGACCATAGTGTCCGATGTTATGTGTCGAGTACTTAGCCTTCATCATAGCCCGCAGCGCCACCATCTCTATCAACTTCTGCTCTTTCTTTCCCTGACAGCCCTCCATCAAGGTATTCAGCGACTTCGAAATCGCTCCCTTGGTACCGCTGGTCTTCATTTTGTAGCCGAACTTCACCACAAATTCGCGCAGCGTCTCCAGCTTAGTAGGATCCGGCTGGTCGTGCACACGATAAACCATAGTCTTTGCTTTTCCGTTGACTTTGCTTTTAGCTTTGCCAACATTCTCTGCCACATATTTGTTCGCCAGCAGCATAAACTCCTCGATGAGCTGCGTAGCATCGTTCGATTTCTTGAAGTAGGCACGTAGCGGCTTACCCTCGCTATCTACGTCGAAGTGCAGTTCCTCGCGGTCGAACTTCACGGCACCACCCTTGAAGCGGCGCTCGCGCAACTTCTTGGCCAACTTGTCCAGCGTGCGCAACTCTGGTGCATAATCGCCATCCTTGCCCATCAGAATCTCCTGCACCTCCTCGTACGCGTACCTTCTATTACTCTTGATAACCGTATGGGCAATATGATAATCCTTGACGTTAGCTTCATCGTCTAACACGAAAATCACGCTATAGCACAGTTTCTCCTCGTCGGGGCGCAGCGAACAGATGAAGTTGCACAAGCGTTCCGGCAACATCGGGATGGTGCGGTCTACCAGATACACACTGGTGGCGCGCTTATAAGCCTCCTTATCAATGATGGAACCCTCCTTGACATAGTGGCTCACGTCGGCAATATGCACACCGACTTCCCAATGCTTGCCCTTTTGTCTGATGGACAGCGCATCGTCGAAGTCCTTGGCATCCTTGGGGTCGATGGTGCAGGTAAAGACATCGCGGAAATCCTCACGGCGCCTGATCTCCTCCGGTGTAATGCCTGGATCAATCTTCTCGGCAGCCTCCTCCACATTCTTCGGATACTTATAGGGCAGACCGTACTGCGCCAGGATAGCATGCATCTCAACGGTGTTGTCGCCCTCTTTTCCGAGCACGTCAATCACCTCGCCAACCATGTTCTTCGACTCTCCCGACGGCCATTGGGTAATCTTCACCACCGCCTTGTCGCCAGTCTTGCCGCCCTTTAGTTTCTTCTTGGGAATAAAGATGTCGTTGGCAAAGATGTTTCCCTCGGTCACCAGGAAGGCATAGTCTCTTTCCACCTGTAGCTTTCCTACGGCCTGGTCCATCTTGTGCGACAGAATCTCCACCACCATAGCCTCTTTGATGTGACGTTCCCTGCGAGCCATCATGGCCACGCGGACGCGGTCTCCGTTCAGGGCAAACATCGAGTTGCGCTCCGACACGAAGATAGGCTTGCCGCCATCGTCCGGCTGGAACGAGTTCTTGCCGTTGGCCTTGCGGATGAAAGTACCTTCCTGCACCTGCGTTTTCAGGTTCAGGCGATAGGAATTGTCACTGGCTTTCGTCAGATAGTCGTCCCAGGCCATCTCGTCCATCACGTCAACAGCCAGCATCTTCGTAGGATGCGTATCCAGTTTCAAGGCTTTGAAAACCTGCTTGAGTGTAAACACCTCGTTGGGATGTTGCTGGAAAAGCGTCTGCAGCATTTCTGCCACCTGTTTCTTGTTCAGTCGCTTGCTACCCTTGTTCTTACTCATAGTCATATCGTTTTTATTGATTCGTAATGCTTGTCTGGTCACCACACTATCGGGGGCAGACCGTTCTGCTGCAAGTACTGGTTGCAGCGCGAGAACTGATGCTGCCCAAACCAGCCGCCCCGATTGGCCGACAGCGGAGAGGGATGTACGGATTCCAGCACCAGGTTCCGCTGTCTGTCTATCATCTTGCCCTTGGAACGGGCATATCCTCCCCACAGCATATAAACCAAATGCTCACGCTCTGTGGCCAAAGCACGGATGGCTGCGTCCGTAAACTGCTGCCACCCTAATGCCGAATGGCTGTTGGCCTGATGGGCACGGACGGTGAGCGTTGCGTTGAGCAGCAAGACACCCTGTCGGGCCCAGCGCTCCAGATTGCCTGTGGTGGGAATGGGTGTTCCCAGGTCTTGCTGTATCTCCTTGAAGATGTTCTGCAGCGAGGGAGGAAACGGTACACCGTCCTGCACCGAGAAACTCAACCCGTGAGCCTGTCCGGGTTCGTGATAAGGATCCTGTCCGATGATAACCACCCGCACCTGGTCGAAGGGACACAGGTTGAAGGCATTGAAAATCAGTCGCCCCGGCGGAAAGCAGATGCCAGCCGTATACTCTTGCCGCACACGGTGCGTCAACTGCTCAAAGTAGGGTTGTTCAAACTCACCCTGCAGGTGCTGTTTCCAGGTTTCTTCTATCTGTACGCTCATGGTTCACTCCTTGTTAATCATCAGTATGCTCTACCCACTTCCTCTTGGCATTCCTCGGATGATGCCGTAGAATCTGCTGGCGCAGCGTCGTCATGTCGATGTGGGTATAAATCTCCGTGGTGCCTATCGATTCGTGGCCCAGCAGCGCCTGAATCACACGCAGGTCTGCCCCACCCTCCAACAACGCCGTAGCAAACGAGTGCCGTAGCGTATGCGGCGAGATGGTTTTCTGAATTCCTGCCAGCTGAGCCTGTTGCTTAATCATCAAAAGTATCATGACACGTGTCAGGTGTGCACCGCGCCGGTTCAGGAATACGTAATCCTCTTCACCGGGCTTGATGTTCATCCTTTGGCGCATAGAGAACCAGAGAGCCAGTTCCTCGACGGCCTTCTTCGATATCGGTACCAGACGTTCTTTACTGCCCTTACCAAAGACACGGACATATTTTTCATTCAGATACAGGTTCGACAGTTTCAGGTTCACCAGCTCCGAGACACGCAGTCCACAGGAAAACAGCACCTCAATGATGGCGCGGTTGCGGTGACCTTCCCATTTCGAGACATCAATGCTCTTTTTCAGTTGGTCTACCTCCGCCATCGACAGCACTTCGGGCAGATGTTCACCCAACACCGGGGACTCCAGCAGCTCTGTTGGGTCGTCATCGCGGTAGCCGTCCAACTGCAGGAACCTATAGAAAGAGCGCACACCACTCAGGATGCGGCATTGCGAGCGAGGTCCGATGCCGATGTCGTGCAGTCCGGCCGCAAAGTGCTGCAGATCAGCCAACTGCACATCCAGCACATGCTTCCCCTCTGCATCCAGGTACGCCAGCAACTTCTGCAGGTCACGCTCATACGCATCCAGCGTGTTTGCCGAATAGCCGCGCTGCAGCTTCAGGTAGCGCTGATAAACCCTGATGATGTCCTTCTGTTCTTTCATACTCTCTGCAAAGATACGAATTAGTGCGAAGAAAACAAAGAATTTTACTCTTTTTTTGTCACCCACGGACAACTGCGGGATATTTTTTTGCGACAAATGATGACATGGGGAATGCTAAAACGTCTTAAAGGATGTGAAACTATATAGTTTGTAGCTACTAAATGGATAAACTAAAGTTAAAAAGATGCCTCTTTGTGGGCGTTTTCGCTATGTTGTCAGCGTGGCCCGTTGGCTTGTCTGCACAACAGTATCGCGTGTCTGCCTGCGACTGGATGATGCTGAAGCGTCAGAAACTGGGCGAGTTCCAACTTGCCAAAGACATCCAGGCCGATGGTATCGAGATGGACATGGGACCGCTGGGAAAGCGTGAGATGTTCGACAACAAACTGCGCGACCCGCACTTCCAACAACTCTTCCGTCACACCGCCGACTCGTTAGGCATTGCCGTATCGTCTATGGCTATGTCTGGATTCTTCGGCCAGAGCTTCCTCAAGCGTGAGAACTACAAGGCACTGGTGGAGGACTGTCTGCGCTCTATGGACATCATGGGTGCCCAGGTGGCTTTCCTGCCTCTGGGCGGCAGTGGTCAGGAGTGGAAGCAGAAGGGTGCCGCACATGACGAGATGGTACGCCGGCTGCACGACGTCGGCGAGATAGCCCGCCAGCAAGGCAAGGTTATCGCCATCCGTACCGCTCTTGACGCGCGTGCGAACCTTTTATTATTAAAAGAGGTCAACAGCACGGGCATCAAAATCTACTACAACCTGCAGGATGCCGTTGACCAAGGTCTCAACCCCTGCAAGGAACTCAAGAAGCTGGGTGCCAAGAACATCGGACAGATTCATGCTTCGCTCACCGACAGTGTGACGCTGGACGAAGACCCCCGCATAGACCTCTACCAAGTGAAGAAAACCCTCGACAAGATGCGGTGGAGCGGCTGGCTGGTCGTTGAGCGCAGCCGCAACGCCAAGGACGTGCGTAACGTCCGCGCCAACTATGGTCGCAACGTCGCCTATCTGAAAGAGGTGTTTAAGAAAAACAACCCGACAAAACCATAACAAGACAGAGAGACTAAGAAACGACTAACAATGAGAATAACAAGAAAACAGTAATAACTTAAAACAGATTGCTTATGAAAAAACTACAATTGATGGCATGGCCGAAACTTTGCACTGCAGTGCTCTTAGGTACAGCAGCATTGTTCATGGCGTCGTGTGCCAAGGACGAACTTTCCGGTGACTCCTTTAACGGAACGTATGGAGGCAGCCAGCTGACCAAGCCTGACGCTGCAACCATCAAGGTGACGTCAAGCTCTGACAGGAGCACGCAGACAGTGACTTGGGCTACCGTCAACGGCGCTCTGAGCTACATCGTCAACGTTACTGCCGGTAACACCCAGGGACAGTATGACGAAGTCGTGGCAAAGGACGTCACAGTAAGAGGCAACTCCTACAGCTTCAAGCGCACGTCCAGAAAGTACTACCACTTCACCATCTCGACGGCTTACAACCCTGCAGAGAACAACACGGGTTCTGATCCTAACGATCCTGCTATCAAGGATTGGGACACCTTCTCTACAGACATCACCGTTCCTGGTGGAACCGACCTGGCCAAGTACTTCAAAGAGAACGACCCCGTTAAGATGAGCGACGGTCTGCCTCTGATGATTAACCTCGCTGCCGGTGAGCAGTACACCGCTCCCGACACGCTGCGCTTCACTGGTGTCAACGCCACCATTACCAGCGACCCCGACAACAGGGCTAAAATTACCTTCTCGGAGACAGAGACCTCCAAGGGAACTATCGTTACCGACAACGCCCTCACTGTCGAGAATGTGGAAATCAATTGGGACGTTACTACCAATGGTGCCCCGATGATTCTGCTGGACAAGAATCCTACCACTACGCCTGTCGGTACAAATGCTTATTACCATGTTCCCAGCATCACCATCAACAATGTGAAAGCTACCGATCTGAAGCATTGTATCTTCCACGACAACAACACCAAGTATTGCGTTATTGACTTCAAGATTACCAACAGCATCTTTAAGTTGGCCACTGCACAGGTAAGCTTCGAAGCTCTGATTGCTTTCCAGTCCGGTGGTGCCAAGGATTTCACTGTGGAGAAGTCGACTTTCTGGGGCAACAACGCTATTGCCAAGTACTTCCTACGCTACAACAACAGTTCTCGTATCGACCGCTACGGCTTTGATCAACCTACAGACACATGGTCGTTCACCTATCAGAACAACACATTCTACGGTCTGCTCATTGCCGATGGTCAGTGGGGTAACTACAACGGTATCGTTGGTAAGGCCACTCAGGGTATCATCACCATCACCAAGAACATCTGGTACAACTGTGATGCTCAGACCACTCGCCGTCTGCTGCACTCTAAGCATTTCGCAGACTTCAACGAAGCCAGCACGATGGCTGACAACACCTTCTGGAAGGACGGTGCTTTGGATCAAGGCGACTACGGCAACCAGTCCGACATCACCACAGAGCCTATCTTTGCCGGTGCTGCCGAGGGTGACTTCACGCTGGGTGCTTGCGACCAGAAGACGAAGGGTTGCGGTGACCCCCGTTGGCTGAAATAACTTATGGTAGAAAACTAAAACAATCAAGATATGAAAAAACAAATCATCATCAGCTTATGCCTGGCCATGATGGCATTCTTTGCCACACCGGCTTTGGCACAGAATCAGACGGTGAAAGGAACGGTGGTCGACGATAAGGGCGAACCTATTATCGGTGCTTCCGTGATGGTTGCCGGAGAGAAGGGCAAGGGAACCGTCACCGACTTGGACGGTAACTACACCTTGCAGATGCCTGCCAACGGCAAGGTTATCGTTTCCTACATCGGCTATATCTCACAGACTGTTAAGCCTGGTGGCACCGTCACCCTGAAGGAAGACAGTCAGAATCTGGAAGAAGTCGTTGTCGTAGGTTACGGCACGCAGAAGAAGGCTCACTTGACCGGTTCGGTTGCCAGTGTCCCCGTGGACGAAATTCAGGACCTGGCCAACGGTAACCTCGCATCATCACTGAGCGGTCTGGTCAACGGTCTGAGCGTCAGTGGTGGCGACGGCCGTCCCGGCGAGTCTGCCAAGCTATATGTCCGTGATGCCGGTTCGCTGGCCGATATGGGTGTGAACTCCCAGGGCCCGCTGTACGTTATCGACGGCTATATTTATCCTAACGACGTGAAGATTGGTAACGAGACCAAGAACCTCGGTGAGGAGGCTTTCAACAACCTCGACGCCTCTGAGGTAGAGAACATCTCGGTGCTGAAGGATGCTTCGGCAGCCGTCTATGGTGCCCGTGCTGCTAACGGTGTCATCCTGGTAACGACCAAGAAGGGTAAGATGGGCGAGCCCTCTATCTCCTACAGCGGCCAGTTTGGTTTCACCGATGCTATCGCTACTCCCAAGATGCTGAGCGCTTACGACTACGGTCGTCTGTACAACATCATCAAGTATGCTGATCCCAGCAATACTTCCCTCGACAAGAAGAACGCCCTGTTCCAGTATGACGAGCTGCAGGCCATGAAGAATCTCGACTACGACCTGCTGGACAAGTACTGGAAGACGGGTGCTACCACGCGTCACAGCGTGAACGTCAGCGGTGCTACCGAGAAGGTGAACTACTTCGGAGGCATCAGCTACTTCAATCAGGACGGTAACCTGGGCAAGCTGGAGTACAACCGTTGGAACTACCGCGCCGGTATCGACGTGAAGCTCAGTAAGTGGCTGTCTGCCGGTCTGACCATCAGCGGTGACTATGGCAAGAGAGAGACTCCCTACATCACCAACTATGGCAACATGGACTACTCGTTCCTGATGACCCATCCTCGTCACATCCCCGAGGAGGTTGGCGGCAAGGCCATTCCGACCTATGGTCCCGAGGGCTACAAGGGCGGTTCGCAGAACTACTCGTTCATGGTGCTCCAGAACAATGGTGACTACCAGGAGAGCAAGACCAACAACCTGAACATCAACGGAACGCTGACCTACGACTTCGGTTGGAACAAGACGCTGCAGGGTTTGAAGCTGAAGTTCTCCTACTCGAAGAGTATCAACAACGACAAGTCTAAGCACTACGCTTCGAAGTATAACCTGTACCGCATGGACCAGGGCTTCGGTAGCGGTTACCACATGTTCAGCCCGACAGGCGAGGAAGAGCCTGGCTACGACTATTACGGCCCGGGTAACATGAAGATGCTGACCTATAGCAACGGTGACGAGCTGTACAGAACCCAGTCGCGCGCCGACAACTATCAGATTAACTTCACTGCACAGTATGCCCGCAAGTTCGGCGACCACGACATCAGTGCCGTCTTCTCGATTGAGAAGTCTGAGGCTGAGAGCGAGTGGCTGCTGGGTAAGCGCGGTCAGCCCTATGAGTTCACCACCGAGCAGTGGAACTCTGCTACCGGTGAGCACCACACGGAGTTCACCAAGGTTGAGAGCGGTACGATGTCGTACATCGGACGTATCAACTACTCTTACGCCAACCGTTACCTCTTCGAGTTCCTGCTCCGTTCGGATGCTTCTACCAAGTTCGCTCCCAAGAACTACTGGGGAACCTTCCCTGCCGTCAGTGCTGGTTGGGTAGCCAGTGAGGAGCCTTGGTTCCAAAAGATTGACTGGCTGCGCTGGGTCGACTTCCTGAAGATTCGCGCCAGCTGGGGTATGACCGGTCGTGACAACCTCTCCGCTTGGCAGTGGATGCAGGTTTACTTCCAGGATGCCAACCGTGGTGTCGTCTACGGCGAGGGTTCCGGCAACAGCGCCCAGCCGCGTGTTACCATCAACCCCAACTACTCGGCCGTCAACCCCGACGTGCACTGGGATAAGTCTTACAAGACCAACATCGGTTTCGACCTGCACCTGCTGAACCGTCGCCTGTCGCTGAGCGTCGACTACTTCTACGAGCGCAACCGCGAGATGCTGCTCAAGCTCACGCAGAACGTGGCCTCTACCGTCGGTACCACCACAGCCTCTACCAACTACGGTGAGATGAACAGCTGGGGTTGGGAGTTCAGCCTGAACTGGCGCGACAAGATCGGTCCCGACTTCAAGTATCACATCGGCATCAACACCGGTTTCCACGACAACGAGGTACTGGTGGCCAACTGGACCACGAACCCCAACGAGATCTATCGTTCCATGCAGCCTGGCAGCCGCACCGACCTGGGTGTATGGGGTCTGGAGTGCATCGGTATGTTCCGCAGCTTCCACGACATCGACGAGTACTTCGACAAGTACCTGAAGAAGGAAGACGGTACCTATGGTAAGTACATGAACCTGGAGAAGTCACAGGTGAAGCCTGGTATGTTGATTTATAAGGACGTACGCGGTTACGACTCCAACACGGGTCAGTACACCGGTCCCGATAAGGAGGTCAGCAGAGAGTTAGACCTCGTTCACCTGTCAAACCGCAGCAACCCCTACGGCCTCACCACCAACTTCGGTTGCGAGTGGAAGGGCATCAGCATGAATGCTCAGCTGTCAGCCAACTGGGGCGGCTACCAGATTCTGCCCTCACAGGCTATCAGCGTTCCCTCCAGCCAGACACTGGACAACACCAACTTCGCTTCGTTCTGGAATCCCGACGACGTCTACGTCTATCAGGACATCTACGACGACAAGGGCCGTCTGCTGCAGGCTATGAACCACAACGCACAGTATCCTGTGTTCCCCTATGGCGACTTCTCTATCAACGCAGCAGCCTCCAGCTTCTGGCGCGTCAGTGCAGCTACCGTTCGCCTGACCCGTCTGACGATTGCCTATAGCATTCCCAAGCAGTGGCTCAGCTACGTGAAGGTCATTAAGAGTGCCCGTATCAACATCACGGGTCAGAACCTGATCAACTTCTACAACCCTTGGCCCGACAGATTCTCCAACTCATGGGCAGGCTACTACAACTACCCCAACCTGCGCAAGTGGACCATCGGTGTGAACCTCTCGTTCTAAACTATCTTATCTAAGAAATCATCAAACAGAAGAATTATGAGAAGCGTAATAAAATATTTGAGCATTGGTGTCCTGTCCGTCATGACCCTGTCAGCTTGTAGCGACAAGTTCCTGGAGGACAAGAAGAACTATGACAACCTCAACACTGATGTGTACAATTACTACAGTGGTGCCAAGGCACGACTGAACGATATCTATGCTCAGTGCCTCCCGTGGATGACCGAAATGGCTGGCGCTGAAAGTAACAAGCGTTTCACCGGCGTCTCCGCCGGTCTGCCCGATATGGCCAGCCGCTCTACTGAAGAGTATGCCGGCGAATGGAGCGACTTTGTCAATCCTAACGTCACGCTGACCGGTGGTGCTACAGGAACTGCCGTACCCGACTTCTTCATGGGTAAGGTAACGGATATCCAGCAGTCCACCTACGGCCGCATCCGTAACATCAACGACTTCATCGCCGGTGTCGAGGGAAGCACCTTGAGCCAGCAGCAGAAAGACGAGCTCTTGGGCCAGGCACACTTCTTCCGCGCCTGGATGTACTTCAACGTAGTGAAGTGGTACGGTGGTGTGCCCATCGTCACCGAGGTGCAGAACCCCGAGGTAGGTACCTTCACCCCGCGCTCTTCCACCAAGGAGTGCTTCCAGTTCATCTTTGACGAACTGAACACTGCTGCCAGTCAGCTGGCTGCTACCACCACCAATGGTGGATGGTCAGGTAGTGACTGGGGACGCGTGACTGCTGGTACTGCCCTCGCACTGAAGGGACGTGCCCTGATGCTGTGGGCCAGCCCGCTCTTCAACCGTAAGGGTGAAGACCGCTGGACATCAGCTTATCAGGAAATGAAGAATGACCTGAATACCATTAGAAGCTGCGGTTATGACTTGTTCAAGACTGCCAACAATCTGAATGGTAGCGACTTCGCCCTGCAGTTCATGCAGCTCACTAAGAACCCTGAGGCCGTCTTCGTTACGCTGCACAACAGCATCACGACCGAGTCCGACGAGCAGCAGAACAACCCCTGGGAGGCCAAGGTTCGTCCCAAGAACACTGCCGGTAGCGGACTGGCTGCCAGCTACACACTCGTCAACCTGTTCCCTGACAAGAACGGTATCATCGTTCCCGGTACAGGCACCTACAAGTGGCTGAAGCCCTCCGGCACCTACGACAAGAACTATCCCTTCGTAGACCGCGACCCACGCTTCTACCGCACCTTCGCCTTCCCCGGCGTCAAGTGGGCCTATAGCGGCGATCCCACCAAGAAGGATCCCAACAACCCCTCTTACGGTAACGGTAAGAACTACGTGCTGTGGAACTACGTATGGTACACCACCGACGATGACACCAAGCGCGACGACAAGACCGGTTCCGACGCAGCACGCGCTGCCGACAACTTCCTCACCAGCAAGAGCAGCATCTACGTCCGCAAGAAGAGCGACGACGGTGGCATCAAGGGCGCTACCCAGATGTACACCTATATGGCCGACTACGACCAGCCCTTCAAGACCTCCGCAGCACCGCTCATCGAGCTGCGCTTTGCCGAGGTACTGCTCAACCTCGCCGAGGCTGCCTGCGGTGCTAACGATGTCGACGCTGCATTAGGCTATCTGAACCAGGTACGCTCGCGTGCCGGTGTTCGCAACCTGACCACAGCCGACTTCCAGGGCGGTGACAACCAGGCTGCCTGCATGAGTGCCATCCTCTACGAGCGTCAGGTGGAGTTCGCCTACGAGGGCAAGCGCTTCTACGACATGCGTCGCTGGATGCTCTTCGACGGTGGTGCTACCAAGCCCGACAACACTCCCGCCACCTATACCCTCACCGGTTGGGGCGGCAACACTTGCACCTGGCTCGGCGTCACACCGTGGAACGGCCAGCGCCGTGAGCGCATCGAGTTCCAGACCGCCAAGACCTATGGCAAGGGCGGCACGACCTACGACTCCGACCCGCTGCTGAAGGCAGGTACAGCCCGCGACGTCATTGTCGACCTCGACGATGCCAGCACCGATCTGTCCACACAGACCGCCAACCTGAAGACCTGGTATCAGAACAACTTCTACATCGTCGAGAAGTACAGCGACCCGACGGACGCTGCCAAGAACCTCGAGACGATTACCTTCAAGCCCAAGTACTACATCCTGGGCTTCAAACAAAACGTTCAGGAGAACAACAAGGAGATTCCCCAGACCGTTGGTTGGGAGATGAGTAGCGGCGGCGCCTTCGGCACCTTCGACCCCCTGGCAGAATAACTGACTGACTACTGATAATTCACCAAAGCAGGGACTTCGGATACATTCACCGAGGTCCCTGCTTCTTAGTCGGCAGTTTCCGAACTTTCTATTTACTCGAAATAGCCGAAGCCGCTGATGGCGGTGAGCAGACGGTCTACGTAGTCCCACGACGTGTCGCTCCAGTGGAAGCCGAGGCGATAGAGCACGGCGTTGGTGTAGCGGTTGTCGCGCTCGATGATGGCAGTCTTCTGACCGTGAGCCATATCCTGGTAGGCCATCATGGCGGAGAGCAACTTGGCCTTTTCGGGGTCTTGTCCTACTTCAGCAAGCACCCTCTCGAACTCTTCGGGTTCTACGAAGCAGATGTCGCGACCCACCTTCTTCATCAACTTCAGGATGTCTCCGAAGAGCTCCGTATGGTTGTTGAACGGTTGGAAGACGGTACACTCCTTCGGGGTGGTGGCGAGCAGCACCACGGCCCTTGCGGTCTCGTCGATAGGCGACATCTCGGTGAGTTCGTCGTAGTCGTCGTACGAGCAGCAGCCCAGCGTGTAGAACACCTTGAGGCGTCCCATGTAGCTGTTGGTGTTGAAGTTAATCTGGAACTCGCCGTCATAGCTGCGCGGTGCGAGGTTGCCCACACGCATAATCTTACCCCGTAGTCCGTGATGGGCAACGGCGTCGAGCACCAGTCGCTCAGCGAGGAACTTGGAGTGGATGTAGCGGTTATCGAGGAACTGTCCGAACCAGAACTTGCGCTCGTCGAGCTTGGGTACCTCGTCGCTGGTGCCGTCGAGAATCCAGAGCTCACCGATGGAGGTCGTCGAGACATGTACCAGTTGGGCACCGGTCTTCAGACAGAACTCCACACAGCGCTGTGCACCACCGATATTGACGTCCTCGATGTCCGTGCCCTTGGAGAAGTGCTTCACGTTGGCGGCACAGTTGAAGACGGTGTCAATCTTATCCAGGCCGAGAGCGGTGAGGTCTTGTGTGACGTCGCCGTTGACGACGAAGATGCGGGTGCCGAAGAGCTCCTTGTACGACTTCTCGAAGTAGTAGAACAACAGGTTCTTCAGTCGGTGCTCGGCTGCCTGCTGGTCTTTACCGCGCACCATACACGTAATGGTCGGAGCGTCGGTATCGATGAGTTCGCGCAGCACGTGGATGCCCAGATAGCCCGTAGCACCGGTCAGCAGCACGTTGCCCAGCTGCTGGCGCTCGCCCTTGACGAAGGTCTCTACCCTATTCTGCTGCAGGATGGCGTCGATGCCTGAGTAGTCGAAGCCCATAACTTCCTCGTCGGTATTCTCCACAGGCGTGTCGCCCGTCACGAACTGCGCCAGCAGACGCGGTGAGGGATGGGTGAAGACGTCGCCGTAGGCCACATGGTGACCAGCCTTGTCGGCCTCGATAATCACCTTGGTGACCATGAGTGACGTACCGCCCAGCTCGAAGAAGTTGTCGGTAGCGCCAATCTTGTCCATAGACAGCACCTCGCTGAACACCTTGCAGAAGAGTCGCTCAGTATCGTTGGCAGGCTCCACGTACTCGTGGTCGGCAGCCTGGATGACAGGTGCAGGCAGGGCCTTCTTGTTCACCTTCTGGTTCTGGTTCAGCGGAATGGCGTCAATCTGCATCGTGGCGGCAGGAATCATGTACGACGGCTTCTGTTTGCCGATGAAGGCATTGAGATCCTTGATGTCTACCTGCTCGTCGCTGACGATATAGGCAGCGATGTACTTGCCGCCGTTGTCGTAGTCAAAGGCCTGTACGGTGACATCCTTCATGCCAGGATACTGACGGATGACGGCCTCGACCTCCTTCAGCTCGATGCGGAAGCCGCGAATCTTCACCTGTCCGTCCTTGCGTCCGACGAACTGGATGTTGCCATCGGGCAGATAGCGCACAATGTCGCCGGTGCGGTAGATGCGTGCAAACTTCTTCTCGCTGCAGAACGGATTGTCGATATACACCTCGGCGGTCTTCTCCGGACGGTTCAGATAGCTTCTGGTGACATGAGGACCACTGATCCACAGTTCGCCCATAGCGCCTTGCGGCAGACGGTTGAACTGCTTGTCGACGATGTAGAGGCGCGAGTTGTCGAGCGGTGTGCCGACAGGGATATCCTTCAGCAGCTTGTCCACCTCATACTCCGTGATAAGGATGGTGCCTTCCGTCGGACCGTAGCCGTTGTGCAGCTTGAAGTTCTTCGGGGGCTCCAGCGATGCCAGTTTCTCACCGGCAGCAATCAGGTGCAACAGCGAGTGATTGTCGTAGTTGGTAGCAAACTGATAAGCGACCTGCGTCGTCATGAACGAGTGGGTGATGTGGTTTTCCTCGAAGTAGGCATTCACCTCCGGCAGCGTCAGACGAATGTCGTCACCGATGATATAGACACACGCACCGCACGTCAATGCCGGATAGAGGTCCATCATACAGCAGTCGAAGCCATAGCTGGCATAGCACGACACATGGTGCTCGGCCTTCAGTTCGAAGCGCCGCTGATACCAGTGGCAGAATGCTGCCAGGTTGTGGTGCTCCAGCTGACAACCCTTGGGCAGACCCGTAGAACCAGAGGTATAGAGCAGGATGTACAGGTCGGAGGGGTCGGGCTTGACATCGACGGGCTTGGTGGCTACCGGCAACTGCTTGATGTCCTTCGTCAGCAGCACCTCACCGTCGTATTCGCTCACCATGTCGCGCAACGCCTCGTCGGCGATGAGCAGTTTGGCAGCGGCATCCTTGATCATGAAGTTCAGGCGCTCCTGCGGATAGCTCGGGTCGAGCGGCTGGTAGGCACATCCGGCCTTCAGCACACCCAGTGCGGCAATCGGCATCCACTCGCAGCGAGGAATGATAATCGACACGACGTCTTCCTTGCCAAGTCCCCGTCCGACGAGCATTGTCGTAATGCGCTCCGACAGGTCGTCCACCTCGCGATAGGTATATTTGTTCTCGTGATAGACCACAGCCATATTGTCCGGCGTGAGCTGCACCTGACGACGGAACAGCGAGACAACGGTCTGGGTGTCGTCGTAAGGCACCTCGGTATCGTTGAAGCTGTCCAGCAAGGCGACTTGCCGGTCGTCGAGCAGGGAGATGCTCTGGATGGCAGCCTCGGGCTGACGGATGAAAGCATTGGCCGCATTGCAGATAGACTCCGACAGGCTCTGCATCAGCTCGCGGCTGTAGCGTCCGTTGTCGTACTGCAGACAGATGCTCGGCTTGCCCTCAGGGTCGTTCTGGATGAAGAAGGCGATGCGGAACTTGGGCGTATCCGTCTCGAAGGTATCGATGTCCACCGTCTGACCTTTGTACTTGTATTCGGCAAAGATGCCCAACTGATAGGCAAACAGAATTTCGGCAGAGAGGTCGTAGTCGGCCGCGATGCGTGCAAACGGATACGACTCATGCTGCAGCGTCTCGTCGAAGTTCTTGCTGGTCTCGTTCAGGAATTCGAGTACCGTCTGTCCACCAATCTCGGCACTCAGCGCCAGCGTATTGACGAACATACCCACCGTATTACTGATGCGCAGGTCGGAACGTCCGTTACTGATGGTGGTGATGCAGAGCTGCTCGCTGTTGGTGAAGCGCGACAGTGCATAGAACGTAGCAGCCAGGATGTGATGTGCCGGCGAGATGTTGTGCTGGCGGCAGAAGGCGTCGATAGCCTCGAAGTCCAACGGCGTGTACAAGGTACCCACGGTACCCTGATCCAACGGATTGGTCAGGTCTGTCGGAACCTCCGTCACACCCTCGACAGTGCCCAGTCGCGTCTGGAAGAAGTCGCGGGCAGCGGCATATTCCTCACTGCTCTCTGCGGCCTTCTGTGCAGCCACGAAGTCGGCATAGGTGAAGGTCTCGGGCTCAATCTCCTGTCCGTTGAGCAGCTCGAACAGCTGTGCCAGGAGCACGTCGAAGGAACCACCGTCCACCACGAGGTGATGGATATCCATGATCAGATAGACGTGCTCTTCGGTGGTGACAATCTCGATGCGATAGAGCGGACCTTGTCGGAGGTTGAAAGGTCTGATGAACTCCCACTTGTAGTTGGGCATTTCCTGCTCCGTATGCTTGCTCTGGGTAATCTCCACAGGCTGGTCGGCATCGACAATCTGTATGATATCGGCGCCGGCACTTCCGAAGTGTGCCTGCAGCATCGGATGGGTCTTGACCAGCGTCTGCACCGACTTGATGAGCAGGTCGATGTCGACATCCTTCGGGAACTTGGCAATGACAGGCGTGTTGTAGATGGTGGATTCAGGCTGTTTCACACAGTCGACATAGACACCCATCTGTGCGTACGACAAGGGTATGTTACTCATATCGGCATGCTCCACCTCGCCAGCCTGCTGCTTGGCAGCGCCTCCGCTCAACAGTGCCTGCAGAATATCGTTCTCGATGCTCTGCACGCTGCCCGTCTTGGCCAGAGCCTTCGAATCGAGCGTCACGCCGAAGCGCTTGTTGATCTGGATGGCAAGCTTGATGGCCATGATGGAGGTAAGACCGACATATCCCAATACGGTAGTCACGCCGAACTCCTCGGTATTGATGATGCCGGCGATGATGTCGTGAATTTCCTTCTCCAGCACATTCATCGGCACGTTGCTTTCCACCTCGATCTCGACAGCCTTCTTCTCGGGCTTGGGCAGGGCCTTTTTGTTCACCTTCTGGTTTTGGTTCAGCGGAATGGCGTCAATCTGCATCGTGACGGCAGGAACCATGTAAGGCGGTTTCTGGTCGAGGATGAAGTTGTTGAGGGCGTCGATGTCCACCTGCTCGTCGCTGACGATGTAAGCCGCAATGAACTTGCCGCCGCCATCCTCGTCGAAGGCCTGCACGGTAGCGTCCTTAATACCCGGGAACTCGCGAATGACGGTTTCTACCTCTTTCAGCTCGATGCGGAAGCCGCGAATCTTCACCTGTCCGTCCTGACGTCCTACGAACTGGATGTTGCCATCGGGCAGATAGCGCACGATGTCGCCAGTGCGGTAAACGCGATGATATTTCGAGTCGCCAGACGCAAACGGATTGTCGATAAACACCTCTGCCATTTTCTCGGGACGGTTCAAGTAGCCGCGACCCACCTGCGGACCACTGATCCACAGCTCGCCGGCAGCACCCACCGGCACCCGATGGCCTTGCGCATCAACGATATAGAGATGTACATTCGCAATAGACTTGCCGATAGGAATCTCCTTTAACTTCTTTTCTACGGGACAGATGGTCACGAAGATGGTACACTCGGTAGGTCCGTAGACGTTATGGAACCGATAGTTCGTCGGGGGCGTCAAGGAAGCCAGCTTCTCACCACCTGTCGAGAGATGCTTCAGCGAGTGGTTCTCGATGCTGCTGGCAAACTGATAACCCACCTGCGTCGTCATGAACGAATGGGTGATGTTGTTCTGCTCGAAGTAGTCGTTCAGCGAAACAAGATCCAGACGCAGCTCCTCGGGAATGATATACACCGAAGCGCCGCAGGTCAATGCGGGATACATATCCATCATGCAGGCGTCGAAGCCATAGCTGGCGTATGCAGCCACCTTGCTCTCGGGCTTGAGGTCATAATAGCGCTGATACCAATTGCAGAAGCAAACCAAGTTGCCGTGCGTCAGCTGGCAGCCCTTAGGCACACCCGTCGAACCGGAGGTGTAGAGCATGATGAACAGCCTGTCGGGCTTCAGTTGAGAGTTGAGAGTTGAGAGTTGAGAGACTTCTTCCTCCGTAAGAGCAGGGAGTTTCTCGATATCCTTGGTCAGCAGCACCTCGCCCTGGTATTCGTTGACCAGCGGGCGCAACGCCTCATCGGCTATCAGCAGTTGGGCGTCGGCATCCTGCATCATGAAGTTCAGGCGCTCCTGCGGATAGCTGGGGTCGAGGGGCTGGTAGCCACAGCCGGCCTTCAGCACACCGAGCGAAGCTATCGCCATCCACTCGCAACGGGGAATGAGGACAGAGACCACAGGCTCTGATTTCTCACTTTTCGCTTTTACCTTTTCACAGACATACGCTGCGATGCGATCGGAAAGCTCGTCCACCTCTTGATAAGTATATTTCTTGTCCTTGAAGACCACCGCGATGTTGTCGGGCGTTGCCTTCACTTGTTGACGGAACAGCGAGACGATGGTCTGCGTGTCGTCGTAGGGCGCGTCGGTCTGGTTGAAGCTGTCGAGTATCTGCAGCTGTGCATCGGTAGTGATGTTGATGTCGCGCAGCAGGCTGCCCTGCAGGAATGCCTCCAGCACCGTCTCGTAGCTCTCCAGGAACTGGCTGACCAGCATCTCGGAATAGACACCCGTATTGTATTCGGCCTGCAGGTAGAAATGTCCTCCGCGAACAGCCACCTGTACATATAAAGGTATGTTCAGTGTGGCGTGGTTCAGCAGACTGGTCTGTGCCGTTTTGCCGGCTATCTCCACATCGTCAATGATGGATGCCTGCCACGAGAAGATGGAACCCATCTGCAGGTTCAGGTCGGTCATCACATCGGTGAAAGTATAGGTGTCGTGCTCCCGACAACCCGATATCTGCTCCTGGCCGGCCTTCAGGAAGTCGAGCGTCGTAGTGTCGTCGGTGAACTTCATCCATACGGGCAACGTCTTCACGAACATGCCCACCGTGCGAGCCAGTCGCTTGTCCTGACGTCCCTTGTAGGCCGTGCAGAACAGGGCTTCCTTCTCGTTGTTGTACTTCGCCAGCAGGAAGCCGTAAACAGCCGAGAAGAGGGTGTTCTTGAAGATGCCGTACTGCTCGCGGAAGGCCTCAACGGTTGCCACGCTGACCCCGACCTTTCTCGTCACTACACCAATCTCCGACGACGGTTCCTCGCGGTCGGGTATGAGCTGCGTGAAGGTATCGCTGCAGTCGAAGGTCTGGGCATACCACTGCTTCGCCTCCTCGAAGGCCGCCGTCTGTCGCTTCTCGACTTCCTCGCAGGCCACATCGGCCAAGGTGACGGTCTCCGGTTCCAACGACTTGCCGCCGTAGGCTGCATCGATGTCACTGAGCAACACCTTCAGTGACGCACCGTCGCTGATGGTATGATGCGTATCGATGAAGAGGTAGAAGTGCTGGGTGTCCTTCATCAGTCGGATGCGGAACAGCCGGTCGTTATAGATGTCGAACGGCGCTACCAGTCCCTTCTTCTCCGCCTCGATGTCGGTGATGTGCTCCACCTCCAGCGTGAAGGTCTCGCTATCGTCGATGGTCTGCACGGGTTCGCCCTGCGCATTCAGTGCGATGCGTGTGAACAACGTGGGATGGGCAGCCACGGCCTGCTCTATCGCTGCCTTGAGCTTGGCTTCGTCCATACTGCCGTCGAGGACATACAGGAAAGGCAGGTTGTAGTAAATCTCTCCTAAGTGCTGAACGCACTCTACATAGACGCCGTACTGCGTCTTGGATAATGGTGCTGTCTTTTTCATTCGAACTCAAAAATACTGATAAATCCGGTGAGCTGGAGCACGCTCTTGATGTCGTCGTTCACGTCGCGCAGCGTCACCTTGCTTCCCGATGCCTTAGCACCCTTGAGAATGCCGAGCAGGATACGCAGGCCGCTGGAAGCAATATACTCCAGGTCCTTGCAGTCAATGATGACATCCTTGCCGTTACTCGTGTAGAGTGGTTTCAGCACGGTTTCTACCTCCACAGCTGCTGCAGTGTCCATTTCTCCCTCTAATGTGGCAATAAACTTGCCGTCAAGTTCTTCGATTTTTGCATTCATAATGTTTAAATGTTTTTTGGTTATTTGTTATTTAAGTTTCTTCATCAGTGTCAGTACATTCTTTCCGTCCGTACGCTCGTAGTTGATACTGTCCATCTGCTCACGAACCAGCAGAATACCCAGTCCGCCGATTCTGCGGTCCTCGGCAGAGAGCGTCGTGTCGGCCTTCTGTATCTCCGTGGGGTCAAAGGGCACACCGCTGTCGATAATCTTGACATGCATCACACGGCCGTCCGACAGCACCTGCACGGTGATGTCGCCCTCGACACCTTCCGGATAGGCGTAGTCGATGACGTTGACCACCGCTTCCTCGACAGCCAGACGGATTTGTCGGGCGAGCGACGTCTCCAGACCCAGTTCCTCGTTGACGGACTTGATGAAGCGGCTGAACTCCGCCACCTCGTGCACGTCGTTCTTGATGGTCAGCTCCCTGGACAGCGTGCTCTCAAACTGCACGGGGACATAGCGGACAGCCAGCATCGTCAGGTCGTCGCTCTGCTCGGCTTGCTTCACAAAGCGTTCGACGGCAGCGACAATCTTTTCCAGCATCTCCTGGGGCGACTCATTGACGAAACCTTCCATCAGGTCCTTGACCCGCTCGATGCCAAACTGCTTACGCGCGGTATTCTTGGCCTCCGTCAGTCCGTCGGTATAGAGGAAGATGGTACTGTCGGGCTGGATGGTGGCCGTCTGCACGTCGTACTTCATGTCCTCAAAGACACCCACGGGCAGATGGGGCTTGACGGGGAGGAGCATCGATGTGGTGCCGTGCAGCACGAAGGGAGCGTCGTGACCTGCATCGCAATAGCGGAGCAGACCCGTAGGCAGGTCGAGCACTCCGATGAAGAGCGTCACGAACATGTTGGACTCGTTGTTCTGGCACGACGTCTCGTTGATGGTCTGCATCACGTGGGCGGGGTTGTTCTCGTGGGCCGAGGCCGAACGGAACAGCGAGTGTATGACCCCCATCAGCATGGCTGCTGCCGCTCCCTTGCCGCTGACGTCGCCGATGCAGAAGAACAGCTTCTCGTCGCGGATATAGTAGTCATAGAGGTCGCCGCCGACCTGACGGGCGGGTTTCAGCATTCCCTTCAGCTCCAGGCCCTCGACGCGCAGCTCGCCTTGTGGCAGCATGCTCTGCTGTATCTCACTGGCCACGCGCAGCTCGCCGTCGATGCGTTCCTTCTCGGCATTCACCTTCTTCAGCCTCTTCAGGTTCTTCGAAGAACGCCACACAATCAGTCCGGCAAAGACGAGACCCAGGACAACAGGCAGCATCAACATCATGCGCATCATGCGCAGTCGGCCGAAGACTTCGTTGTCGTCCAACACATTGATGAGCACCCAGTCGGTATTTCCGCCCACAGGCGTGTAGAAGATATGATACTCATGACCATCCTTGCTCTTCATCATGAAGTAGTCTTCCTTGTCCTTGTCTTTTTCCAGCAGTGGCAGCACCTCTCTGAACAGCGGAGAGTTCTTGCCCGCCAGCAGGTTGTATTCGCCCGTTACCAGAAAACGCTGGGTGGACTGATAGACTTTCTCCTCGTTCATGATGTCTTCCAGGATGCGGAGGGGGATATCGGCGAAGATGACACCGACGATGCGCTTGGACGCATCACGGACAGGAGCGCTGTAGGTTGTCGTCATGCCGTTGATTTCCACATGGTCGGCGTACGGCTCGGTCCAAAGCGACTTGCCGGTAGCCAGAGGAGCCTGGTAATACTCCTTCTCGAGATATTTCCCCTGCTCTTTTGCCACCTGTATCGACACGATGGTGTCGCCACCCCGGCGCGCCGAATAGGGTTCGAAGTATTGTCCTTTGGCCGGATAGTAGTTGGGGGCAAAGGCAATGCCGCTACCCCAGAACAAGGTGTTGTTCTTCACGATTCTCCGCGTGATGTCGAACATCCAATCAGGCTCGTTCAGCGCTTCGCCCACCACCCACGACATGTTGTCGATGGTCACCTCGGCCTTCATCAGCTTGTTGCGGATACAAAGGTAGATGGCGTTCATCTCCACATTCACCATTCGCTCCATCGTTCGCTGGATGAAGTTCTGGGCGGAATAGAACATGAAACCCATCATCAGCTCCAGCAGCAATACTGCCGACACGATGACCGTGAGGTTCAGATTTTTCCTCAGCTTATGCATGCTTTCACGGATATCACTCATACGCTTAGGTTTTGTTGTTGGCTCTTTCGTTGATGCTGATGGCGGTTTAACACACGGTTTCCTTGGTCGTCATGATGTTCAGTATCATGTCGTCGGTCTTGCACATGGCGTCTGCGCCGATACTCGTCAGGTTGTGGATGCTCTTGTCCACATCATCGTCAACGATGCCTTCCGACGACGTGACGCACTTGCCCTCCATTGCCAGCAGGGCCGACAGCAAGGCGGTGGAGACACCCGAGGTAATCTTCAGCGCGCACGACGGCTTGGCACCGTCGCAAATCATGCCCGTCAAGTTGGCTATCATGTTCTTCACAGAGGCACTGATGCGGCTGTAGTCGCCTCCCATCAGATAGGTGATGCCGCAACTGCTGCCGATGCTCGCCACCACGCAACCGCAGAGTGCCGACAGCTTGCCGAGCGACTGCTTGATGTAGATGGCCGTCAGGTGACTGAGCATCAGGGCACGGATCAGCTCCTCCTCGGTATTGTCGTTCTCCTTGGCGTAGACACAGACGGGATTGGTGGCACAGATGCCCTGATTGCCGCTGCCGCTGTTCGACATCACGGGAATCATGGCACCGCCCATGCGTGCATCGCAGGCCGATGCCGTCCGGGAGATGATGTGACTGTAGATGCTGTCGCCGAAGATGCCCTTTGCCAGCGGACGCTCGATGCTCTTTCCGAGGTTGTGGCCGTAGTTGCCCTTCAGCGCCTCGCGGGCCGCATTCATATTATAGGTACGGGCATCCTCTATAAATCTTATCTCATCAAGGGGCGCCGTCATAGCAAAGTCATACACCAGCCTCAGATTCAGAGGAACTTCATCCCCCGATTCCCCTTGGTATCCATTCCCCTCGCCCTCAAGGTTCCCCTCGCCCCTTGGAGAGGGGTTAGGGGTGAGGCCTTCTTCCACAAACCTTGTATGCCCTCCTGCTATCACGGCCGAAGCCTTCTTGTCGCCTGCAGTACAGACGATTTCCACATACAACTTCTCGCTGATGCCTTCCTTCTGCTTGATGACGATGCGGTTCTCGGCGATATACTGCTTACCCTCTTCGAGGGTCTCGGGCGTCAGGTCCTTGAGCACCTCCAACTGATACTCGCTCTTGCCGATGATGGCGCCCAGGGCGATGGCGATGGGCAGGCCCAGCATGCCTGTTCCCGGAATACCCACACCCATAGCGTTCTTCAGGATGTTGGCACTCAGCAAAGCCTCAATCTTCTCGGGGCGGCGTCCTAACTTCTCGGTAGCCTTTGCCGTACACAAGGCGACACACATGGGTTCCGTGCACCCAATGGCCGGTACCACCTCGCGATGCACCATCGCGATAATGCGTTCACGTAGCTCTTTTTCTATCATAAACAATCGTCAGCGAGTCGTCAAATCGACGAGGGTTGTTTTAAGTTATAGCGTTTTTACCTTGCAAATGTATAAAAAAAATGATTAACACAAGAAAATTATGGGAATTTTGTACGACTTTTCCCCTAAAATTTAATGTTTTCCGACAAAATCCGATGTTTTGATAGAAAAATAGCATTTTTTGTCGTAAGATGTTGTTGCTGGGGAGAAAAATGCTTATCTTTGCACAAAGCAAACCTAAATGATTTTGCCCACCATGAAGTACCTATATATGTTTTTGGCGGCTGTCGTGATGGTGTCGTGTAGCACCACCAGAAGCGGATATGTTACCGTCACGGACGGAGGAAAACTCTATTATGAAGAGCGCGGAAAGGGAGAGACTGTCCTGCTGCTACACGGGCATTCGCTGGACAGGAGGATGTGGGACGAGCAGTGGCGGCCGTTCAGCAAACGGCACCACGTCGTCAGGATGGACTTCCGAGGGTATGGGCGCTCGACGGAACAGCGCGAGGACCTGCAGATGACGCATGTGGATGACGTGTTGACGCTGATGGACTCGCTGCACGTGCAACGGGCTCATGTCGTGGGACTGTCGATGGGAGCATTCGTGGCAGGCGACATGCTGGCCATGCATCCGGAGCGCATGCTGTCGTGTGTAATGGCCAGCGGTGGCATACGCAACAGCAAGGGTCCTGGCAAACCGATGGACTCAGCAGAAAGCCAGCGACGCGACTGCGAGATTGCTGCTCTCAAGGAGAAAGGTGTGCAGCGCATGAAGGAGGAATGGCTGGAACAGCTGATGGCTACCGGAGGGTCACAAAAGGAACGCATGCGTGAACCGCTGAGACGGATGATTCACGACTGGACAGCGTGGCAGCCGTTGCATAAGGAGGTGCGGCTGTTTTATGGAAAGGAGGCCTGGGAACGGCTGAAAATGCGAGGAAAGACTGACGTTCCCACGCTCCTGCTCCGTGGTGCCAACGAGCTGAAAGGCAAGCGCCGGGAACCTGCCGAGCAGCGTTACCTGATACGTCCGCAATACGTTATCTTAGAGGACTGCGGACACATGATGAACATGGAGCAGCCCATGCTGTTCAACCGTACCGTGCTGGACTTTATCGAGCACGGCACGACGACAGGTGATAGCCACTAAAGGTTGTGGAACGGACGGATTGTCAAACTTCAGTAGCTTCTCTACTGCTTTCACTTTCATTGCCATAATTTTAATCTCCTCTTGGTTTAGTTTTTGTTAATTTTTTTAGTTATTGGTTATTGTTTATTGGTTGTTGGTTGTTGTCTCCATTCGCGACTACTTTTTTACGCTCTGGGCAGGCAGAAAATTTTGTCAGGCCTGAAAACA
>ONQT01000048.1 GCA_900320045.1 uncultured Prevotellaceae bacterium | reverse complement strand
CAAGGCCATCGTCGTGTCCATGGGTACAGGAACCAGTTTCGTACAATGTGACGGCGACGAAATCACCCATATCGGTGGTCTGGGCATTGGCGGAGGCACCTTGCAAGGACTGGCCCGAGTGATGCTCAACACCCGCGACCACAAGCAGATACAGAGTTTGGCCATGCAGGGCGACATCCACAACATCAACCTCCTGATAGGCGATATCTCTACCCATCCGCTGCCTGGTCTGCCGATGGATGCGACGGCCTCGCTGTTCTCGAAGGCACAGTACGACGCACCGAAGGAGGACATTGCGCTGGGTATCATCGTGATGGTGCTCCAGACCATCGGCTCTGCCGCCATCCTGTCGGCTCTGAACAGCGGCATCAAAGACTTCGTGCTCATTGGCAACCTGACGCTGTTGCCACAGTGCAAGGAGATATATCCCATGCTGGAGAAGTTCTACAAGGTACATTTCCATATCCCCAAGTATGCTGAGTTCTGCACGGCCATCGGTGCCGCCTTGAGCTATCAGCAAGCTTAGTTTTCCGTTAGGAGTATCAACATCAGAAACATTCAAGAATTAATAGTAATCAAGTTTTAAGGTATGAAATTGAAGATTGCCGTCTTGTCGGGCGACGGAATAGGTCCCGAGATTATGCAACAGGGTGTGGCTGTGATGAATGCCATTGCCCAGAAGTTTGGTCACGAGTTCAGCTACGAAGAGGCGCTGGTAGGTGCTACGGCCATTGATGCCGTCGGCGACCCTTATCCAGAAGCTACCCACGAGGTATGTATGCGTGCTGATGCCGTGCTGTTTGCCGCTGTGGGCGACCTGAAGTACGACAACAACCCTACGGCCAAGGTGCGTCCTGAACAGGGATTGCTGGCTATGCGCAAGAAGCTGGGCCTGTTTGCCAACGTGCGTCCTGTGGCTACCTTCGACTGCCTGCTGCACAAGTCACCGCTGAAGGACGAACTGCTGAAGGGTGCCGACTTTGTCGTCATCCGCGAACTGACGGGCGGTATGTATTTCGGTGAGAAGTATCAGGACAACGACAAGGCCTACGATACCGATATCTATACACGTCCTGAGATTGAGCGCATCCTCAAGGTTGCCTTCGAGACGGCACAGAAGCGCAAGAAGCACCTCACCGTTGTCGACAAGGCTAACGTGCTGGCATCGAGCCGCTTGTGGCGCCAGATTGCCAAGGAAATGGAGCCTCAGTACCCTGATGTGACGACCGACTATATGTTCATTGACAATGCTTCGATGCGCGTCTTGACAGAACCCCGTTTCTTCGACGTCGTCGTGACGGAGAACACTTTCGGCGACATCCTGACTGACGAGACTTCCTGCATCACCGGTTCGATGGGATTACAGCCCTCGTCGTCACTCGGTGAGCACACCCCGTTGTTCGAACCGGTGCACGGCTCTTGGCCACAGGCAAAGGGACAGAATCTGGCTAACCCGTTGGCACAGATCCTCTCGGCTGCCATGCTGTTGGAGCACTTCGGACTGAACAAGGAAGGCGCCTTGATTCGTGAGGCCGTCAACGCTTCGCTGGATGCCAACGTGCGTACTCCTGAAATTCAGGTGGAAGGCGGTGCGAAATATGGTACCAAAGAGGTTGGTGCATGGATTGTAGATTATATTGCAAAGGCATAGTGCTTTTCGTCCTGTTTGTTGCGATACTGTCGCAACAAACGGGGCAGGCACAGGCCCAGTCGGCAGAAAGACAAGGACAGGCTCAGGCACAGCAGAACCCGAACTGGCACGACTCCCTGGCGGTACTGAACAAGCAGATTGCCTCGCAGAAGTGGTCGACAGACCTGCATCTGCGCAAGGCTGCTGTGAATCTGGAACTGCAACAGTGGCAGTATGCTATCGACGAGTACGGTCTTGTGCTGCAGCACGAAGTGCAGAACCCTGCGGCCTTGTTCTATCGGGCCTATGCGGCCACCCATCTGCGCCATTACGAGGCTGCACGACGCGACTACGAGGAACTGATAGGCATTTTCCCCACACATACAGAAGCCCGTCTTTCGCTGGCTTATGTGTTGCAGCTGATGGGGCGTCAGACCGAAGCCCTCGACCAGTTGAATACGCTGGTAGAGATGCGTCCAGACTCTGCCGTCCCATACGCCTCGCGAGCCGTCCTGGAGCGCGAGTTGAAGCAGTATGAGGCAGCCCTGTACGACTGGGAACAGGCAGAACGACTGGATGGTCAGAATGCCGACTACGTCGCGTCGCACGTCGACTTGCTGCTCTTCCTGAAACGCAAGAAAGAAGGTCTTCAGGTTCTTGACAAAGCCCTGAAGCGAGGCATTCCGCAAGGATTGCTACATTCGTGGTACGACCATTGCCGCAAGCCATAAAAGAAGGACGTCTAACAGAAGATAAGCGTCTGACAGGAAATAAGTGTCTGACGACTAAGGATGAACCCATCAAAAAAGGTTTCGCATTCATTTTTGCGAAACCCTTTTTGTTAGTTGAGCTTTTCGGCAACAGCTTGTCGCAGGTCGTCACCTCGCAATCCGCGGTGCAGGATTTTTCCCTTTTGGTCGACCACGATGGTGTGGGGAATGCTGGTAATGTTGAACAACTTGGCTGCTGCATTATCCCATCCCTTCAGGTCGCTCATCTGCGGCCACGTCATCTTCAGGTCGCCAATGGCCTTCTGCCAGGCGGTAGCGTCGTTGTCGAGCGACACACCCACAATTCCCAGACCTTTGTCCTTGTACTCATTGTAGAGGGCTACCATTTCAGGCATATCGTGGCGACAGGGACCACACCAGGAAGCCCAGAAGTCGATGATGGTCAGACGGTTTTGTGCTATCAAGTCCTTGATATTCAGAATACTACCGTCAGGTGCCTGTTGCGAGAAGTCAGGCAACATGCTGCCTGCTGCCGTTTTGTTGGCACGTTTGATGGTTTCTTCAATCTCCTTGATGGCAGGACGCTGGCGCATCTCTGCCGGCAACTGCTCGATGAGCTTCATGCGGGAGGGGTTGTCAATGAGCTCTTCAGGATAGTACGTCAGCAGGAAGTAGCCGAACTCGTTGTCAATGTTTCGTTCGGCAGCCTTGAAGACGACGTTGGCAAAACGCTTGTTGAGCTGGTCGATGTGAGCCACACCCTGCTGCTGTTCTGCCTCGCTGACGGTGTTGCCATAGATATGTTCGGCAATGCGGTTGATTTCCTTGCCAATCACCATCACTGAGTCTTGCAGCTGTTGCCACTGCTCGTTGCATCCCGTTCCGCTGACTCTTGCCTCGCCAGGTTTGTCGGAGAGCGTAATGGTAATGGTGCCAGGCTCCAGGAAGAAGGGACAGTTGACTTCGTTCCGACGTGCGCTGTAAATCATCACCAGACGGGTGCTGTCTGTCTCGCCCTTCAGCGAGAATTGGCCGTTCTCAACGAAGATGGTATCGCTGGGAACTCCATCTATCAGGTCGGCAGTGAGATACAAGGTGTCACCGTCAGCCAGACTCTCGGCTGTACCGCTGATTTGATACGATTTTGACTGGCAGGCAGCCAATAGGCATCCTACGGCTGTCAGCGTCAGAAAGGACTTGATATTCATGTCTTATATATAAAATAGGTACGTGTGTGAAGGGATTCCTTATACCAGATACTGGTCGGAAATGCTCTCGTTGTTGACCACACGGCGAATGGTCTCGGCAAACATGTCGGCTACGGAAATCTGCTTGACCTTCGGACAGCGGCTGAAGTCGTAGGGAATCGAGTCGGTGAACACGATTTCCTCCAGGGCCGAATCCTGTACACGCTGGGTGGCCGGTCCGCTCATGACGCAGTGCGAGGCACAGGCACGTACGGTCTTGGCACCTGCTTCCTTCATGATGTCGGCAGCCTTCGTAATGGTACCGGCAGTGTCAACCATATCGTCAATAATCACCACGTTCTTGTCCTTGACGTCGCCGATAATCTGCATCGTCGCAATGACGTTGGCACGGGCACGGGTCTTGTTGCAAAGCACCAGCGGGCATCCCAGGTACTTGGCATAGGTGTTGGCACGCTTGGAACCGCCTACGTCAGGCGATGCAATGACAAGGTCTTCCAGGTGCAGGCTCTGCAGGTAGGGCAGGATAACGCCCGAAGCATACAGATGGTCGACAGGTACGTTGAAGAAGCCCTGAATCTGGTCGGCATGCAGGTCCATCGTGATGACGCGGTCAATGCCGGTAGCAGACAGCAGGTCGGCCACCAGCTTGGCACCGATGCTCACGCGGGGCTTGTCCTTGCGGTCCTGACGAGCCCATCCGAAGTAGGGGATGACGGCATTGATGGTACGTGCCGATGCGCGCTTGGCAGCGTCAATCATCAGGAGCAGTTCCATCAGATTGTCGGATGAAGGAAACGTGCTCTGTACCAGGAAGATGTCGCGTCCACGGATGCTCTCTTCATAAGATACTGCAAACTCGCCGTCAGAGAACTTGGTGATTTGAAGCTCTCCCAGCGGACAACCTAAGCTTTGGCAGATGCGCTCTGCGAGGTACTTGGTTGCTGTACCTGAAAATACCATGTAGTTCTTGTTCATTGTATTTGTTGTGAAGGGTCTTAATGGCTTGATGGGGTGAAGGTTCTCAGCCGACGGCCTTGCGTAGCTTGACGAAGTGGTCGATGAGCGCCCTGTAATCCAGTTCCTGATGAATGTTGAAACGGTTCCAGAGGTCGCCGCTGATGACGATGCCTCCGAATCCTAAGTCGCGTGCGGTCCTGACAGTATCCATATTCATGCCTCCCAGCGCATAGACGTGCTTGTCAATGAGTCCTCGGCGCGAGGCCTCCTGTAGCTCTGCCATCGTGAAGGTAGCCTTCTGGTCGGCTTCCGTCTGACTGTCGAAGATATACTTCAGCAGCACGTAGTCGGCATGCCGTTTGGCCTCCTTCAGCTGGTCGAGGTGGGTACATGTACGTGTGATGTGCCCCTTGTAGCCTTTGGGCGCAGGGGTCGTCTCGTCTTCGATGTGTATGCCGCGCAGCTTGTACTCCTCCTTCAGGTAGAAGTTGGTGTGTACGGTAATGCGCTTGTAGTATTCGTCGGCCAGCAGGGTGAGCAGGCGCTCGGAATACATGGGTTCGGAGCCTGGCTTATACAGGTGCAGGTCGTCCAACCCCTCTTCAAAGAGCGAAGTCAGTATCTTGTCTTCTTCCACGAAAAACGTGGGTTGTGTCATCAATGCCAGTTTCATCTCAGTGATTATGGACTATTGATAGGTGTGTTTAGTTGGCAGATTCAAATTCCTTCAGGAAACGCACGTCGTTCTCGGAGAACATGCGCAGGTCGCTGACGCGGTATTTCAGGTTGGTGATACGCTCCACGCCCATACCGAAGGCATAGCCGCTGTATTCCTTGCTGTCGATGCCGCACTCTTCCAGCACGTTGGGGTCAACCATACCACAGCCGAGGATTTCCACCCAGCCGGTGTGCTTGCAGAAGCCGCAGCCCTCGCCGCCGCAGATGAAGCACGAGATGTCCATCTCTGCCGAGGGTTCTGTGAAGGGGAAGTAGCTGGGGCGCAGACGAATCTTGGTGTCGGGTCCGAACATCTCACGGGCAAACGACAACAGCACCTGCTTGAGGTCGGTGAAGGAGACGTTCTTGTCGATATACAGGCCTTCCACCTGATGGAAGAAGCAGTGGGCACGGGCCGTAATGGCCTCATTGCGGTACACGCGTCCAGGACAGATGACGCGGATGGGCTCCTTCAGTTTGCCGTCCTCGGTGTGCATCTGCTCCATCACGCGAGCCTGAACGCTCGACGTGTGCGAGCGCAGCAGAATGTTCTTGGTGACGTCGTTGGGGTGCTGCGAGACGAAGAAGGTGTCCTGCATGTCGCGGGCAGGGTGGTCGGCGGCAAAGTTCATCTTGGTGAACACGTGCAGGTCGTCCTCCACCTCTGGACCGTCGGCCAGCACAAATCCCATGCGTGAGAAGATGTCGATAATCTCGTTGGTGACGATGGTCAGCGGGTGGCGCGTACCTAACTTAATGGGGTAGGGTGTACGCGTCAGATCCAGGCCTTCGTTGCCGGTCTCCTGACTCTCCGTCTGTTCCTTCAGCTGGTTGATGCGCTCCTGGGCGAGCTGCTTCAGCTCGTTAATCTTCATGCCCACCGTCTTTTTCTCGTCGGCAGCCACGTTGCGGAAGTCGTTCATCAGCGCTGTAATCTCACCTTTCTTGCTGAGATATTTCAGTCTCAGCTGCTCCACCTCTTCAGCGTTTTGAGCGCTCAGAGTCTGTACTTCTTTCAGAAGTTGGTCTATCTTGTCGAGTATCATAATCAACGTTATTCTTGAAATTTTGATGCAAAGGTATAAAATAAATGTGAATTATGAGTTATGAATTATGAAATATTTAGTAACTTTGCAGCAAATTTTGAGAGAAGACAAGAATTTTTGTACTGTAACCAATGAAACGTTATCTGATATTTCTGTCGCTGATGACTGCTGTAATGTTGTCGTCGTGCGGAGGTTGGCGCGGTGGACAGTCGGCCGACGAGGTCGCTGACTCGCTGGCCCAGGACTCGCTGGCTGTCGATTCACTGGACGATGATTTCTCACATGTTCAGGTGCCCAAGGCTGCCGATGAGTTGTTTGATGACTTTATCTTCAACTTTGCCGGCAACAAGAAGCTTCAGTTCGAACGCATCCTCTTTCCCCTGAAGGTGGTGGAAAACGGCCGGCATAGTCGCATCAGCCGCGACAAGTGGAAGATGGAGTACTTCTTTATGCGCCAGGGCTACTACACGCTGCTGTTCGACAACGAGCGCCACATGGAGATTGTCAAGGATACTAGTGTGACGAGGGCTGTGGTGGAGAAGATTCAGTTCGCCGAGAAGACCGTGCGCCAGTATGTCTTCAACCGCATTCGTGGGGCGTGGATGATGACCAGCATCAACGAGATAGCCCTCAGCGAGTCGCACAACGCCTCGTTCCTGGAATTCTACCGGCAGTTTGCCTCTGACGCCAAGTTCCAGTCGGCCCATCTGGAGAAGACGGTGCGCTTCATCGGTCCTGACCCCGACGACGACTTCAGTCAGATGGAAGGCATCATCACCCCCGACACGTGGGAGGCCTTTGCGCCCCAGCTGCCCTCCAAGCTCCTTTACAACATTGCCTATGGTCATCCTCGTCGCGAGGAGGGCGGGCAGAAGGTCTATGTACTGCGTGGCGTAGCCAACGGTATGGAGCTTCAGATGATCTTCCGTCGCAGTGGCGATACGTGGCGACTCAACAAGCTAACGACTTGAACAGCACCTCTTGTTATCCATCAAATACGTAGTGAGCAGATGAAAGACTTACACGACTATAGCCTTCTGGCACACAATACTTTCGGCATTGAAGCCCGTTGTCACCGCTTCCTGGAATACCAGACGGAGCAGGAGGCTCAACAGGTGGCCGAAGTTCTGCGTACGGCGACGACACCTTTTATTATAATAGGTGGTGGCAGCAATCTGCTGTTGACGGGCGACTTCCCGGGCATCGTGGTACACTCGGCCATGTGCGACTACGAGGTCAATGGCCAGCTGATGCGTTGCGGTAGCGGTATGACGTGGGACGACGTGGTGGCTCTCAGCCTGCAGCAACGGTTGTACGGAGCCGAGAACCTGTCGCTCATTCCTGGCGACGTGGGAGCTAGTGCCGTACAGAATATCGGAGCCTATGGTGCCGAGGTTAAAGACCTGATAGTCAGCGTCGAAGCCGTTGAGATTGAGACCGGCCGACTGTGCCGTTTTGCCAATAGCGACTGCCAGTACGGCTATCGCCAGAGCCGTTTCAAGCAAGAGTGGAAGAACCGTTATCTCATCACCCACGTCACTTATCAGTTCTCGCCCGTCTTTACGCCGCGCCTGGACTATGGCAATATCCGTCATCATCGACATACGCCGGCAGAAGTTGCCCGATCCGGAGGTGATGGGCAATGCAGGCAGCTTCTTTATGAATCCCGTGGTCAGTCGCCAGCAGTTCGAGCAGCTTCAGGCTGCCTATCCCACCATGCCCCATTATTTCGTCGACGACGAACACGAGAAGATTCCTGCCGGTTGGATGATTGACCAGTGCGGTTGGAAAGGCCGTTCACTGGGACGTGCCGGCGTGCACGACAAGCAGGCGCTGGTGCTGGTGAATCTTGGAGGTGCTACAGGACAGGAAATCGTGACCTTGTGCCAGACGATTTGCAAGGATGTCCGTCAGAAGTTCGGCATTGACATCCATCCTGAGGTGAATATTATATAAGAGGTAAGAAGTAAGAGGTAAGAGGTGAGTGTATGAAACTGACGTTTTTAGGAACAGGAACATCTTGTGGCGTGCCGACGATAGGCTGTCGCTGTCGGACGTGCACCAGCACCGATGCCCACGACAAGCGCTTGCGCTGTTCGGCATTGCTGGAGACGGAGCAAACACGACTGCTCATCGACTGCGGGCCCGACTTCCGCCAGCAAATCATGCCGCAGCCCTTCCGTCGCATCGACGGCATCCTCATCACGCACGCCCATTACGACCACATGGGTGGTATGGACGATATCCGACCCTACTGTCAGTTTGGCGAAATCAACGTCTATGCCGGCCCAATAGCCCGCAAGGGCATGCTCCAGATGCTGCCCTACTGCTTTGCAGAGCACCGCTATCCCGGCGTCCCAGCCATCCAGTTGCACGAAATCCACAAGCACGAGCCCTTTCAGATAGGCGACTTCCACATCATGCCCATCGAGGTGATGCACCACGACTTGCCCATCCTGGGCTACCGCATCGAAGAAGTCGGATGTCAGAAGTCTGAAGAAGGCTCTCAGCCATCATCCCTCAGCCATCATCCGTGCTTAGTCTACATTACCGACATGAAGACCATCAGCGATACCGAGATGCCTTTCCTGGAGCATGTCGACACCCTCGTTGTCAATGCGTTGCGGCAGACACCCCATCACTCCCACCAGACACTCGACGAGGCCGTGGCCTTTGCCCGTAGGGTAGGAGCCCGCCAGACGTGGCTCATCCACAGCAGTCACGATATAGGTCTTCACGCCGAGGTCAACGCCTCCCTCCCTTCCAACATCCAGCTCGCCTTCGACGGCCAGGTGCTGGAATTCTAATCTCATCCGGCAGAAAGATACAGCCCTGCCTTAGAAGAATCGTTATGAGACTACAAGAAGAAATACACAGTTGTCCGGAACTGATGGACTATATCAGGGAAGTAGGCTTTCTGCCCTTGTTGGATAGCGGCATCACAGGTTTTTCTGCAGAAGACGTGGTCGACGAGGACTGTCGCTACGTGGTATATCCTGATGGAGGCTGGGACTGGCCGTTATGGAAGTGGAAAGGACCAATCGTACAGGAAGGCATCTGTGTCTATGGCAAGTTCTTTGCCGGCAAGGCAGGCTTCATCAGTCGCGAGTGGTGGCCCGACTTCTGCAACTATCGTCGCAGCAAGCATCCATCGCCCGCCGAAGGCAGTATTGAAGAAGCGATCTTGTTTACCCTTCAGGAACAAGGCAGCCAGATTACGCGTGAACTGCGTGCCGCCTGCGGATTTACAGGTCGCGGGATGCGCAGCAAGTTCGATAGTTACATCACCCGCCTGCAGATGGCTTGCCGCATTGTTACCGAGGACTTTGTCTACCCACGCGACAAGCACAACAACGAGTATGGTTGGGGCTGGGCCCTGCTCACCACCCCCGAACAGCTCTTAGGCTACAGCGGTTTCCAGTGTCCTCGCACACCCGCTGAATCCCTCCAGCGTCTACTCGACCACTTTCACGCCATCCTCCCCGCTGCCACCGACAAGCAAATAGAAAAGCTCATTGGCTAGGTCTGCTATTGAATGACAGGCACCAGGTACGTGTCATACTCGGATTTTTCCGTACCCTTACACCCAGATTTAATATGTTTTGTTGTATTTCCTTCCACAAATCACTAAAAACAAGCAGAAAAAGTGAGAAAGTAATAATAAATATTGTATCTTTGTTGCAGATATTCATTTACACCGTACAATATGAAAAAGACTCTCCTTGCATTAACGGCTTTCTTGCTGACCCCCGCTTTCGTAGCAGCGCAGAACAAGACCTGTTCGGAATGCGGTATTGTGAAATACAACGTGACCCATCCTTGGCAGCACCATACGTGGTGCCCTTACTACCGTCCGCAAAGCTCAGGCTCATCGAGCAGTAGCAGCAGCACCGTAAGTTATGGCGCATACACCGCAGCCAATGCGGCAACATCCGCCATCGGCGCCCTGCTTACCGATGCGCTGTTTGGCAATAAGCAACCGCAGAAGACCCCGGAAGAATTGGCACGGGATGCGGCGTATGAGGAGAAAATGCGTATATTAGGAACCGCATATTTTGCGCAAATAGAAAAGGAAAGGGAATTTTGGGAGTATGGCGACTACAAGATAGGCTGGAATAACAGGTATATTTATCTGGTGAATAAACGTACCGGAAAATACGTGATTCCTATGTATGATGCTAAGCAGAGGGATGTATTTTATAAAGAATCCAAAAAGCCACTTTTGCCATCTGGCTCTGTTAGAATAACGCAAAACCAGAAACCATCCGCGATTAATTCACACTTTAGCTTAGAAAAAACGAGAAACGATAGAATAAGGTTTTTAGATTCCTCAAAAGAGTTAGTTAATCCCATGTTCAACGGATGGCTGATAGCTCAGGATTTTGCTTATTATGGTTTGGATAATAGCACTAAAAAAAAGAAATATGGTAGTCATGTATATCTTGGCGTTGCAAAAATTTTGGAAGACACGCTTCAATGGGTGATAAAAGACAGGTTTGGTGTTAATGATCAATTTACCACATTAATAGAACCTCTGGGCACCACTCCTTACTTTTACCAGAAGTGGGCATATCCCACCGAATATGCTTACTTGCATGGCGGCTATGATATCACCTGGCATTGGAAACTCTATGATGCCACCGGAAAGGTCAGATTAGAGAATATCGTCTATTCTGCTGACGATAACGTGATTAGCAGTTACGGAAACGTCATCAGTGTGCGCGAAGAGACGAAGGCAGGGGACGGCAAGATTATAGTGAGCCATAAGTATTTCGACACCAATATGAATCCTCATCCCGTGTTGAGCAATTACGAGAAGGTCGTCTCCCGCGAACTGCCGGGCATAGGCTGTCGCTTCATTGTGGGTTCGGAGAAGGACGGCTATGGCGTGATTGACCAAGACGGCAACACGATTATCCCGCAGCGCTACAATGACATCAACGTAGTGCTCGGCTATTGGAATCTGTATGCCAACGTGTCCTACACCCGTTGGTATAGGAACGAGGCCGCACAGTATGTCAAGAAGCCTGGTGAGTTTGAGAAGACAGACCACTTCAATGCCCGCATGGCAGACAAGACGTTGCAGGAGCAGTACCTGCGCGAGGTGATGAACAATGCCGAAAGCCGTTATCTGGTAGACATGGTGGAGAGCAAGGACAATGTGAAACTCGTTCTTGGCCGTTATCTTGCAGATGCGGAGTGCTTCCCCATATACAGCAGCGTAGCTCCGTGGAACGCCTGCTATCTCTCCGTTCCCATGAGCGAGGCAGAGAATTTCAAGATGACATTCCACAAGGTGAAGGACGATGCCATGAAGACGGTGAAGTGGTGTGTCAGGAACGATGCTCCGTGCATCAGCCAGATAACGATTACCACGCCCGATGGTAAAACCTACCGAACCGGTTATTGAATCCAGAATATGTTTTGTCAAATAAGCGTATGACAGAGAAAGAGAAGATGCTGGCAGGCGAAGTCTATTCTGCCGTTGACCCGGAATTGATAGAAGAGCTGATGATAACAAGAGAGGTTCTTCACGAGTTCAACTCCTTGCGCCCGTCGGAAACCCAGCAGATGAAGGAAATGCTGAAGGGCTTGCTGGGTCATGTGGCAGATGATGAGTTTATTATCAACCAGCCGTTCCGCTGCGACTATGGCAAACAGATAAGCATAGGCAAGCGGTTCTTTGCCAACTTCAACTTCACAGTCCTCGACGAAGCCCGTGTCACTATCGGTGATGACTGTTTCGTCGGTCCTAATGTCAGCATTTATACGGCATGTCATAGCACCGACCCCGTAGAACGCAACTCCCGTCAAGAGTGGGCGAAACCTGTAACCATTGGCCATAACGTATGGATTGGAGGCAGCGTAACCATCCTGCCAGGAGTAACCATCGGCAATAATGTCACCATTGGAGCAGGCTCTGTTGTGGTGAGTGATATTCCGTCAAATACAGTTTCCGTAGGCAATCCTTGCAAAGTCATCAGGAATCTATAAAAGTAGCAAAGCAAAAAACACCGCCGACATACCTTTTGAGGGGTACATCGGCGGCAGCTTCTTGTCCGCTTTCCTACTTTCCGCATTTCCGCATTTATATGGTCGGAAGTTCGGAAACTTTTTGTCGCACAGATCCCACAGATTTCACGGATTTTTGCGCTATTGTTTTGG
>ONQT01000050.1 GCA_900320045.1 uncultured Prevotellaceae bacterium | reverse complement strand
TCGTTCCACCATTGGAACTGTGGAATGCCCAGACGCTCGATGGCTGGCGACGAGTCCATCATCAGCTTCACCTTTTCGTCCAGTTTCAGTCTCCCTATCAGGTCGTCGGCACGTTGTTCAGCCGTCAACTGCGGGTTTTGATACGGCAACACCTGCGCAGTCAGCGCAGGTGTTCCCAGTATTAGTAGTGTAGTTAAGAATAGTTTGTGCATATTGTTGTTGTTAAAGTAAATTGTCCTTCTCGATGTCCTTGAAGTACTTGTACGTAGCAACCTTCAGCTCATCGGTGGCAGGCTCGTCGGCCACGATAATGCCGTGAGGATGCATCTGCAGGGCAGAGATAGTCCACTCGTGCGTCACGGCGCCCTCAATGGCAGCCTTCAGCGCGCGGGCCTTGTGGTGACCGTTCACCAGAATCATCACTTCCTTGGCGTCCATCACTGTACCCACACCGACGGTCAGCGCCAGCTTGGGCACCTTGTTCACGTCGTTGTCGAAGAAACGCGAGTTGGCAATGATGGTGTCCGTCGTCAGCGTCTTCACACGTGTACGGCTTGTCAGCGAACTATATGGCTCGTTGAAGGCAATGTGTCCGTCGGGACCGATACCGCCCAGGAACAGGTCGATACCGCCAGCCTCCTTGATCATCTCCTCGTAGTGTGCCTCGGGGTGCTCCTCGGGCAATCCAACATACTCGTCCATGTTGAACGTCAGCACGTTCTTAAACGACACGCGGCCTTCCTTGTTGGCCTTCACCAGACAAGCATACATGCCCTCGGGCGAACTACCCGTCGGCAGACCCAACACAAATGGTTTCTCCTTCGTAGGCTGTGCTTCGTTGATACGACGGATGACATGCTCCGCAGCCCACTGCGACATTTTCTGATAATCAGATTCAATAATAACTCTCATAAGTCTAAAAATATTAAGTTTTTATTTCTTATCGCCTGCGAAGGTACGAAAAAAAAACGAACCCACCAAACGATGGGCCCATTTTTTTAACTCTTAATTCTTATCTCTTATTTCTTCTCGGCGGGTTCGATGATCTTCCAGATGCAGGCTGCGATTGCGCCACCGACGAAAGGACCTACGATGAAGATCCAGAGGTTGGCCAGAGCGGTGCCACCCTGGAAGATGGCAGGAGCCAGCGAACGTGCGGGATTGACGGAGGTGCCGGTGTAGCGGATGCAGACGAGGTGAACCAATACGAGGCTGAGGCCGATGGCCAGACCTGCGAAGTTGTTGGTGGCACCATTGGTCTTGGCGGTAGCACCGAGTACGACGAGCACGAAGACGCAGGTGAAGATGATTTCAGCGAGCAGACCGCCGAGCACCGAGACATTGGCCTGAAGGTCGTTGGCACCCGTTCCCTCCATACCAGGAACATTGGCTACGAGGACAGCGAGCAGGGCACTGCCGATGAAGGCTCCGATGCACTGGAAGATGATGTACATGATACCCTCCTTGGCGTCCATACGGCCAGCGAGGATGCAGCCCAGCGTGATGGCGGGGTTGATGTGGCAACCGGAGATGCCGCCGATGGTGTAGGCCATAGCGACGACGGCCAAGCCGAAGGCCAGTGCGGTTCCTACCACTGCGGGGATGTTGTTGACGGGATCACAACCGAGGCTGACGGCAACACCGCAGCCCATGAGTACGAGCACCATTGTGCCCACCATTTCTGCCAAATACTTTTTCATAGTGATTTTAGTTTTAATGTTTAATATTAAATGATAAAATGATTACGTCAGAAAGTCCATCTGCTTTCTCAGCGACTGCAGCTGGGTGCGGATATCCATGAGACGCGTGATCACATCGGTCCTGCGGTCGGCACCATCGCGGTTGGCATTGATGATCTTCTTGGCGGCAGCCAGTTTGAAACCACGAACCTTCACCAGATTGTGGATGAGGCGTATCTGTTCGATGTCCTTCTCCTGATACTGGCGTATCTTGGCCGGTCCTGAGACTTTAGGTTTCAGGTAGGTAAACTCCTTTTCCCAGTAGCGCAGGGTGCTCTCGTTGAGCCCAAACATTTCGGCTACCTCGTGGATGTTGTAGTACAACTTCAGATTTTTGTTTAAGTTCAATGCCATAGTCGTTGTATTTTAAATCTTTGTGATGATGCCAATATTCGTGTTGCGGATAAACTCGATGATGTGGCGGATGAAGGGTCCGTCGGGAACCTGCTCCTCTATCTGGTTTACCGCATCGAACAATGCTGTCTTGCTCATAAATACCAAGCGGTAGGCGTTGGCAATGTGCTTCAGCGTCTTTTCATCGACGCCGTGCTGACGTGCTACCTGCATGTTGACACCGCCATATTCCGCCTGCTTGGTGCAGATGATATATGGGGGCACATCCTTCGAGAAGGTCGTACCGGCCTGGATCATCGAACCCTGTCCGACACGCGTCTTGGCGTTCTCGATGACGCTGGAGGAGAAGATGACTCCGTCCTCGATGATGCAGTCGCCGGCAATCTTCGTGCCGTAGCCGAAGACGCAGCGGTTGCCGACTTTCGTGTCGTGGGAGATGTGGGCACCCTCCATCAGCACGTTGTCGTTGCCGAGGACAGTCTGGCCACCGGTGTGGGTGGCGCGGTTGATGACGACGTTTTCGCGGATGATGTTACCGTCGCCGATGATACATTCCGACTTCTCGCCGCGGAACTCAAAGTCCTGGGGTAGGGCACCGATGACGCTGCCCTGATGGACCTTGTTCTTCGCGCCCATGCGCGTACCATTCATTATACTAACGAAGGGGAAGATGATACAGCCGTCGCCAATGACTACGTCGTCTTCGATGTAGGCGAAGGGGAATATTTTACAGTTGTCGCCGATTTTCGCCTTTGGGCTGATTTCGGCTTTTGGACTAATTTCGCTTGCCATAATTTTATTTTTTGCTGTTAGCTATTAGCGATTGGCTATTGGCTCAGAGTTAACTGCTAAAAGCCAACGGCCAAAAGCCTGTTATTTGCCGCCACCGCCGAGGGCTGTGTACAGCGATACAACTGACTGCATCTTGTTGAAGTCTGCGGTCGCCTTGTTCAACTCGGCTGTGAGCAGCTGGTTCTGTGCAGTGAGCACCTCCAGATAGCTCGAGCCACGGCTCCTATAGAGTGCCTTCGTGTCCTCGACAGTCTTCGTGAGCACTGCCACACGCTGAGCCTCAATCTTCGAGTTCTCGTCGTAGCCGCGATAGTTGACCAGTGCGTTTGACACTTCGTTGCCGGCTTTCAGAATGGCGTCCTGCCACGTGTTGAAGGCCTGCTCGTACTGCATCTTCTTCACCTTCAGATTGACGGTAAGGGCACCGCGCTGGAAGATAGGCTGTGTCAGCGAGCCAAACAGTGAGGCGAGCCACTTGCCGGGATTCAGGTTGCCGTTGCTGTTGGTGAAGGCCAGCGAGGCTCCGACGGTGATGTTCGGATAGAACTGCGAACGGGCTGTCTGCACGTCGTGGAAGCACGATGCCAGCGCCATCTCTGCATAATGCACGTCGGGGCGGTTCTGGAGCAGGGCAACACCTACGCCCGTCGAGAATTCGGTGGGCAGTGCCTGCTCGTACAGTGTCGAACGGGGAATCTGCTGTCCCTGCTGTCCGATGAGCAGCGAGAGTGCATTTTCCGTAGCGCGAATCTGACGACGGAAGTCGTTGGCTTGTGTCTGTGTGGTCAGGTAGGCAGCCTCAGCACTCTGCACACTGATAGAGCGCACGCGGCCCAGCTGATGCTGCAATGCCATCATGTCCCACGTTTCCTTGGCCATTTTGCTCATTTCCGTCACGATGCGCAGCTGTTCGTCGAGCATCAGCAGCGTGTAGTAGCTGTTGGCGATACCGCCGATGATCTGTGCGCGCACGGCCATCTGGTAGTCCTTCATGCCCAGCAGCTTCATCTGTGTGCTGCGTTTCTGCGACAGGATGTTGCCGAAGAGGTCCAGCGTCCACGATGCTGTAATGGGTAGCGTGTAGCTCTTGGTGGTCACCGACGGGTCGGTGTAGAGCGTTGAGATGGTTCCCATAGGCGACTGCTGGCCGATGTTTACGGCAGGCAGGAACGCCAACTTGGCAGCAGTCAGCATCGACTCATACATCTTTACGTTCAGCGCGGCATTCAGCAGGTCGGGATTGCGCTCCAGTCCTTGCTCGATGAGTGCCTGCAACTGGGGATCGGTGAACACCGCACGCCAAGGCAGGTTACCGAACGAGGCGGTGTCCTGTACGACCAGTGTGTCTATGTCGCTCACCGCATCGCGAACCAGTCCTTTCGTCTCAACGTCAGGGCGCTCGTACTTATTGTATACGCCGCAGCTGCTAATGAGCAACGTAGCGGCAGCAAATATCATAATCTTCTTCATAGTCTCTTACTTCTCCAATTCATAATCTACGGGACGGTGAGCATACTGTGCTATCTCCGTTGCAACATCAGGATTCTCCTCCTCACCCTCGAACTTGATGGGTGAAATCTTCTCCTGCAGGCTCTGGAAGATGACAAACAGGCCGGGTACAACGATAATCTGGAACAACGTACCTAGCAACATACCACCTACTGCGGCAGCACCTAGCGTCTGGTTACCATTCTTACCTACACCCGAGGCAAACATCATAGGCAACAAACCAATGACCATTGCCAACGACGTCATGAGGATAGGACGCAGACGGGCTGCTGCACCGAGGATGGCTGACCACGTAATGGCCATACCCATCTGACGGCGCTCTAGAGCGAACTGCACAATCAAGATGGCATTCTTCGCCAACAGACCAATCAGCATAATGAGTGAAATCTGCATATAGATGTCGTTCGCGTGTCCGAACATCATCGTAAAGAGGAAACAGCCAGCCAGACCGAATGGTACGGAGAGTACCACGGCCAGCGGCAGAATGTACGATTCGTACTGTGCCGACAGAATCAGATAGATGAAGATGAAGCACAGCAGGAAGATAATTGCTGTGGTATTCGACGCCTTCGCCTCCTCACGGGTCAGGCCTTGGTAGTCGTATGAGTAACCGGCAGGCAATATCTCGGCAGCCACATCCTGGGCGGCCTTGATGGCCTCACCCGTCGAATAGCCGCTGGCCACCGTGGCCGTCACGTTGATGGACGTAAACAGATTGAAGCGGTTGATGTTGGCAGGACCGTAGACACGCTCCATGCGGCAGAACTCCTGCACGGGAGCCATACCGCCCGACGTGCGGACATAGATGCTCTTCAGCGACTCAGGTGTCATGCGGGTCTCGGGCGATGCCTGGATCATGACGCGGTACAGCTTACCATAGGCGTTAAAGTTCGACGCATAGAGTCCGCCGTAATACCCTTGTAGCGTGCTCAGCACCACTGCGGGCGACACACCAGCCTGCTTACACTTCGCCACATCCATGTGCAGCATGTATTGTGGATAGTTGGGGTTGTACGACGTTTGTGCCGTCTGGAATTCAGGACGCTTGTTCAACTCAGCCAGATAGTCCTTGACGACGCCATAGAACCTATCGAGCGAGCCACCTGTACGATCCTGCATCACGATGGACACACCTGAGTTAGCCGAGAAACCGGGAATCATTGGTGGCGCGAAGGCCAGAACCTGGGCATCCTTGATATGTGCTGTCTTGATGAAGATTTGGGCAATGACACCCGTTGACTCCAGCGGATTCAGGAAGAAACGGTAGATGCCGTCACCCTGCCACAGACCGCTAATCTTCCACCACAGCCCCTTCTGACGCTCTTCAAACGGCTTCAACTTGACGATAAACGTAGCCTGGTCGGAACCCGAACCGGCAATGAAGTTATAACCCTGAATCTGCTCACGGCTCTGGATGGCAGGGTCGGCAGCCAGGATGGAGTCTACTTCGTCGATGATCTGACGCGTGCGGGCCACAGAGGTCGAAGGAGGCATCGTGATGGTACAGAAAATCGTTCCCGTATCCTCGTCGGGCACCAGTCCCGTTTTCGTGAACGCGAAGGTACCTACCAGTACCACAACACCCAGAATCACCGTAGTCAACACCGTGATGGGCTTGTGCACTAGTTTCTCGACATTACCCTTGTATTTGCTTAAGATTTTGTCGTAAGCAGTATTGAATGCCATGTGGAAACGGTCTATGCGGCTCATCTTCTTCTCGTGCCCATGCTCATTATGCGGCTTCAGGAAAATGGCACACAACGCCGGTGACAGTGTCAGGGCGTTCAGTGCCGAGATGAAGATAGAAACGGCCATTGTCACACCGAACTCACGGTAGAACGTACCCGAAGTACCGCCGATGAACGACACGGGGACGAACACCGACGCCATTACCAGCGTGATAGAGATGATGGCTCCCGAAATTTCGTTCATGGCGTCGATAGAAGCAGTCAGCGTCGACTTGTATCCCTGATCCAGTTTCGCGTGAACAGCTTCGACCACCACAATGGCGTCATCCACTACGATGGCAATGGCCAAAAGCAAGGCGGACAGCGTCAGCAGGTTGATTGAGAATCCGAAGATATTCAGGAAGAAGAACGTACCAACGAGCGACACCGGAACGGCAATCAGCGGGATGAGCGTCGAGCGCCAGTCTTGCAGGAACACGTAAATCACGATGAACACCAAGATTAACGTGAACACCAGCGTGAACACCACCTCCTCGATGGACGCATACAGGAACTCCGTCACGTCGTAGTTGATCTTATACATCATGCCTGGCGGGAACAGCTTGGCCTGCTCTTCCAACTCAGCCTTCACAGCCTTGGCAATTTCATTGGCGTTTGAACCGGCAATCTGCTGCACCATACCCAGCACCGACGGCAGGTTGTTGTTGCGCATCGACACCGAGTACTGCTGACCGCCCAACTCAATCTTGGCCACGTCCTTCAATTTCAGTGTCTGACCGTTGGCATCGCTACTAATGATGATGTTGCCAAACTCCTCGGCAGTCTTCAGACGACCGGTGTAGCGCATCGAGTATTCGTAGGCCACGTCCGACTCCTGGCCAAACGAACCCGGAGCAGCCTCAATGTTCTGCTCAGCCAGCACGTTCGAGATGTCCGAAGGCATCAGGTTGTATTGTTTCATCACATCAGGCTTCAGCCAGATACGCATCGAGTAGGTCTTCAGACCTGGCGACTGCACGTCACCGACACCCTGAATACGCTTGATGGCAGGAATGATATTGATATTCGAATAGTTCGTCAGAAACTCGTCGTCGTATCGGCCGTCAGAAGTCAGCGTAAACATCAGCACCTGTGATGACTGGCGCTTCGTCACCGTCACACCTATACGTGTTACTTCGGCGGGCAAAAGCGCCTGCGCCTGCTGCACACGGTTCTGAACGTTCACGGCACACATATCGGCATTCATGCCTTGGCGGAACAGCACACTAATCTGTGCCGAGCCGGCACCAGCCGTCGATGTGATATAGTCCATGCCTTCCACACCGTTAATACTCTCTTCCAACGGCACAATGACGGAGTTTTTCACCGTTTCGGCATCGGCACCGGGATAGCTCGTCCATACCGCAACGGTAGGAGGCGCAATATTGGGGTACTGCTCAATAGGCAGCGACACCAGGCCGATAATACCCAGCAGGACGATGAGGATTGAAATCACCGTCGACAGCACCGGTCGTTTGATAAATGTTGTAAAAGTCATGTTGATTTACTATTTGACAATTCGATTATTTACTTTCTTTTCGCTCTCCATGATCCGAACCACATTCCTATCAGGAATATCACAACTATAACAACTATTCCAACTAGGATAGCAATGACA
>ONQT01000052.1 GCA_900320045.1 uncultured Prevotellaceae bacterium | reverse complement strand
TTAGCAGATTTTTCGCTTTAATGTCGGTAAGTCACTGAGATATTGGTTTTATTGTCAGATGTCGCTCGTAGCGGGCGGGCTTGACCTGATAGCCGGGCAGCACATAGCAGGCCGTACAGCCTACGCCTGTGGTGTTGTAGTCCAGGTTCAGGGTGATGCCGTCCTGCTTTTGCAATTGGTAGGTATATACCGCCTTCGTCAGGTTGTCGGTGCTGTAGTGGTAGGCGTTGAAGTTGAACGGCTCATCCATCGCAAAGCGCAGTCCCAGTCCAGATTTATTGCTCATGGCAAGCCAGCGGTTGTCGCACCGCAGGCCGCAGTCCTGTGGAATGAGGTAGGGTTCGAACATATCGTCCACATTGTTCTCATAGATGCCGATGGCATAGCCGGTCTTGCGGTCTGGATAGTTCTCCTCAGGTCCACGGCCGTACCACTTCACCTGTTGCAACGGGTCGATGAGCGTCATGGTCAGTCCGATGCGGGGCAGGAGAGCAGGCATCGGGCCTTCGGGCTCAAGGATGTGATGCAGGGCGATGGTTCCGTCGCCGTTGATGCGGTATTCATAGACCTCAGAGAAGCCTGAATAGCGCAGGCCGGTGATATAGGCATCGAGCGATGTGTTGACGGGTGCCCCGAATTGTGAGAAACAGCGTACGTTGATATACACCTGACCGTTGGCTTCGAAGGCCTGACAAGAGATGGGGATGCGGGTGATGGCATCCAGGTTGTTGCTGTAGAACTCGTTGGCTATCTGCCCGCCGTTCCAGGGCTTGCGGTTGTTGTAGGTGATGTTCCATTGATCCCAGCCGTCAACTTCAAGTGCCAACGGTGCACGCCAGACGTTCAACTGCATTGGCGACTTGAGCAGTTCCTGTCCGCCCTGTCGGATGCTGAAGAGTTGGCCGTCGGGTGTGAAGGTGTAGGAGAAGCCTTCTCCGCTCACGGTGATGGAGTCGTTTGTCTGGCTCAACACAGCCTTCCCAACGGTTTTGTCAGACGGTGTGGCCAACTGTTGCCAAGGCAGTTCCAACTGGTCCCACGCAGCCACGTGCCCCTTCTGCGCCCATAGCTCGTCGGCCTTCAGTGCGCTGGTTATCATTAGTCGGTATTCGCAGCCTGGCTTGATGGCAGGACGGTTGTAGGGCAGGGTGATGACTTTCTTGCTGAGCGGCTCCACATCAGGACTGATCGTGCCCTGCTGCAGACAGACACCGTCTTCGTAGAGCTCCCATTTCATATCGTAATAAGAGGTGTTGAGGAAATGGTTCCTGTTCCAGATCTCTACTGTACCATTGTCGGCACTCAGCAACCGGCATGATACGGGCTGGGCTGATTTCTTCATCTGATAGATTTCCGGCTGTACGGTTCTGTCGGGCCATATCGTTCCGTAGGTGCGGGCACCGATGCCGTAGCTGAAATAAGTACCCTCCTGCTGCTCCGTCTCGAAGTCAAGATTGAGCAACTGGCCTGAATTGTCGGCAATGACGACATTATCCATCAGCGCATCGCAGATATACACATGGGTGTCCTGTCCGTGGGTCTGTTCGTTACGGCCGATGTTTACGGGGAACGGGGCGTTGATGATGTTGCCCTGTGCCTCCATCTGTGCCACCTCTGTGTTGTCGATGCTTACGGTCATCTTCTTGCCGTCGTAGCAGGCTTCCACATGGTGCCATTTGTTCTCCCAATCGGCGGGCAGTGGGGCCGATAGTTCGTACTTATGGTTGGTTGCCGCAGGTCTTCTACCGAAGGGGAATGCCTTGGGCTCGCCTTCTGAGGCTGGTGCCTTGTCGGTGTTGATGTAGAACACCAGCTGCTCTTTACCGTTCTGCTGAACGCCGAACTGCCATTCACCCTTGGTCACGAATGAGCCGCAGGAACTGATGAGCTTGCGGGGATAGACATCGAAATGGACGCTCAGGGTGTTGCCGGTCAGTTCCAGACAGTCATCTCGATACACCTCCACCCACTCATCGTGGCCGCTCAGGTCGATTACATGATTCTTACGGTTACGGCTGTCGGCCACTAATTTGGCATTGCCCATGATATGCGCCATGACATCGTGGCCTGATTTGTCCTTGAGCCTGCGTGCAGGCTGGGTAAGTCCAGGCGACACGAAGTCCCATACGGCACCGCCGATGCAGCGCTCATGGGTATAGACGGCGCGCCACATCTCGTCGAACATACCGCCGCTGTTGCCTGCTACCGATATATCCCACCCTGAGGTCAAGAGCCAGGGCAGTAGGGTAGCGTGGACCGATGATATCCTCTGCGGGATGACTGTAGGCATTGCCACCGTACATCCACCAGCGGGTGTGGTCGTATTTGCGCCCTTCGGCAATCACCTCGCCGATGTTAGGACCCTCGCCGCTCTCGTTGCCAGCGCTCCAGAAGAGTACCGCAGGCTGGTTTCTGTCACGCAGCACCATGCGGCGCACACGTTCACGATACATCGGTATAAATCGTTTGTCGCCAGAAACCCATTCGGTGGCATGTGCCTCTACGCCTGCCTCGTCGATGATGTACAGTCCATAGCGGGCGGCATATTCCAGATAGCGCGGTACGGGGGGATAGTGGCTGGTGCGCACACCGTTGAAGCCAAACTGCTTCAGGATGGTCATATCCTTCTTGACCAGTTCGTCGTTCACGGCATGACCGTTGTCGGGATCCTGCATATGAGAGCACTGGGCATTCACCTTCAGCGGCTTACCGTTGAGATAGAACACGTTGTTGCGCATCTCAGTCTCCTTGAAGCCCACATCCTGACGGGCATCCTCGGGCGTGTTTTCTGATAGCCGCTTGCCGGTGGCAGCATCCACGAGGTACATCTTGAGGTTATACAGATTCGGTGTCTCTGCCGTCCATTTCAAGGGGTTGCTGATATGCTTGCTCATGTTCAGCGTCAATGTGCTGCTGCCGCTGGCGAATGTTGCCGCCTGACTTTCCAGTCGGGCCACCTCTTTTCCATTGGCACCGGTCAGCACGGCCTGCACCTTAAGGGGAGTCGTTATAGGCTGCTTGTCATAGCTTCTGACACTTACCTCGATGTTCAGGTCGGCATCTCGGTAATCCTTGTCCAGATCGGTGGTCACATACCAGTCGAACAGACGGGTCTTGGGCGTGGCATAGAGATAAACATCGTCGAAGATACCTGCCAGGCGCCAGTAGTCCTGACCCTCGAGATAAAAGCCGTCGCTGTATTTGATGACCTTCATGGCCAGCGTGTTGCGGCCTTTCTTCAGATATTTTGTAATATTGTACTCGGCAGGCTCCTGAGCTCCCTCATTGTAGCCCACCTCCTGACCGTTAATCCACAGGAACGATGCCGAAGCCACCTTCTCAAAACGCAAGAATACCTCCTCACCGCTCCATTCGGCGGGAATGGTGAAGGTAGTGCGGTAGGCACCTGTCGGGTTGTAGTCGCGTGGTGTCTTGGGTGGGTCGGCACGTCGATGGTGGCCCACTTCGCGTCGGAGTATTTCTCCTCGTAGAAGTTGGCTGGTATCTCCTGCGGTGTGTCGGCGTAGCAGAACTTCCAATTGCCGTTGAGCAGGACGTGATGACCCGGAATGTAGTACGCGCGGCTTTCCTCCTGCCCGTATTCGAACACGTCGAGGTTCTCGATGAAATGATACAGGTCGTCAAACCCTCTCGTTTTCTCTGTCTGTGCCATAGCACCTATCCATGCGCACAACACCATTGAAGCAAATACAACTTTTTTCATGAACTTCACAAAACATATTAAAACTTTTGGCAAAAGTACTTCATTTTAATGTAAATTCGCTAAATTTGCAGCAATTATTAAATAAGTTTAGGAAATTTGGCTATGTCATATTATGGACACTCAGATGATTCTGCCGAAGAAGACAGCGTTGTTGTTAGAAATCAAACAAATTAACAAGTAATATATGACTTACAAAAACATTCTTCTCATGGCCGGTTGTGCGCTCTATGCAGCAGCCCAGGCTCAAGTGACTATCGATATCGACGCTCAGCAGCGCGGACCGAAGGTGAGTCCGATGCTCTATGGCATCTTCTATGAAGACATCAACCACGCAGCCGACGGCGGTATCTATGCCGAACTGATACGTAACCGTTCGTTTGAGGACGGACCTCGCTATGGTGCACCAGCCGATATGCAGGGATGGTCAACCTATGCAGCAGCCCCGTCGCAACTCACGGCAAGACTCATACAACCCACGAAAAAGACACCACTGCTTAACAGTGTGCAGCACAACGCCCTGGCACTCGACATCAAGGCTTCGCCCACGATGCCCGTCTGTCTGGTAAACGAGGGCTTTTGGGGCATCAATGCCGTACGGGGACGCTGTTATCGTCTGTCGTTCTGGGCAAAGACTCTGAAATACCAAGGCACCGTGAAAGCCACGCTCTGCTCGAAGGACGGCTCACAACTCTATGCTGAGACCGTGGTCAGCCAATTCCCTGCTGTTAAGGCCCAGGGCTGGACGAAGTACGAAGCCACCCTCACCGCCAACGACAACGATCCGCAGGCGCAGTTTGCACTGGTGTTCGACGGCGTGGGGCAGGTGCAGATAGACATGGTGAGCCTTTTCCCGCCCACCTTCAAGAACCATGAGAACGGCATGCGTCCCGATCTGGCTAACATGCTGTGGCAGCTGCACCCGAAATTCATGCGTTTCCCCGGAGGTTGTTTCGTGGAGGGGCAGGAGAGTCCAGACAATGCTTTCCGCTGGGAACGTACCATCGGTCCGATTGAGGAGCGTGAGGGGCACTGGAACGTGAACTGGGGCTATCGCACTTCCGACGGACTGGGTTACCATGAATACCTGCAGTTGGCCGAGGACTTAGGGGCCAAGCCGCTTTATGTGGTGAATGTGGGAATATGGCATGGGGGCATGACTCCTTATGACAGCATCCAGCCGTGGATCGACGAGTGCATGAATGCCTTGGAGTATGCTAACGGTCCCGTCACATCGAAATACGGTGCTATGCGTGCCAGGAACGGACATCCGGAGCCTTTCGGAATAGAATATTTGGAGATAGGTAACGAAAACAACCAGCCGGACCCTCGTCAGCAGAGTGACCACTACTACGAGCGCTACGAACAGTTCTACAAGGCCATCCGCTCTAAATATCCCGAGATGAAGATCATCGGCAACGTGGTGGCATGGGGCGACGACAACCCCAAGTGGAATAGCAAACTGTCCGTTGACCTGCTTGACGAGCACTACTACCGCTCACCTGACTGGTTTGCCGCGGCATTCCACAAGTACGACAGCTACGACCGCCAAGGCCCAAAGGTTTATGTGGGTGAATATGCAGTGACCAACGGCTACGGCAAACTGGGTAACATGAATGCCGCTTTGGGTGAAGCCGTTTATATGATGGGCATGGAGAACAACTCTGACGTGGTGGAACTTGCCTCGTATGCCCCCATCTTCGTCAACGAGAACGATGCCCGCTGGCGTCCCGATATGATCCGTTTCAGCAGCAGCCGTGTCATGGGTACCCCGAGTTACTATGTGCAGCAACTTATGCCACAGCATCTGGGTTCACAGGTGGTAAAGGTGGAGCAGAACGATCCCTTTGAAGGAATGGTTAGAAAACCGCTGACACCGAAGCATAGCCGTGTGGGATTCGGAACATGGAACACACGCGCCACGTTCGAGACCAATAAGGATATGGATTATGTCTATGGTGACTGGCAGAAGGAGGGTAACACTGTGCGGCAGACAGGCCATAAGGATGCCACGCTCTGCATAGAGAAGAGCATCATCGACAGCGACCACTACACCTGTAAGTTCCGTGCCCGCAAAGATGAGGGGGCTGAAGGCTTCATCATCATCTTCAACTATGTGGATGAAAAGAATTATTGTTGGGTGAACTTCGGTGGCTGGACCAACTCCCAGCATGCCATCGAGCAGATCAGCAATGGAGGCAAGTTGCTGGCTGACAGTAAGCGTGGACGTATAAAGGCAGGCCGTTGGTACGATGTTACCCTGCAGGTGAATGGCGACAGCGTGAAAGCATGGCTTGACAACGAACTTGTCTTCGACACGGTACTGAAGCACGACGACACGAAGGGCATCTTCTCTTCAGCTACCATCGACGATGCCAGCGGAGAACTCATCGTGAAAGTCGCTAATACCAGTGATGCAGCAACCACCGCCCGACTTAATCTGAAGAACTTTAAGCCGGCAAGCGCCCGTGTAGTTCGTTTGGCAGCCAACGACGGTATGGAAGAGAACACGCTCGATACACCCACTGCCATCCATCCTGTGGAGCAACTGCTCTCACCCGAGAATGGCAGCATTCTGCTGGATGTACCTCCTTACTCGCTGAATATCGTCAGGATCAAGTGAGTTCGAGCAAGGAGGGGTCAGGGGTGGTCTGAACGAGCTAACCTCTTACTCGCCGCCAGACCTGCCAGACGACCATTGACCACGATGTCGGCCACACCGTTTCCACCAAGTCGGTTGGCACCATGCAGTCCACCAGTCACTTCGCCAGCGGCATAGAGACCGCCGATAGGTGTGCCGTCGGCTCGTAGCACTTGTGTCTCCGTATTCACGCTCAGACCGCCCATCGTATGATGAATGGCAGGCTTCACACGAACGGCATAGAAGGGTGCCGTCTCTAAGGCACCAGGCATTCCTGTGGCACTGCGTCCGAAGTCATCGTCGTGCCCCGCTTTCTGCCAGGCGTTATATCGGCTCACGGCTTGTGCGAACTGATCAGCAGGGATACCCAACTGACCAGCCAACTCCTCCAGAGTAGAACCTTCGCAGAGCAGATGCTGGTTGGCGTAGGTCTCGATGGATGCCAGCGACTGACGCACCGTCTGGTCAAACACTAGCAGGGCTTCTTCTTGCGGCTGTGCAAGAATGGCTGCAGACACCACGTCGCGCGTGTCCATTTCGTTGCAGAAACGCTGGCCCTCATGGTTCACTAGTATAGCTCCGTTGCCACGCACAGCCTCAGTGATGAGGATATGATTGGTGGCCTCTGCAGTCGGGTGAATCTGAATGTTCGCCATCTGAATGGTAGCTCCTCCGATGGCCGTCACCCAGTCGAAGGCATCGCCCGTGGCACCGGGATGGTTCAAGGTTGCAAAGCCGCTGAGCGAAGGCTGCAACTTAGCCACCATAGCGAGATTGGCACCGAAGCCGCCCGTGGCGATGATGACCGCCCGAGCCGTGATCTGATAGCTGCTGCCGTTGGCATTCTGTACACAGACACCTGTCACACGACCGTCTACAGCCGTCAGCAGTCCTGTCACCTTGTTTGATGTCCTTATCTCGACATTCTCCTTCTGACAGGCCGTCTTGAGCACCTTCATCAAGTGGGGACCGATGGCCGAGCCACCCTGCGGACGATGTGTGCGCTTCATGCTACTGCCACCCATCAGTCCCACGTCTGTCAGGTCGGCACCTAGTCCCGTCAGCCACGAGATGGTGGCAGGCGCATTGTCCACCAGATTCCTGACCAGCGACGGGATATTCTCATTCTTGCCGCCACGCATCGTGTCGTCGTAGAACAGTTGTTTCGTGTCTTCTATGCCGAGTCCTTTCTGGATGTCGGTCTCTGCGGCATTGATTCCACCCGTAGAGTAGTTGGTGTTGCCCCCCAGGATGCCCTGCTTCTCCAGCACCACAATCTTCAGCCTGCTATCCGTCTCAGCCGCAGCCACAGCCGCAGAGAGGCCTGCACCGCCGGCACCCACCACCACGATGTCGCACGTACCTTCTTGATAGGTCTTTTCTGTGTCAGACGTATTTCCCATCGCTGCTTGCAAGGCTGCATTGATCGCATCGATGACACCAGTCGATGTAAGCGTGGCGCCAGTGATACCATCCACCTCCACGCTCATCATGTCCGTCCTTCCGAGTGCCTTTGCCACGAGGTTGTTAATGGTCTCCTGGGCAAAGACCGATTCCGACTGGCTGACGACGGTCGCCTGCTCTACTTGATGGTTCTTTACCACCAGCTTGACTACGATGGTTCCGCTACGGCCCTCACCAGTGCCCGTCCACTCACCGTTTTGCAATACTTGCCCTGCAGGTTCCGCAATACCGTTGTCATCATTCGAACACGATGTCAGCGTTGTCAGACCACCTATAGAACGAATCCGTGCCAGAATGACAATCGCTGAAGTCAAACTGGCACGGATTTTAAACTCGCTTAAACAATGCTGACAATTTATTAAACTCGCTTAAACATTGAGGTGTTAGCTTAATTCTTTCCCAAAAGGTGAAAGAGCCAGTTTTGCCAGTCTAAAGTGCATCTTTCCGAATGGGATGCCAATGATGGTGATGCAGAATATGAGGCCGTAGAAGATGTGGGTGAGCCATATCCAGATGCCGCCTACAAAGAACCACAGCACATTCATGAAGATGCTCAGACAGCCAGGCTGCGATGGCTTCCATTTCACTTTCGTACCAAACGGCCAGATGGCCAGCATACCCAGTTTCATGCTTTGCAAGCCAAAGGGGATGCCGATGATAGTTAGCATCAGCACCAGTCCTGCGATGAAATACTCCAAGGCTATGTGCAAGCCTCCGAATATGACCCAGATGATGTTTCCTAACGTCTTCATTGATCTGTTTTAGATGACTACTGCCGTTCCGCTGGTGGCTACCATGAGCATTGAGCCATTGGCTCCGACGGTCTCATAGTCGATGTCGATGCCTACGATGGCATTGGCTCCAAGAGCCTGAGCACGCTGCATCATCTCCTGCATGGAAGTGTCCTTGGCT
>ONQT01000053.1 GCA_900320045.1 uncultured Prevotellaceae bacterium | reverse complement strand
TATACCTTTACCATCATCGGTAACTACGACGAGGCGAAGATCCGTCCGCTTATCGAGCAGTACCTCGCCGCCCTGCCCGGCAACGCCAAGAAGGTGCAGAAGAGCAAGGATGTCGACGTACAATACAAGGGCAACGTCAAGAATGACTTCACCCGCAAGATGGAGACTCCGAAGGCCATTGCTGTCATGAATTGGTATAACGACAAGATGGACTATACGCTGGAGAACATCGTTCGCGCCGATATGGCCGGACAGATTCTCACCATGCTCTATACCGAGAAGATCCGCGAGGAGGCCAGTGCTGCTTATACCGTGATGACACAGGGCGGCATCCAGCGCGACGACTATCGCACTACGGCTCAGGTGATTATCTACTGCCCCATGAAACCTGAAAAGGGTGACATCGCCACCAAGATCATGTTCGACGAGGTGCAGGCGCTCGCTAAGACCGTTGATGCCGAAAAGCTGGCCAAGGTCAAGGAGTATATGCTGAAGAACATCGACGACCAGGCCAAGACCAACTACTATTGGGTGCGTCAGCTGAACCGCCTGTGCAAGTACGGCATTGACACGCACACCGACTACAAGAAAGTCGTTGAGGCTCAGACTCCTGAGACCATTATGGCCTTTGTCAAGGAGCTGCTGAAGGCTGGCAACCATGCCCAGGTGGTGATGATGCCTGCCGAATAATAAATTGTTAAATTGTAAATAGTCAAATCGTAAATCAAAGTGAGTTATCTGTTTTCATCAGAATCGGTTTCTGAGGGCCATCCCGACAAGGTGGCTGACCAGATAAGTGATGCTATACTGGACCAGTTTCTGGCGTACGACGAGCATGCCCGAGTGGCTTGCGAGTCGTTCGTCACCACTGGACAGGTGGTATTGATGGGCGAGGTGCGTAGCGAAGTGTATATTGATCTGCAGACCATAGCCCGTAACACCATCAAGCGCATCGGCTATACCAAGGCGGAGTACCAGTTTGACGGCAATTCCTGCGGCATCCTGACAGCCATCCACGAGCAGAGCGAGGACATCAATCGCGGCGTGGACAACGGCAACGAGGAGGAGCAGGGTGCTGGCGACCAAGGTATGATGTTCGGCTATGCCACCAACGAGACGGAGAATCTGATGCCTGTTAGTCTTGACCTGGCTCACCTCCTGATGCGGACACTGGCTGAAATCCGGAAGGAGGGTAAGGTGATGACCTATCTGCGCCCGGATGCCAAGAGCCAGGTGACGGTACAGTATAGTGACAACGGTATTCCTGAGCGTATTGACACCATCGTTGTCTCTACGCAGCACGACGAGTTCGACAGCGATGACGAACGCATGCTGCAGAAGATTCGCGAGGATGTCATTAACATCTTGATTCCGCGTGTCAAGGAAAAGATTCACTCCCAGCGCGTGCTGTCGCTGTTCGGCGACGATATCAAGTATTTCGTCAATCCCACCGGTAAGTTCGTTATTGGCGGACCTCACGGAGACACAGGACTGACAGGACGTAAGATTATCGTCGACACCTACGGTGGCAAGGGTGCCCACGGAGGTGGCGCTTTCTCGGGCAAGGACTCGTCGAAGGTGGATCGCTCAGCAGCCTATGCCGCACGACATATCGCCAAGAATATGGTGGCAGCCGGCGTAGCTGACGAGATGCTGGTTCAGGTGAGTTATGCCATCGGCGTCGCCAAGCCGATGAATATCTACGTCAATACCTATGGCCGCTCGAAAGTCGCCATGTCCGACGGTGAGATTGCTAAGAAGATTGAGAAACTCTTCGACCTTCGCCCCAAGGCCATCGAGCGCTCCTTGAAACTGCGCCAGCCGATGTACCTGGAGACTGCAGCGTACGGTCACATGGGCCGACAGTCGGAGGTGGTCAAGAAGACCTTTACCAGCCGGTATCACGAGACAAAGACCATTGATGTCGAGCTGTTTACGTGGGAGAAGCTGGATAGGGTAGAGGATATCAAGCGTGAGTTCGGTTTGTAATCATATTTACTCTGGAGATTTTATCGGGTTCCATGTCTGACATCCAGTTGCCACAGTACTACAGGGAAGTGTTCTTCTCAAAGGATACCCTGTTGCGTACGGAAGTGCCTGATGGGCGAGGAAGCTACGGAATGGCTGGCGATCCGATTCCCTATACGATGCACAACGACAACGTCATCACGGCGTTGTTGTTGTGTTTCTTTATTCTTGCCATCATTTCCTTTGCGAACGTGAAGGAATTTATTATTCGTCAGGCGAAGAATTTCTTCTATCTGCCCCACGAAGGAACGACTGAGACTGGAGAGACAGCGGCTGAGGTGCGTTTCCGGCTGTTTCTGGTTGTGCTGGTGAGTATGCTGCTTGCCTTGCTCTACTACTTCTATACGCTGCAAAATGTGGGAGAAACCTTCGTCCTGGACTCTTCCTATCTGCTGATAGCAATTTTCTTTGGTGTCTTCCTGGGATATTTCCTGCTCAAAACGTTGTTCTATATCGTAGTCAATAACGTGTTCTTTGATGGTAAAAGAAACCGACAATGGCTCAAGTCTCTTTCCTTTATTATTGCCATCGAGGTCGTGTTGTCGTTTCCTGCTGTTCTGGGTATGACATACATGGGGTTTGCTCCCGCAGATGTGGAAATATATCTTGCAATAGTACTTCTTTTTGTTAAATTATTGACGATTTATAAGTGTTTTATCATCTTTTTTCGTCGAAATGTCATCCGTTTCCAAATTATTTTGTACCTTTGTGCGCTCGAAATGATACCTTTGATTGCCCTTTGGGAAGTCTTGGCCGTCACAGCGAATAGTTTGAAAATAAATTTTTAGGACATCGATGATAAAGAAGATTCTGGTTTCACAACCAAAACCATCAAGTGAGAAATCACCCTATTACGACATCGCATCACGCTTCGGTGTAGAGTTGGTGTTTCGTCCCTTTATCAAGGTAGAGGGAATTACGGCTAAGGATTTCCGTGCCCAGCATGTGAACATTCTGGACTATACAGCCGTTGTGTTCACATCGCGTCACGCCATTGACCACTATTTTACACTGGCCAAAGAAATGCGCGTTACTATTCCTGAGGACATGAAATACTTCTGTGTTACAGAGACCATCTCGCTCTACATTCAGAAGTATGTGCAGTACCGCAAGCGCAAGGTGTTCTTTGGTACTACCGGCAAGATTGAAGACCTGTTGCCTGCTATGGTCAAGCACAAGAACGAGAAGTATCTGGTGCCCATGAGCGATGTGCATAACGACAGTATTACCAAACTGCTCGACTCCAAGAAACTGACTCACCAGGAGTGTGTGATGTATCGTACTGTCAGTAACGATTTCACTGAAGAGGAGGTGAAGAGCTTCGACTATGATATGCTGATTTTCTTCAGTCCGTCGGGTATCGAATCGCTCACCAAGAACTTCCCCAATTTCAAGCAGGGTGATATTGCTATCGCCACCTTTGGGCCCACTACGGCAAAGTCGGCCAAGGATGCCGGTCTGAGACTGGATATTGAGGCTCCCTCCGAGAAATATCCTTCTATGACGGGTGCTTTGCAGCATTACCTGCTCGAGAAACAAGGCTGATGAAGTCAGCTGTTTAACGTCTAAACGTACGACCACTTTGGACAAAAGGCAAGGAACGTTCTGCAAACGAGAGCGACTGGTCAGTCAGAAACAGATAGAAGAGCTCTTTAGCGGCAGTCCATCAGCGGCCGCCTTTCCCCTTAGGGTTGTATATATAAATAAGGTACGCGCGTTAGGAGCAGAACCGGTTCAAGTGCTCGTCAGTGTTCCGAAGAAGCGCTTCCATCATGCTGTCGACCGTAACAGGGTCAAGCGGCAGATTCGCGAAGCCTACCGTATCCATAAGACGTTGCTCAGTGATGCGTTGCCCGCAGACCGGCAAGTGCTGCTGGCTTTCGTCTGGCTCTCCGACCGACATTGGTCATCTGACAAGATAGAGCAACGGATGGTCGGACTGCTGAAAAGAGTAGCCGAGGGACAGGATAAAAAGTAAGACACAGCATGGGTTAATAAGCTATGAGAACGGTATGGAACTATGTCACAAAAGTGCTGAGTTGGCTATTGCTGCTGCCCATCCGCTTCTACCAACTGTACATATCGCCATTGCTGGGACCCTCCTGCCGGTTTACGCCGACATGTAGTGAATACGCTCGACAGGCGATTCTCAAGCATGGACCATTCAAGGGACTGTACCTCGCTGTATGGCGCATCTTGAGATGTAATCCTTGGGGAGGATCAGGATATGATCCCGTGCCGTAAAGTTCCCGTCGAAACGTCAAAAGTCGGAATGTCGAAATATCGGAATATCGAAAATAACAGAAAATAGAAAAGAATATATGAAGAACTTTGTTGAAGAACTTCGCTGGCGTGGTATGCTAGCACAGATGATGCCTGGCACTGAAGAGCTGCTCCAGAAAGAAATGGTGACGGCTTATTTGGGAACAGACCCGACGGCAGACTCATTGCACATTGGTCACCTCTGTGGCATTATGATGCTGCGCCATTTGCAGCGTTGCGGTCACCGCCCCGTCATTCTCGTCGGTGGAGCAACCGGTATGATTGGTGATCCATCGGGAAAGTCGCAGGAGCGCAACCTGCTGAACGACGAAACGCTGCGTCACAATCAGGAATGTATCAAGGCACAGGTGGCAAAGTTCCTGGACTTCGAGTCCAAGGATGCGAACGCAGCCATTATGGTCAATAACTATGACTGGATGAAGGACTTTACCTTCCTTGGACTTTACCTTCCTTGATTTCGCCCGTGAGGTGGGTAAGCATATCACTGTTAACTATATGATGGCTAAGGAGTCAGTGCAGCAGCGCTTGAACGGAACGGCTCGCGACGGTCTGTCGTTCACCGAGTTTACCTATCAGCTTTTGCAGGGTTACGACTTCCTTTACCTCTACCAACATTATGGCGTTAAGCTGCAGTTGGGTGGTAACGACCAGTGGGGAAATATGACGACGGGAACAGAATTGATTCGCCGTACCTTAGGTAACGACGTGGAGACTTTCGCCCTAACGTGCCCCCTCATCACCAAGTCGGATGGCAAAAAGTTCGGTAAGACGGAGTCGGGCAATATCTGGTTGGATCCTAAGCGCACCACACCCTATAAGTTCTATCAGTTCTGGTTGAATGTCAGCGA
>ONQT01000054.1 GCA_900320045.1 uncultured Prevotellaceae bacterium | reverse complement strand
ATAGGCGACACCACGCGTCCGTCGCGCAATCCTACAATCTTGGTCGTGGAAATGCCCACGTCGATACCAATGATAATTCCCATTTTTATCTTCAAAATCTGCTAATTGTTATTCTTCACTTTCTTGTCGAACTTGTGCAGGAAGTAGTTGAAGGCCTCCAGTCCGACGAGCACCATCATGGTACTGCCGATGGACAGCACGTACATGCCGCCTCCACAAGCCAGTCCGATGGCTGCCGTAACCCACAATCCCGCTGCAGTAGTCAGTCCCACGACGACGTTTTCCGTCTTGCGGAAGATAATGGTACCAGCGCCTATGAAACCGATACCGCTGACCACCTGTGCAGCGATACGCGACACATCCCAGCGCTGCAGGTCGTCGTTCATGGCGTCTGTAAAGCCGTATGCCGACACAATCATAAACAGGGCTGAGCCCATAGCCACGAGAAAGTGGGTGCGGAAACCGGCTTCCTTGGCTCGGTATTCACGCTCCAGACCGATAAGTCCTCCCAGGACGGCGGCCATCAACAGACGAAGTAGAAATTCGTATTCCATTTTGGTTAAATGTTGTTATTTGGCTGCAAAGATACGAAATAATTGATAATTGACAATTGATAATTCAGAATTATTATATATCTTTGCCGAAGTTATAACTAAAAATAAGAGAAAAAAGATGTTTGGACTAGGAATGCAGGAGATATTGGTTATCGCCCTCATCGTATTGTTGCTGTTCGGCGGCAAGAAGATTCCTGAGCTGATGAACGGCTTGGGCAAGGGCGTAAAGAGTTTCAAGGACGGCATGAAGGACGGGGAGAACTCCCCCAACGCTTCCGACGGAGGGGCAAAGGGCGACGAACAGTAATATGAAAGACGCCCACAGGCCTTCTTCTGCTCCGGAAGGGTCGGGAGAGGCGCTCACATTCTGGGACCACCTCGACGCGTTACGCTCTTCACTGCTGCGCATGGCCATTGCTGTGGCGGTGCTGGCCGTAGGGGCTTTCTTCCTGAAGGACGAGTTGTTTGCAGTGGTACTGGCTCCACGCAGCAGCGACTTCGTAACCTATCGCCTCCTGGGCGCCGAGCGCTTCTGTCTGCACCTGATGAACACAGGACTCACGGAGCAATTCATGATTCACATGCGGACAGCCCTCTATGCCGGCGTGCTGGTGGCATCACCTTATTTATTATATGAGGTATTCCGCTTTGTGTCGCCAGGACTCTACTGCAACGAGCGTCGCTACGCCGTCCGAATAGTGGGAGCAGCCTACCTGATGTTCATCGTCGGCACGCTGGTCAACTACTTCCTGGTGTTCCCACTGACGGTGCACTTTCTGGGCACCTATCAGGTAAGTCCCGACGTGGCCAACATGTTGACGCTGCAGTCGTACATCGACACCCTGCTGGGCATGAATCTCGTGATGGGAGTGGTCTTCGAGTTGCCTGTGGTCTGTGCGCTGATGGGGCGTCTGGGACTGATTGACAGCCAATGGATGGGGCGCTATCGCCGTCACGCCGTCGTCGTCATCCTGATGGTAGCGGCCATCATCACGCCGACAACCGACGTCTTCACGCTTCTGGTCGTCTCGCTGCCCATCTGGCTGCTGTACGAGGTGAGTATCTTAATAGTAAGAACAACTGAATAACCGAACAAATACTATATGCTAAGGAAAATAAGAATCGTGCTGGGCGCCGTGATGTTTATCGGCATCACGCTGCTGTTCCTCGACTTCACGGGAACGCTGCACCACTGGGTGGGTTGGATGCCTAAGATACAACTGCTGGAAGCCGTGCTGGCCGTCAACGTCATTGTGGTGGCGGCACTGGTGCTGCTGACGCTGGCCTTGGGACGCATCTACTGCTCGGTCATCTGTCCGCTGGGCATCCTGCAGGACGTCTTCGGATGGTTGGGCAAGAAGGTCAGGAAGAACCGCTACAGCTACTCCAAGGAGGTTCGCTGGCTACGCTATCCTGTGCTGGTGTTGTTTGTAGCAGCATTGCTGGCAGGCGTGGGCACGGTGGTTCAGCTGCTGGCCCCCTACTCTGCCTTCGGGCGCATAGCCACCACGCTGTTGCAACCCGTGTGGAAGGCGTGCAACAACCTGCTGGCAGCCGTTGCTGAGCATGTGGACAGCTATGCCTTCTATCATGTGGACGCTATCGTCCCCTATATCGGCCTTGTGACGGCTATTGCTGCTGTGACGCTGGTTATCCTGTTCGTGCTGGCTTGGCGCAACGGGCGCACCTACTGCAACACCATTTGTCCGGTAGGTACCGTCCTGTCGCTACTGAGCCGCTGGTCGTGGCTGAAGATTCATTTCGATGCCGACAAGTGCAAGAGTTGCTCATTGTGCAGCAAGAACTGCAAGGCGTCGTGCATTGACTTCAAGACGCACAGCGTTGACTATAGCCGCTGTGTGGTGTGTGGCGACTGCATCGACAGCTGCAAGCACGGTGCACTGTCCTACCAGGCCCATCAGGCCCATGAGCCCAATAAGCCCAATAAGCCCAATAAGCCCAATAAGCCCCATGACGCTGAAGGTCTTTCTCGGCGCTCGTTCCTGCTTTCGGCAGCTTTGGCCACGACGGCTGCGCTGGCCCAGGAGGCTAAGAAGACGGACGGTGGATTGGCCGAGATTGAGGACAAGGTGGCACCCGAGCGTCAGACACCGATCGTTCCCCCTGGAGCGCGCTCGAAACAAAACTTCGAGCAACACTGCACGGGTTGCCAGCTGTGCGTGTCGAAGTGTCCTAACCAGGTGTTGCGCCCTTCGAGCGACTGGTCGCACCTGATGCTGCCCACGATGTCGTACGAACTGGGCTACTGCCGTCCGGAGTGTCACCGCTGCTCGGAGGTGTGTCCTGCCGGGGCCATCGTGCCCATCAGCGCTGAGGACAAGGCGTCCACGCAGATTGGCCATGCGGTGTGGATCAAGAAGAACTGTATTCCCTTGACCGATGGTGTCGAGTGTGGCAACTGTGAGCGCCACTGCCCCACGGGAGCCATCGAAATGGTGCCCAGCGACCCTGACGACGAGGAGTCACCCTACGTGCCTGCCGTCAACGAGAGCCGCTGCATCGGCTGTGGAGCCTGCGAGAATCTGTGTCCTGCCCGTCCCTTCTCGGCAATTTATGTAGAAGGGCATGAAGTTCATAAGGAGATTTAACGATGGATAGAAGAAAGTTTTTAAAGATATTCGGTGGCAGTGCCCTGACGACCGCTGCCGTAATGACGGGGTGCAAGTCGAAGAAAGAGACGAAGGCTGTCGAGGAGTACAAGCAACAGGTGGAGCCTCCGACGGACCAGATGACGTACCGCACGAATCCGACGACGAAGGACAAGGTGTCGCTGCTGGGCTACGGCATGATGCGCCTGCCGACCATTGAGGGCTCTGCTGCCCGCGAGAGCAAGGCTGAGATTGACCAGGAACAGGTAAACCGTCTGGTGGACTATGCCATCGAGCACGGCGTCAACTACTTCGATACGTCTCCCGTATACTGCCAAGGGCTGTCGGAACGGAGCACGGGCATTGCCCTGAGCCGTCACAAGCGCTCCGAATACTTCGTGGCCACAAAGCTGAGCAACTTCAATCCTGCCACGCAAAGCCGCGAGGAGAGCATCAGGATGTACCGTGACTCGTTCAAGGAACTGCAGGTCAGCTACATCGACTACTACCTGCTGCACTCCGTCGGCGGGGGCGGTATGGAGAACTTCAGCAAGCGCTACCTGGACAACGGCATGCTGGACTTCTGCGTAGAGGAGCGCAAGGCCGGCCGCATCCGCAACCTTGGGTTCTCCTATCACGGCGACATCGAGGTGTTCGACTGGCTGCTGTCCATGCACGACAAATACCACTGGGACTTTGTGCAGATTGAGCTGAACTACCTGGACTGGGACTTCGCCGATGAGATCAACCAGCGCAACACCGATGCGCGCTACCTGTACGGCGAACTGCAGAAGCGTGGCATTCCCAGCGTCATCATGGAGCCGCTGCTGGGTGGCCGTCTGGCTAACCTGCCGCAGTATCTCGTCACCCAGCTCAAGGAGCGCGCCCCTGAGAAGTCGGCCGCCTCGTGGGCCTTCCGCTATGCCGGTACACCCGAGGGTGTGCTCACCGTGCTGAGCGGTATGACCTACATGGAGCACCTGAAGGACAACCTGCTGAGCTATTGTCCGCTGGTACCGCTGACGCAGGACGAAATGACGTTCCTTGACCGCGACATCGCCAAGAAGATTGTGGGTCTGGAGAATATTCCCTGCAACGACTGCAAGTACTGCATGCCCTGCCCCTACGGCATCGACATTCCGGCCATCTTCGTGCACTACAACAAGTGCAAGAACGAGGGTTCGCTGCCCAACAACCAAGAGGACCCCGAATACCGCAAGCTGCGCCGCAACTACCTCATCGGCGTCGACCGCACGGTGCCCCGCATGCGCCAGGCCGACCACTGCATCGGCTGTGGGCAGTGTGAGTCGCATTGTCCGCAGAACATCCGCATTCCCCGCGAGCTGCACAAGATCAGTGACTTCATCGAACAGCTGAAGCGCGACGTATAATAATGTCGACAGGGCCTATTTTTCGCCCTAATTTTGCAAGAAAATAAAATGCATGAATTGGACACAGGAAATGATACTGCTTTCACTTTCATTGCCATATTTTTAATCTCCTCTTAGTTTTTAAATAGTTGATAATAATGAGCCCTTTTGGCTTACGCCGCTTTCCCGTTTAACGGGAATGACTCAAATGTTAATTTTT
>ONQT01000055.1 GCA_900320045.1 uncultured Prevotellaceae bacterium | reverse complement strand
CCAACGACTTCCTAAGACCATGTCAAACTCGTTCTCGACGATGTTGGGCAACTCAGGCATCTGCTCCTGCAGCCACATAGAGGGGATGATAGCACCAATGGCGGCTACACAGCTCCACGCCAGCGTCATCCAGGGACGTGTGCGCAGCCACTGCGGTGAAACCTCAGTCCACCGCGCCCACAGGAATACACCGATGGTGATCACACTGACCACGATGGTAGAGGTGATTAGCATCGCCGCAGTGAGGTCGGCATTGCCCGTTACGGCTTTCCACAGAGCCTGCACAATGGCTCCACCGGCAAACTGGATGCCGATGAATACGAGGATAAAGGATAGGGTTTGTTTCATGTTGATATTGCGTTATTTCGATGAAATGGAGTTTAATACGGCTTCGGCGGCGGCCTTGTCCTGTTGCAGCTGGGCTTTCAATGCCTCGACGCTGTCGAAGCGCTGCTCGTCGCGCAGTCGCTCGACGAACGATACCAGAAGGCGTTGGCCGTACAGATTGTCGTGCAACTGGAAGATATGCGTCTCTAACGTTTGACGTGTGCCGTCGAAGGTGGGACGACGGCCGATGTTCATCATACCGTGCTTCTGCTCCATGCTGTGCTCCAGACGAACCTTGACGGCATAGACTCCTGGAGCGGGAATGAGCTGCTGCGAATCGATGGGCGTCAGGTTGGCCGTTGGGAACCCCAGTCGTGTACCGATGTGTTCGCCGTGTTCCACCGTGCCCATGATGGTATAGGGATAACCCAGACCTGCTGCAGCCTCGCGGACGTGTCCCTCAGTGAGCAGACGGCGGATGAGTGATGAGCTTAGCGTGTGGGACGTGGGCGACGACAGCCCTGGGGCGATGGATGCGGGTGCCGGCGGTAGAGAGATAACCTCCATGTCCAATTCGCGGCCGTAGCGTACGTAGTCTTCGAAGCCTTCCTCGCGGTTGTGGCCGAAGCGGTTGTCGTAGCCTATCATCAGTATCTTCACACCGAAGCGCTCCTTCAACACTTGCTGCATGAATTCATGAGCGGTCATGAGGCGCAACTCATCAGTAAACGAAAGCACCTCCACACGGTCGATGTCGGTCTTGGATAGCAGCAGTAGCTTCTCGTCCAGCGGTGTCAACACGTCGCCTGCCTCCCGACGGCGGTCAAAGGTAATCGCCATGGACTGCAGGCCATGCTCCCTGGCACATTGCGCCACCTGGCTGAGTACGAACTGGTGGCCACGGTGAACGCCGTCAAACATGCCTATCGTTGCTACGAAGCCCGTCATATTTTTCACTTTTTCATCCATTTCATCGACATTCTATATAGTTCGCCAGCCCATAGCACAGGGGAGGTCACGGCAAACATCCATAACCACGTCTGCCAGGACAACGGTACGGTGCGGAACATCTGTCCGCCGAAGGTGACGATGAGCCACTGACCGACGAGTACGATGGCCAGCACCAACAGAAAGCCACGACAGGCCCACAGGCGGCGGAAGGCGGAGTGGTTGGAGCCCAACATGCGGGCATTGAACAGATTCCACCATTGCATCAGCACGAACAACGTAAAGAAAATTGTCAGTTCGACGGCATCCACGCTCGCCACACGCTCGAAATACCAGAGCATGGCAGCGGTTACAACGAAGAACAGTCCGCCAATGATACAGATGCCGCGCAGCATGGGACGTGTAATAATAAAAGCGTCCTTGGAACGCGGCTTGTCCTGCAGCACCTCGCGACTGGGCGGCAACGATGCAAGCGCCATGGCTGCAAAGGTGTCCATAATGAGGTTTACCCACAGAATCTGGGTGATAGTCAGCGGCATCTCGGTACCAATGAAAGCACCGAAAAGCACCAATAGCAGCGCCGTCACATTCACGATGAGCTGGAAGAAAATAAAGCGCTGGATGTTCTTGTAGAGCGAGCGCCCCCACATGACTGCCTGGACGATACTGCGGAACGAGTCATCCAGCAGTGTTATATCACTGGCTTGCTTGGCGACGCTCGTACCGGAGCCCAACGACAGTCCGACGTGTGCGCGATTCAGCGCAGGGGCGTCGTTCGTGCCGTCGCCAGTAACGGCTACTACCTCGCCTTGTTGCTGCAGCAGACTGACCAGTCGCTGTTTGTCCGATGGCCGCGCCCTCGACATCACCTTTAGCGCCTTGACACGCGCCATGGCCTCCTCGTCGCTCAACGCCGCAAACTCAGCACCTGTGATGGCGTAAGGCATGTGACTCCCCTCGCCGAGGCCGCACTCCCTCGCTATCTCCATCGCTGTGGCCACCGTGTCGCCCGTAACAATCTTAACATCGATACCTGCCTCGGCACACTGTCGGATGGCCTCGGGAACCTCCTTACGCAATGGGTCGCTAATAGCAAAAATGGCCAGCAGCTGGTCGTCCTGCGCCACCGCCAGCGTACGCATGGCATGACGCTGCCACTCCAGCAGTTGCTCGTCCATGGCTCGGCGTTCGTCGGCCGACAACCGGCAACGATCCATGACGACCTCAGGTGCGCCTTTAATATATAGGGTGGTACCAACGGTTGTTGTCATATATTTGTTCTCCGTCGAGAAAGGCAGTCGGTCGGCAATAGGATGGTCGCGACGCAGCTGTTCATAGTCTACACCCTGTTCCATCAACCAGCGTAGTAGCGCCTGTTCCGTGGGATTTCCCACGTCGTGCGTCGCCGTGGTATTCAGCGCAAGGGCGTTGTAGAGGCTTCTTCCATCTTCCATCATACATCTCACATCACTTACCGTCATGCGGTTCTCCGTGAGCGTTCCGGTCTTATCGGTACAGATAACTGTTACAGCCCCCATGGTTTCAGAAGCCTGCAACTTGCGCACGAGATTGTTACTCTTCAGCATACGACGCATGTTCAGCGCCAGCGCCAGCGTCACCGCCATCGGCAATCCCTCGGGTACCGCCATCACGATGAGCGTAACGGCCATCATGAAGTATTTCAGCGCCACCTCCAGCATGCCGAGGTAGTCGGTGCTCTGCCAAAGGGCATTGGTAAGCATGTCGTGCAGGAGAAACACCACGAACGCCGTTGCGGAAACCACGCCACCCACCTTACTGATGAGCTTAGCCAGACGGTCCAGCTGCATGTTCAGCGGTGTCTTGACACCCGTCAGTTCGGTGGCCTGCCGTGCCACGTGACCTATCTCCGTCTCATCGCCGACGGCCAAGACGACATAGCGCCCTGAACCGCTCATCACCATCGATGAACGCAACAACATTTCCTTCGGATAAGCCTCCTCACCCTTCAAGTTCCCATCGCCCCTATAGTTCCCCTCGCCCCTTGGAGAGGGGTTAGGGGTGAGGCCGGGGTTAGGGGCGAGTTCATCTGGGGTGATGTACTTCTCCGTCATGGTTTCTCCTGTCAGTGAACTCTCGTCGACCTGCAGGCCGGTAGCCTCGAACAATCTACCGTCAGCAGGCACCTCGTCACCCGTCTCCACAATGACCACATCGCCCACGACAACCTCTCGCCGCGGAATCTCGATGACTTGGCACGAATTCTCCTCACCCTTTGGAGAGGGGTTAGAGGTGAGGTCGGTATTGGGGGTGAGGTTCCTCACAACCTTTACCGGTTGCTCCTCGCTCAACTGTGTCAACACGTCGAAGCGCCGGGCGGCGTCACGCTCAAAATAGAAGCCGACGGTCGTCGCCAGAATAATAGCCGCGATGATGCCAATGGTTTCCATGAAGTCGTCCTTGACAAACGCCAGCACAAGAGATACCAATGCAGCCACAAGCAGTATCCGAACCATCGGGTCCTGATACTTCTCGATATACAATCGCCACATCGACTGTCGGGGAGGCGGTGTCAGTACGTTCTCACCATGCAGACGGCGGCTTTCCTGCACCTCCTCGGGCGTTAGTCCGTATCGTTCACTCATTTTCATGATGCAAAGGTACAATAAAATGTTAAAAACAACAAATTCTTTAATCTTTAATCTTTAATCTTTAATCTTTTTAGTACCTTTGCACCCGATTTGCAAGAATCACCGGACTTGTAGCTCAGTTGGTTAGAGCAACAGACTCATAATCTGGAGGTCCCAGGTTCAAGCCCTGGCTGGTCCACACTGAAAATCAGCAACCTTCGAACGCTCGAAAGTTGCTGATTTTTTTGTGCATAAAAAAAGTAGGGATGCTGCTGAAACAACACCCCTACTCTATCGAGTCAATTCAAGACAACTTACTCTGCCTTCTTCTCCTCAGCCTTGGGAGCTTCCTCAGCGGGAGCAGCTACCTCCTCGGCCTTGGGAGCCTCCTCTGCGGGAGCCTCTGCGGCGGGAGCAGCCTCGGCCTTAGGAGCAGACTTGCGCGAACGGCGGGTCTTCTTCTCAGCCTTAGGAGTCTTGAGCATGTTCTCATCGAAGTCTACCAGCTCAATGAAGGCTTTCTCTGCAGCATCGCCCTGGCGGAAGCCGAGCTTGATGACGACACGACGGCTGTTGGTGCTGTCGTCCTTAGAGCGCGTGATGAGCGGCTCAACATATTTCTTAAGTGCCTTTGCCTTGGCGAGGGTCGTAGTGATTCTTTTGTGCATGATCAGCGAGATAGCCATGTTGGCAAGCATGGCGCGGCGGTGGTCAGCAGTACGGCCCAGATGATTGAATTTCTTTCCGTGTCTCATTGTTTACTTTGTTCTTTTGTGGACAATTCCAAACGACAGATTCAGACTCTCGAGCAAATCATCAAGCTCAGTGAGCGATTTCTTACCGAAGTTGCGGAACTTGAGGAGGTCGGTCTTGTTGTACTGCACGAGATCACCGAGGGTCTCGACGTCGGCGGCCTTCAGACAGTTCAGTGCACGAACGGAGAGGTTCATGTCTACGAGCTTGGTCTTGAGCAGCTGGCGCATGTGCAGGATTTCCTCATCGAACTCCTGGTTTTCACCCATATCGGATGTCTCCAGAGTGATCTTCTCATCGGAGAAGAGCATGAAGTGGTAGATGAGGATCTTGGCGGCCTCCTTGAGGGCGTCCTTCGGGTGTATGGAACCATCCGTTGTCACCTCAAGCACGAGCTTGTCGTAGTCGGTCTTCTGCTCGACACGATAGGGCTCAACGCTGTACTTGACGTTACGGATTGGGGTGTAGATAGAGTCGATGGCTATCACATTGACGTCGGTACAGAACTCGCGATTCTCATCGGCGGGAACGTAACCGCGACCTTTATTAATAGTCAGGTCTATCTGCATCGAAGCTTTGGAATCTAAATGACAAATCACCAAATCGGGATTTAACACTTCAAATCCAGTCAGATACTTGCCTATATCACCGGCTCTAAACTCGGTAGTGTTCTCAACAGTGATGGAGACTTTCTCGTTCTCGAATTCTTCCACTACTTGCTTGAACCTTACTTGCTTCAGGTTCAAGATAATGTTGGTCACGTCTTCCTTAACGCCCGGTACGGAAGCAAACTCGTGCTCTACACCGTCGATACGGACAGTGTTGATGGCATAGCCCTCGAGGGAGGACAGGAGGATGCGGCGCAGGGCATTACCGATGGTAACGCCGAAACCAGGCTCCAAGGGACGGAATTCGAACTTGCCGAACTTGTCCGTGGACTCCAACATTACGACTTTATCAGGTTTTTGAAATGCTAATATCGCCATTGATTTAAATGATTTTAGTTCTTAGAGTACAACTCAACGATTGACTGTTCCTTAATGTTCTCGGGGATGTCGGCGCGGTCGGGCATGTGCAGGAACTTGCCACCCTTCTGCTGCTCGTCCCACTCAATCCAAGGATACTTGCTGTGGTTGAAACCTGCCAAAGCAGCCTCAATGACCTCAAGTGACTTGGCCTTCTCGCGGACGGCAACTACCATACCGGGTTTCACCTGGAAAGAAGGAATATTGACAACCTTTCCGTCGACAACGATGTGCTTGTGACCTACGAGCTGACGGGCAGCAGCGCGGGTGGGTGCGATACCCAGACGATAAACGACGTTGTCGAGGCGGCTCTCTAACAGCTGCAGCAGCACCTCACCGGTGATGCCGTCGGCCTTGGCGGCCTTCTCGAACAGGTTACGGAACTGGCGCTCAAGGACACCATAGGTGTACTTAGCCTTCTGCTTCTCTGCCAACATGACAGCATACTCCGACTGCTTGCGGCGGCGGTTGTTGCCATGCTGTCCCGGGGGGAAGTTCCTACGGGACAAAACTTTGTCCGGTCCGAAGATGGCTTCACCAAATCGGCGGGCAATTTTTGATTTCGGTCCAATATATCTTGCCATAATTTATAAAAAAATTTCTATTATCAATTTTCAATTATCAATTGTCTATTCGCTTAAACGCGGCGGCGCTTCGGAGGACGGCAGCCATTGTGCGGCAGCGGAGTAACGTCGACAATCTCGACAACCTCGATACCTGCACCGTGCACGGCACGGATAGCTGACTCACGACCGTTACCGGGACCCTTGACGTAAGCCTTGACCTTACGCAGACCGAGGTCGAAAGCGACCTTTGCGCAGTCCTCGGCAGCCATCTGGGCAGCGTACGGGGTGTTCTTCTTTGAACCACGGAAGCCCATCTTACCGGCAGAAGACCAAGAGATGATCTGGCCCTCGTCGTTAGCGAGCGATACGATAATGTTATTGAAAGAGCTGTGAACGTGTAGCTGACCGATGGCGGTTACCTTCACGTTGCGCTTCTTGGAAGTGACTGTTTTCTTTGCCATAACTCTAAGCTTTAAACTTTAAACCTTAAACTTTAAACTTTACTTCGTGGCCTTCTTTTTGTTAGCAACAGTCTTCTTCTTTCCCTTACGAGTACGAGCATTGTTCTTAGTGCTCTGACCACGGACGGGAAGACCGTTACGATGACGGACTCCACGATAGCAACCGATATCCATCAGTCGCTTGATGTTCAACTGGATCTCACTGCGGAGATCACCTTCTACCTTGAATTCAGCGCCGATGATTTCACGGATCTTGGCTGCCTGGTCGTCACTCCACTCGTTGACTTTCAGGTCGCGGCTCACGCCGGCCTTGTCCAAAATCTTTGCTGAACTACTTCGACCAATACCATAGATATAGGTCAATGCGATTTCGCCACGCTTCTC
>ONQT01000056.1 GCA_900320045.1 uncultured Prevotellaceae bacterium | reverse complement strand
GAAGAAGGCAGTGGCGGTGCTTCGGGACCAGACATCTACTGCTATCTGAACAGCGAGTCGTTCGTCAATGGCGGCGATGTCAATCCGACACCTTATTTCTATGCCACGCTCAATGACGAGGACGGCATTAACGCTACTGGTAGCGGCTTAGGTCACGGCCTGGAACTGATCATTGACGGCAACGTGTCAACGACCTATACACTGAACGACTACTTCCAGTACGATTTCGGTAGTTATACGCGCGGCAAGGTAGGCTTCAGCATTCCGAAGTTGTCGCTGGGCCACCACAAGTTGCAGTTCCGTGCCTGGGATGTGCTGAACAACTCGACAACGGCTGAGCTGGCATTCAACGTAGTGCAGGGCTTGGAACCCCTCTTTGCCGATGTGGAGTGTTCGCCTAATCCTGCCAAGCAAAGCACCCGTTTCCGTGTTGTCCACGACCGTGCTGGCAGTGAGATGAATGTCAAGTTAGAGGTCTTCGACTCGGCAGGCCGTCTGCTGTGGGAGCATACCGAGAGCGGGGTGCCTGCGGACAACAGTTATTCCTTTAGTTGGGACCTTACATCCGGCAACGGTCATCGGCTGAACACAGGACTCTATCTCTACCGCGTTGGTATCAGCAGCGACGGTAGCAGCTATACATCGAAAGCCAAGAAACTAATTATACTTACCAATAGATAAAGACGATTATGAAGACAACAACAAGAATATTCGCTTTGGCAGTCCTGCTCATGCAGGCCCTGTGTGCTAATGCTCAGGACTCCAAGAGTCAGTTCAACCCTGTTGAACATGCTGTCATCTCACAGACCATTGCCCCCGATGCTCGCGGTGGTGGTATGGGTGATGTCGGTACGGCCACAGATCCGGATGTCAACTCGCAGGCATGGAACCCAGCCAAGTATCCTTTCTGTATCAGCCGTGCAGGTATCGCACTGAACTACACCCCGTGGCTGCGCCAGTTGGTAAACGATATTGACCTTGCCTACGTGGCTGGTTACTATCGTATAGGCGACTATGCCGCTGTCAGTGCCTCGTTGCGCTATTTCTCGTTGGGTGAGGTGATGACGTCGCTCGAAGAGAACGCCATGACCGTCAAGCCTTATGAGATGTCGGTCGACGTGGGCGCCTCGCTGATGCTGAGTGAGAAGTTCTCACTGGGTGTCGCCCTGCGTTGGCTGTATAGCGACCTGCGCTTCGACTATACAGAGAACGCCAGTCCTGCGTCAGCCTTTGCCGCAGATTTGGCCGGCTACTATAACAACTATATCAACATTGGCCAGCGTGAGTGCCAGTTGGGCTTGGGCTTCAACATCCAGAACGTGGGTTCGAAGATCAAGTTCTATGGCGATGATCGTTCACAGTTCCTGCCAGCAACATTGCGACTGGGTGCCTCGCTGATGGTACCCGTTGACGAGTATAATCGTTTCTCGGTGGCTTTTGACGCCAGTAAGCTGTTGGTACCTACTGTTCCCAAGCAGAACGATGGCGAGTCTACGGAAGACTATCAGCGCCGTGTGCAGGAGGAATACAACGATGTCAGCTCTATCAGTGGTATCTTCAAGAGTTTTAGTGATGCCCCCGGTGGCTTCAAGGAGGAACTGCAGGAGATAGCTTGGGGTATCGGTGCCGAATATGTCTATCACGACCAGTTCACGCTTCGTGCGGGTTATCACCACGAGTCGGAGAACAAGGGTAACCGCAAGTACTTCACTGTTGGTGGCGGCTTCCGCATGAGCGTCTTCTCGCTCGATGTGGGCTATGTCATTGCTACGGCCAAGTCGAACCCGTTGGATCAGACCCTGCGTTTCTCGCTGGCTTTCGACATGGACGGTATCAAGGACTTGTTTAAGAGGTAATTGGAGAATTTAATTGATAAAGATGATTAGGGTAGGAATGGGATATGATGTCCATCGGTTGGTTCCAGACAGGGAACTGTGGATGGGCGGTATTAAGTTGGACTATGAGTTGGGCCTGCTGGGACATAGTGATGCCGATGTGTTGATACACGCTATTTGCGATGCTATCCTGGGCGCTGCCAATATGCGGGATATTGGCTATCACTTCCCAGATACCTCTGCTGAAACGGAGGGTATGGACAGCAAGGTGATCCTCAAGAAGACTATCGAGCTGATAGCTACCAAGGGGTATCACCTCGTGAATATCGATGCCACCATTTGTGCTGAGCGTCCTAAGATGAATCCCCATATCCCAGAGATGCAGCAGTGTATGGCTGCTGTTATCGGAACGGATCCCGACAACATTTCTATCAAGGCTACGACCACCGAGAAACTCGGCTTTACAGGTCGGCAGGAGGGTATATCGGCTTATGCTGTTGCCCTGATTAGTAATGACTGATCAGAGGGCACTCTTGATGAATAATGTCTAACCCAGGGTGATGTTCTCTACATCCACATCGTCATGCAGGAATATCTGAGCTGACTCCTTGAATTTTTCCGGATTCTCTGTGGTGAGGTAGTGAACCTGTCCGCCACGTGTGCAGCGCTGCTCCATTTCGGGGTGGCGCTGAAGGTATTGCTGCAAGGAGGAGGCTACGTATTCGCCCTGCGAGACGATACGGATGCCGCGAGGCATGTATTTGTGTATCTTGGGCAGCAGCAGCGGATAGTGGGTGCAGCCTAAGATAATGGTGTCTATGGAGGGGTCGAGACGCAACAGCTGGTCAATGCGCTTCTTGACAAAGTAGTCAGCTCCAGGCGAGTCGGCTTCATTGTATTCCACCAGCGGAACCCAGAAGGGGCAGGCGACGCCCGATACCTGAATGTCGGGGAAGAGTTTGTGGATTTCCAAGTTGTAGGACTCGCTCTTGATGGTGCCCTCGGTGGCAAAGATACCCACGTGGCGATTTTTTGTGAGTGAGCCTATCACCTCCGCAGTGGGACGGATGACGCCCAGCACGCGGCGTTCGGGATCCAACTGTGGCAGGTCGTTCTGCTGAATGGAGCGCAGTGCCTTGGCCGATGCGGTGTTACAGCCCAGTATAATCAGGTGGCATCCCATCTCAAAGAGGCGTATGACGGCCTGACGGGTGAATTCGTAGACGACGTCGAAGGAGCGGGTGCCGTAGGGCGCACGGGCGTTATCGCCCAAGTACAGATAGTCGTACTGGGGAAGCTGCTGTCGGATGCCATGTAGGATGGTCAGTCCGCCATAGCCGCTGTCGAATATGCCGATGGGACCGGGATTTTTGCTGAACATGGGGCAGGGGAGATGTGTGGACGGGAGAACCGTCCACCACGTTTTTTATTGCTGTAATGCTTCCTTCACGGCCTCGTTGATGTCTTCGCCCAGGTCAACGTTAATCCACGGCGTAGCATTGATGTCGGTGTTGAGGATGAAGGCGTAGCCACGCTCCTGACCGATACGTGCCAGGGCTTCAGCCAACTGGGCCTTCAGCGGAGCCAGGGCCTCAGCCTCAGCTTTGGCCAGCAGCTTCTGGCTCTCTTTCTTGAACGCGACGTTCTTGTCCAGCATCTCCTGCAACTCGCTCTGACGCTTCTGCAGGATGGTCTTGGGGAAGGATGCCTGTCCGTCGAGGAACTCCTCGTACTTGGTGTTGAAGTCGTTTTCGACGCGCTTCTGCTCGGCTTCATACTTGCTGCGCAGCTGTTCCATGTCGTTCCGCATCAGGATGTACTGGGGCATAGACTCCAAGACGCCCTTGTAGCTAAGGTAACCGAACTTCAGGACAGGAGCCTGTTGCTGCACCTGCTGTGCCTGCTCTTGCACCTGCTGTGCTTCTTGCTGTACGTCCTGTGCATAACTCACCAGTCCCGTGAGGACCATCATCCATAATAGTGCTACTTTCTTCATAGTCATTCCTTCTTTGTTATTTTGCGCAAAGGTACACATTCTCAAGTAGAATACCAAAACTTTTTTGAGTTTTCTCCATCGAAATCCGTGAAATCGCCTTCCCTTGCGTGTTACCGATATCAAATGATCGTTCACAATGCAAAGATACATCAAGCAGAGGTAGCAAAAAAAAGAGGATAATCGCTTGTGCGATATATCCTCAATCCCTTTTGCGCTTCAGGATGGGCTTGAACCTGAGTATATGAAATCAATAGAAATTATTAGAAATTTTAAGAAACTAAATATCAATAAGTTACATAAAAGGATTGAAAGGTAACAGGATGTATAAAATTCGTTAAACAACAAAAATTGGGTGCAAATTGGGTGCAACTTTCGAAGAATTAT
>ONQT01000057.1 GCA_900320045.1 uncultured Prevotellaceae bacterium | reverse complement strand
TGCTCTTTTTTGTTCAACATGTTGAGCGGAAAACGGGACTCGGACCCGCGACCCCAACCTTGGCAAGGTTGTGCTCTACCAACTGAGCTATTTCCGCATCATTTCATCCTCTTGGAGGAGCATCTCTCTCGATTGCGGATGCAAAGGTACAACTTTTTTCGGAACCACCAAAACTTTTAGGCGCTTTTTTTCAAAAAAAGTTTCATTTTACCTCTGCATCCGCCCTCGGCATAGGGTTACACCTTATTATATATATAAGGGGAATTAGTCTTTAGCAGGTATCGACTTGAGCGTGAGTAGCAAGTGGTCCCACACCATCTGCACGGTCGGAATGTGCAGTCGCTCCTCCGGTGTATGGACGAAGCGCAGCGTGGGTCCGAAGCTGACCATATCCAAATTGGGATAACGCTCCGAGAACAGACCGCACTCCAGACCGGCGTGGATGCCGCGAACGATGGGTTCTTTGCCGAACAGTTGGACGTAGGCGTCCTTCACAATCTTCTGCAATACGCTGTGCGAGCGCATCTTCCAGGCGGGATAGCCGTCGCTGTGCTTGGTTTTTGCGCCAGCCAACTGGAAGCAGGCTGCAACGGTGTTGCACATATTGTCAAGGTTGGACATGACGTTGGAGCGTTGCGAGGCGACGATGACGATTTCGTGCTCCTGTGTCTGTACGCTGGCCACGTTGCTGGATGTTTCCACCATGCCGTTCAATTCCGGATCCTGGCAGATGGCATAGATACCATTGTCGACAGCCTGCAGGGCAAAGATGAAGTTCCGTGCGACAGCAGCCTCGATAACGGGTTCAGCATCGGTACTTTCCATCGTCCAAACCATCTGCGTGTCGGTCACGCAGAACTCTTCCTCCACCTGCGAGGCAAAGATGTTCCAGTCGGCCTTGACGTTCTCCTTCAGCTCGTTGGGAACGGCTATGACAAACATACCGTCGCGAGGAATGGCGTTGTGCATCTTGCCCGAATTGAACTGTGCCAGACGGATGCCCTCATACTTCTGCATCTCGGCAAACAGGAAGCGCGCCAGCAGTTTGATGGCATTGGCACGCTGCTTGTTGATATCGTCGCCGGAGTGTCCGCCTACCAGGCCCTTCAACTGTCCCTTCATGAAGAACAGTCCTGCCGGAGCCGCTTCGTGCTGGAAGGTAAACGTGGCCGTTGTGGTGCGACCGCCGGCGCAAGAGACGAAGATTTCGCCCTCGTCCTCCGAGTCGAGGTTGATGAGGTAGTCGCCCGTCATGAATCCAGCCTTCATGCCCATGGCTCCCGTCAATCCGGTCTCCTCGTCGCGGGTAAAGACGCATTCAATGGGACCGTGTTCGATGTCGTTGCTCTCGAGAATGGCCAACTCCATCGCACAACCGATACCATCGTCGGCACCCAGCGTTGTTCCTTCGGCGGTCAGCCACTCGCCGTCGATATAGGTCTTGATGGGGTCGGTGTCAAAATTGATCTCGTAGTCCACCAGTTTGTCGCAGACCATATCCATGTGGCTCTGCAGAACGACGGTCTTGCGGTTCTCCATGCCCGGGGTGGCTGCTTTGCGGATGATGACGTTGCCCGTCTCGTCGACCTGGGTGTCCAATCCGTGGCTCTCGCCCCATGATTTCAAATACTCAATCATTTTCTCTTCACGCTTCGAAGGGCGTGGAATCTGGTTAATCTTTGCAAACTGCTCGAACACGGCAGCCGGTTTCAGTTCACTCTTGTTCATATTTTTTTATTTTATATTAGTATTTTGTCGCAAAGGTAAGAAATAAAACTGAGCTAACCAAATGTCAGCCCAGCTTTTTCATTAGATGACGTGAACTATGCAGTAGCTTTCAGCTTCTGGAAGTGCCCATGTCGCAGTTTCTTCACGACGCCTGCCTCAATCAGCTTTCGGATGCGTTCTGAGGCGGTGGCATTCGAAGTGTAGCCCCAGACGGTTTTCACGTCGTTGGTGGTAAACTCCTGAGACAACTGCTGGAAGTACTCGTTCGTCTTGTCATACATGATACGTGGCTGTTCGTCGCGATGCTCGTTGTCGAAGTAGTCCTGCCACATCAGTCCGAACAACGCTTCCTCACAGGCATAGAGCACTTCGAACATCAGCGTGGCAAACTCCAGATGCTGACGGGTAATCTTCACGGTCATTGTTCGCTGGAACTCATCCCACGACTTCTGTGTCGAGATGACCTGCGGAATACAGATAGCCATCACCTTGTCCTGCATGCGTTTCATCATGGTCAGCGTCACCTCGTCACCCTCGTTGCTGGCCTCCTCGGCACGCAGCGCCACCATGTTATAGACATGAGCCACCAGCTTGTCCAGACCCTTGATTTCACCCTGCAGACTGTCGAATCGGCGTGCCCACATCTTCATCTCGTTAGCTTCCTTCATGCTCTTGGGCTTCTTCGACATCGGACGCATCTTGAAGTTGCCCGTAGGCATCACAAACACACTCAGTCGCGTAGCCAGACCATCTCCTATGTTGCTGGGGTTGATGAACTTCTTGAGCGATGTGCTCGTACCCGTAGCCACCATATTATAAAATACGGGGAACAGGCCGTTCACGCTGTCCTTGTTGCTGTAATCGACACCGTTCATCTCGTTGTGGAAGCTGTGCAGCATGACGTCACGCTTCTCCTGGAACGAACCAGAAGCCTTCACAATCGACAACAGTTCGGCAGCAAACGTGTAGAGATGATAGTAGTAGAGTGCACCCTCGGCCGTGGGCACTGTCGCATTTTGCATACGGCGGTACATCACGTTGTTCGAGGTCTTCACAGGGCAGTCGCGCACGACAGCCGTAGGACGCTTCAACGCCTCTTTCTTCTGTTCCTTCTGCGACGTCTCGCGCTCGTTCAGTCCCTCTTTGTACTGACGCTCCAGTTCACGACCTTCGGCATCAGCTTCGCGCAGCACCTCCATGATGTACTCGTCCTGCTTCACAGCAAAGCCCTTACCTGTGGCTGGTCCGCCAACGACTATCGACATGATGTTCAGGCGATGCTGATAGCCTTCCCAGTCCTGATACTGCGTCTTGGTGAGCAGCGTGTCAAACATACCGGCAGCCGTAATCACACCACCAGGCTTGACCTCATCGTCGTCGATGTAGGCAATGGCTGAGGCGTAGCATCCCAACTGCAACTTGTTCAGCCTGCGAGCCCAGTCGCCATAGGGCAGACGGTGCTTGCTAAGCCCTGAAAGTTCGTCGACACCAGCATCGCGCAAGGCGTGGTACATGCGTTTGGGCATGCGCTTCTCTTCCTTGTAGGCAAGGGCCGACTTGACAGTCTGAGCAACGTTCTCGTTACGCTCGTTGACAATGGCCTGCACCCAAGGCTGTGCTCGCAGGACGGCCTCAATCATCGCAGGGTCTGCGTCGCAGATGTAGCGCAAATGGTCGGCCAACTCCAGTGAGGTCTTGTGGCGCTCGCCAGGCTCTGGCTGTTTGTCGCCCACCCAGCAGTCCACAATCTTCTGCACAGGCACATTTTTGTACTTTAAGTCCGAAATGCTAAACTTCTTAACTTCTAAACTCTGAACTTCCTGTGGTGTGGCACCCTTGCTGTCACCCTTGCGATAGGCCTCGCCAAACAGTTCATCGTACTCAGGATTCTCATAGCTGAACATACGCTCAGCGTCATAGAAGAGAATGTCGCCTGCCTGACGCGAGGGCGCAAACGACATGCGCGAGGCGTCCTTGCCACTCTCGTCGGCCTTCAGTCCCAGCTGACGGGCCAGTTCACAGGCATTCTCAATCAGATTGCCCCACTCCTTGCGAGCGATGAACACAAACTTGATACCCTCATTGGAAGAGGTAACGAACACCAGCAGCACGCCCAACTGGCGCAACTGCTCATCCGACCACTGACGGAACAGCACTCGAGGGTCCTGCTCCAAGTGATCCACATCGAGCACGGCAAGTCCGTTCAGGTGGGCAGACTTCTGCAGTCGCCACTTGCCAAGCTCCATCACTTCCTGCTTCTTGCCGTTTACAACGATGTTGACAGGCTTCTCGCACCTCGCGAATCTGACACACCTTGCGGTAAGTCTCAGGATTGTTAAACACTCCTTCCAGCTGCTCGGCGGTAGCAATCTGCTCCGTCATGGCTGAAAGCTTCTTTTGAATTGTAATCGTCGCCATAAATGCTAATAACACGATTTAAAAATTTGACATTGACGAGGCCCGATTTTGACCCCGCTGAGAACTTTTCTCACCGCGAAATTAGGCATATAAAAATAGGTATAAATAAAACTGAGACCCCTATCATTTGAGGTCTCAGAAGTATCATTTTTACGTTCAGTCGTTCAGCCGAACTATCAGTTTTAAGGCCGTTTAGAAGCCCTTCAGCTTGAGCGATTTCCTCAGTTTTTCAGCCAACTGATTCATGCGTTCGAAGGCAGTCAGCCAACGCGTACTGGCATCCTTTGGAACCTTCAGTTCCCACATGGTAAACGGGAATCGGAAGATGTCCTGCGTGATGTTGCTCAGCGTGGCCATATCCAGCTCGGCATTCACCTTGTTCAATTGTAGTTTTTCTATCAGTTCTATGAACTCCTTATAGCGGTTCTCCCTGATGCCACACACCTGCAGGTCCACAAAGATGCGGAACACAGCCCACCAGTGGTTTTTCTGGCAGAACAGCGGCAAGCCCTTGGCATCCTTCAGCGCCATCAGCTCCTCCAACGCTATCTTCGCCTTCGAGCGCATCATGAATTCGTCCATCTTTACCTTCTTCAGCTGCTCCTCTGCCGACAGCTTCTCCGTCTGCTCCTCTTCCTTGTAAGGCTTATACGGCGTCAGTCCCTTCTGCTCGAACACCTCCTTCACGTAATCGGAAATCGTCGTGTCCTTCGTGTGGATGGAATGAAGCAACGCAGGCGTAGCCCAACGGTAGGTCTCCAGACTGTTGTCTGTATCCTCCATCAGGCCCAGCACCACTCGCAGCGTAATCGGGCGCTTACCCATCAGAAACATATCGTCCAGCTCCATCCTATTCCTCCTTACGCTCCAGATAGTCGTTCAACTCGTTGTTCAACTTGTCAATCAATGGCTCAAGAATCTCCAATGATGAGCTGAAATGGAATCGATAATTGGGGTTGATTTTCAGATAGGCACGTGCCTGATTGACGTATTCCATAAAGATTTCATCCCACTTGATATGTACGCCTTCCTTGTCAGCGTATGCCCAGAATGGCACCATAAACAGGATTTCAGTCAGGTCGTTTATCAGAAGGCTACCACGTTCAGCATGCTCCTTGTCACTAAACGTGGTGATGTGAATCTCTTGCAACTCCTTCTCAGGGAATATAAGCTTGATGGCATAGAATTTCAGGTCTTCAATGAAATCCTCCAAATAGAAATCCTCATAATGCGTACGGGTGAGCTTAAAATACAGCGCATTAAACCTCAAATAATTCAACGAGCGGTGTTTGGAAAGACACAGCGGCGTACAATCGTTCAACAACACATCGTCAAGCACCATTCCATTGGCGGGGGTCAGCATGGTATAAATCTGCAAAGTGTCACCTTTCTCTTCAGGTGTGTCAATAGCAGTATGAGCCACAACGGGATGGGCATAAGTCGTGATACCACCTTCACCTTTTTCTTTCGTCGCATCCGCAACGATAGTCATCGTACCCAGTTGTTCATAGATGCTGCCTTTTGGATCAACTATCAGCCAGCGAGGCTCCGGCAACGGGATATAGTGCGAATTAATAATCTTCATATGCGTGTACATTTATTAATAATGACGACAAAGGTACGTATAAGCGAGCAAAGAACCAAAGAAAAACTTGTTTTTTTGTTCTTTCGAGCGGAAGTACTTTCGAGCGAAGCTCAAAGGTACAAAGAAAAGTTGAGACGAGCAAAATGATGACGAAGAATTTGGAAGTTTAGGAGTTTAGATATTTAGGATTTATAGTAAAAAAGAAAAAAAATTATAATTTTTATATTTACATATATATTAAAATCTAAACTTCTAAACATCTAAACTTGCTAAACATGTATTCAAGTCACCAGCGAGAAGTAT
>ONQT01000072.1 GCA_900320045.1 uncultured Prevotellaceae bacterium | reverse complement strand
GCTGTCGGTAATGCAGGTGTGCCTATGGGCTGTTACTTCCTCACGCTCTCCCTGATGTCGGGTATCGGTGCCCCAGTGGCCGTCTTAGGCGTCATCCTACCTATCTATACGATTATCGACATGATTGAAACCGCCGAGAACGTTTGGTCCGACTCCTGCGTTTCAGCCATGGTAGACAAAGATCTCACATAATGATTGTTAATATCCGAGGTTTTCACCTACCAGCACAACGACATGGCGGCCTCGTGGTGAGTTCCTGAGGAAATGGACGTAGTTGCAGATGGATTCCGGTGAGTTGCAGTTATGGCACACACCATCCGTCTGACAAGGAGTCTTGATGTCAAAGCGCGCTGCGTTGATGGGCGATGCTGTGCTGCGTGCCCTGGCGAGAGCTGCCTCCACGTTCTGGGCGACCTTGTTCAAACCGATGACGAAGATGACTTTCTTCGGTCCCCATGTGATGGCAGCCACACGGTTCCCGTTGCCATCGATGTTCACGATGACGCCGTCCTCAGAGATGGCATTGGCGCTGGATAGATAGACATCTGTCGAGAAAGCCCTGAGATACATCTCCTGTTTCTCCTCCGGAGTCTCAACGAGATCACGGTCGAGCACCTCCAGCGTGCCACGACAGTTCGGAAACTTTCTTCACGGCCTCTTCTGCCGTCGCACAATAGAAACCTTCTATGTGGCGACGCTTCAGGTTCTTGATAATCGTCTGAGCCAGACGTTCATTTCTTTGTTCCAGTGGTGTCATAAATATCTTACGTTAAATGTCTTGATATAAACTCTTCTTAAATCTTGGGGCAGTCTATTCATTAATTTTTGTTTTGCTCATTAGTGGTAAGTTGTCGGAAGAACCGCCCACGAGGAAGGTGATATCGTCAGGTTCCAAAATCCAGGTTTGGGTGGCCTCATCCCAGTGGCAGAGATCAGTTCGGCGGATGGGGATGGTCACAACCTTATTTTCACCTGCCTTCAGTGCCACACGGCAGAAGCCTTTCAACTCCTTGATAGCGCGGGAGACATAGACCTGTGCCACTTCCTCAGCATCGTGCTTTGACGTGTTGGTGAGTGTAAAGCTGACATCGAAGCCATCGGCTGTGGACTTAACGTTCAGGTCGCTATAGACGAATGTGGCGTAAGAGAGACCGTAGCCGAAAGGATAGGCAGGAGTTACATGCTTCTGTTCATACCAACGGTAACCTACAAGATCCTGCTCTGCATAATCAGCAATGAGCTGCTGACGGCGCTCGTTACTGCGATTACGAGTAAGATCTACAAAGATATCGCCTTGAGCATTATTCTCGATGGTCTGCGGATAGGTGCCTGTGGCGTATGCCGGCACATCCTCCAATCTCTTGGGCCAGGTCATTGGCAGTTTACCCGATGGGGAAATCTTACCCGTGAGGACTTCAGCGAGGGCCTGACCGCCCATAGAACCATTGAACCATGAGGCAACCAAGGCCCCTGATACCTCACTCACCGTTGAGACATCTACAGGTCCGCCAGAGACGATAACAGTCACCAATCGTTTGTTCGCCTTGGCGAGAGAAGCTGCCAGTTCGTCCTGTCCAGAGGGTAGGGTGATAGACTTGCGGTCGGAACCCTCGGTCTCTACCTCGCGGTTGTCTCCGGCAAAGAAAATGACAAGGTCTGCATTCTTGGCAGCTTCCACAGCTTGAGCCATGAGTTCTTGGTCAGCAGGTTGCTGCGGACTTATTCGTTTGTTTCGGTTTTCACGGTCGTAGCTCTTGTAACCAGGAACGTAGGTAATTTCCACTTGGTTGCCAAGGATGGTTTGTAGGCCTTCGAGCGGTGTGATCTCACAACGGGTCTTCACGCCAGCTCCCACACCGCCAAGAGCCATCTTTGTAACGGCATTCTCGCCGATGACAGCGATGCGTTTCACTTTTTTCGTGTCTATCGGCAGTACCTTTTCATTTTTCAACAGCACGATGCTGCGACGGGCCACCTCTAAAGCAGTTGCCATCTCCTCAGCATTGCCCACGGGCTTGGTGTTGGCAACATCTTTAGCGATTGGTTTCACTGTCAGACGAACGCGAAGGATCTCCCTGACGCGTTGGTTGATGACAGCCTCACTCACCTTTCCGGCCTTCACTGAGTCGAGTAGTGCCTGACCCATAAATCGGCTGCCAGGCATCTCTACGTTCATGCCAGCCGTCACGGCATCAACGGTAGAATGAACACCACCCCAGTCACTGATGACCATACCGGGGAAGCCCCACTGCTGACGTAGGATGGTTGTGAGTAGTCTCTTGTTCTCTGAACACCAACGGCCATTCACCTTATTATAAGCTGCCATGACGCCCCATGCATCGGCCTCACGGACGGCCATCTCGAAGGGACGAAGATATATCTCGTGCATGGCGCGATCTGAGATACGCACATCGACGAAGCCACGGTAGTCCTCTTGGTTGTTCAGCGCGTAGTGTTTCAGACACACCGCCGTGCCGTCGTCCTGCGAACCCTTGGTATAGGCCACGGCGAGCAT
>ONQT01000058.1 GCA_900320045.1 uncultured Prevotellaceae bacterium | reverse complement strand
TTGATATGTCAAATGACAGACAGCTTACTTTATTCTAAAGTATATTCGTCGAACTCACGTTATAAAAGATGAACGCGTAAAAATATATCGTAGCTTTTAGTTCTTTCAGAACATCATTGGCACAGATTAGGAATAACAACACACACGAACATTATAACTTTGCATACAAATCTAAATCACAAGTAAAAACAAAAGATAATGAAACGCAAGAAACTCCTGTTGTACACCCTGCTTGTAGGAAGTGGCGCCACGGCCTTTGCAGAAGCCTTACCAGTCAGCCCTGCACCTTTCATCTGCCAGGCTGATGCTGTTGTGAAACAGAACAATCGCCCTGCTGAAGCCGACCGTCTGTTCCGTTCCGACGCTGTAGAGAAAGAGATACAGCGCATCTGCAAACTGCTGACCAATCAGCGACTGGCATGGATGTTCACCAACTGCTTCCCCAATACGCTTGACACCACAGTGCATTACACTGAGGGTGATGACGGCACACCCGACACATTTGTCTATACGGGCGACATTCCTGCTATGTGGCTCCGCGACTCAGGGGCCCAGGTTTTCCCTTACGTGCAGTTGGCTAATAAGGATAAAAAGCTCAGGAAGATGCTGGCCGGTGTCATCCTGCGTCAGTTGAAGTGCATCAACATTGACCCCTATGCCAATGCTTTCAACCAAGTGCCTAAACATGACGGCAGTTGGATGACCGACGAGACCGACATGAAGCCCGAACTGCACGAGCGTAAATGGGAGATTGACTCCCCCTGCTATGTGTTACGTCTGGCCTATGAATACTGGAAGGTGACCGGTGATACCAGTGTATTTGGCGATAGCTGGCTGCAAGCCGTTCAGAATATTCTGAACACCTTCCGTGACCAGCAGCGCAAGAACGGCGTGGGAAGCTATCATTTCAAGCGCAATACCACCCGCCAACTCGATACGATGTGCAACGATGGGTGGGGAGCTCCCGTGAAGCCCGTGGGACTCATCTGCTCCGCTTTCCGCCCCAGCGATGATGCCACAACGTTTCAGTTCCTTATCCCTTCGAACTTCATGGCAGTCACCTGTCTGAACAAGGCTGCCGAGATACTGGTCAAGGTGAACAGGAACACCGAGCTGGCTGAGCAGTGCCGCAGTCTGGCTGCTGAGGTGAAGACAGCCCTGAGAGCCTATGCCGTGCATCAGCACCCTAAATACGGACCTATCTATGCTTTCGAGGTAGATGGATTCGGTAATCAGCACCTTATGGACGATGCCAATGTGCCCTCATTGCTGGCTATGGCCTATCTGGGAGATGTCAGCATCGACGATCCCATCTATCAGAACACGCGCCGATTCGTGTGGAGCGAGGACAATCCCTATTTCTTTCGTGGCAAGGCCGGTGAGGGCATTGGCGGCCCACATGTAGGTTACGACATGCCTTGGCCCATGTCTATTATGATGAAGGCCTTCACCTCGACCGATGACGCAGAGATTAAGTGGTGCATCGAAACGCTGATGCGTACCGATGCCGGAACGGGCTTTATGCACGAGAGTTTCCATAAAGACGACCCGACAAATTTTACCCGCGACTGGTTTGCCTGGCAAAACACGTTGTTTGGCGAACTGATTATCAAGTTGGTGAACGACGGCAAACTGGACGTGCTAAACAGCATCAGCCTATAGTTTTGGCACGAAACAGGATAAGCGGAAGGAAATTTGTGCGTATATTTGCACAGAGAAAATCTAAAACAGCTTTCATATGAAACATAGTATTGTATTATACGGACTCTTGTCGCTCGCATTGGCCATGCCAAACCCAACATCGGGGCAGGCCGACCAGAAAACCTTGTTCTTCATATCCAACTCGCACTTGGATACACAGTGGAACTGGGACGTGAAGACGACCATCAACGAGTATGTTCGTAACACGATGGAGCAGAACTTTACGCGATTGGACAAATATCCCAACTTGACATTTAACTTCGAGGGGGCCATTCGCTATATGTGGATGAAGGAATACTACCCTGAACAGTATGCCAAGTTGAAGACCTACGTACAAAACGGTCGCTGGCACATCAGCGGCTGTGCTGTCGATGCCAACGACGTGATGGTATCTTCAGCAGAGTCCATCATGCGCAATTGGCTCTATGCCAACCAGTTTTTTAAGAAAGAGTTTGGCGTGCGCGGCGGCTATGACGTGATGTTACCCGACTGCTTCGGCTTCTCATACGCCCTGCCCTCGCTGGCCAGGCACTGTGGCTTCAAGGGTTTCCATACAGCCAAGCTCGCCTGGGGTTCAGCCGAATATGACCAGTTGCCGCCTTTTGGCATCTGGCAGGGGGTTGACGGTTCACAGATTTATGCTGTCTATAAGCCAGGTGCTTACGACAACCACGAGCAGTACAACAAGAACATGGCCAACGATAGCGAGATGGCTGCCATCACGGCCGACAACTATAATAAATATGGTGTTGCGGCAGAGATACGCTATGTAGGCCCGCGCAGCGACCGCGGGGGAGCTTTGCAGGACAACGCGTCGAGCAGTGGCGAGAATACTCCCTACTGGCTGAACCTCAGTGCTCAGACCAACGGTGCCGTCAAGGTGCGCATAGCCACCCCCGACGAGATATTCGATTATTTAGACCAATACAAGAATCAAAAATATCACGTCAAGGATGGTGAATTGCCCATGCTTACCCACGGTGTTGGCTCTTATACCTCACGCGGGATGCTCAAGCGGTGGAACCGTCGTACGGAACTGCTGGCTGATGCCGCCGAGAAAGCCTCTTCGCTGGCAACCTGGCTCGGTACTGAGGCCTATCCTCAGGAAGCCATCAGTGAGTCGTGGATGAGAATGCTCTGGCAGCAGCACCACGACGGCATTACCGGCACGTCCATTCCCCGTGCCTATACTTTCTCGGAAAACGAGTACGTCCTTGCCAACAAAACCTTGGCCAATGTTCTGACCCAAAGCGTTGGCTCTGCCGCCAGGATGCTTGACACGCAGGTGGAGGGTACGCCTGTCATTGTGTATAACCCTTTGTCCTTTGTGCGCACGGATATAGTGGAGGCATCCGTTCATGCCGACAGACGCCCCAGTCCGTTGGCCGTGAGCGTGTTTGCCCCTGACGGTAAGGAAGTCCTGGCTCAGGTTACCGGGTATGATGAGGCTGCGCAGCGCCTTAAGTTTATCTTTGCGGCCACGGTGCCGTCCCTCGGCATGGCGGTCTATGATGTCCGTATAGGCACGCCGTCGTCATTGACGGGCAGTCTCTTCCAGAACGCCAGCACACTGACGCTGGGCAATGGTGCTTACAGCGTGACCTTGAACAAGTCGACGGGTAATGTGCAGTCGTTGATGAGAACCCGTGACAGACGTAAGCTTGTGGCCAATTGCTCGCAGCAGATGCTTCACGACAATTCCACGACATGGCCGTCGTGGGAGATAAAATACTCGGACGTGGCCGCCCAGCCTTACGCTACGGTGGATGATGTGGTCAGTATCACGCCTGCGGAGGTGGGGCCATTGCGCAGCTCCTTCCGCGTGGAGCGGCAGAAGGAGGGGTCGCGTTTCGTGCAGTATGTCAGCATGAATGCTCTTAACAACCGTGTGGACTTCAAGAATGAAGTTGATTGGCAAACACGTGCCACCATGCTCAAGGCAGCCTTCAACTTCATGTTTGGTAACGATAAGGCCACCTACGACATTTCCCTTGGTACCATCCAGCGCGGCAACCGCAGTGAGGGGCAGTATGAGGTGCAGGGACACCAGTGGGCTGATGTCAGCACCCCCGACGGGACATATGGCGTGTCGGTGCTCAATGACAGCAAATACGGCTGGGACAAACCTACTCCCGGGGTGGACAATAACTATACATACCAGAGCCTTCAGGACCTCGGTGTGAACCAATTCACCTACTCGCTCTTTCCCCATGAGGGAAATTGGGGAACGGCGACCCAGAAGGCAGCCTCCGAGCTGAACCAGCCTTTAACGGGCTTCGTCACTGACAAGCATGCCGGCGCTCTCGGGCGTACGGTCAGCTTTGTGTCGGCCAGTACTGACAGTGTTTCCATCAAGGCGCTGAAGAAAGCGGAGAACAGCGATGAGACGATAGTCCGTGTGTATGAGTGGGCAGGCAAGGACCTTAAGAATGTCAGCCTTACATTCCCGACAGACATCGTCTCGGCCCGTGAGGTCAACGGTCTGGAAGAGCCTGTGGGCGATGTGGCCTGGTCGGGAAACAGGCTCACCTTTGATATCGGGCATTATCAGCCCAAGACGTTTGCCGTAAGGTTGGCGGCTCCGTCGGCCGCCGCACCAACCAAGGTGAACAATACGGCTGTTGATTTGGACTATGACGCTGACGTGATGAGCTACAATAACAAGCGTACCGATGCGACGAGCAGTCTGGTCAGTCTTGCCTATCCCGCCGAGCTTGTGCCTGATATGGTGTCCGATGGGAATGTGACATTCCGTATGGGTGACCGTACGGCCGGCCACTGCAATGCGGTGCGCTGCAAGGGGCAGACCGTCCGTCTCAGCAGGGCTGCCGGGCAGAACAAACTTTATGTGCTGATGATGAGTACGAAGCAGGGTGGGGCTGACGCAACGTTCAAGGCCGGTGATGCGGCCTATACTTTCCATGTGCCTTACTATACAGGCTATGTGGGCCAGTTGGGCAGTCCTTTCTCGGCCGGTACGCGCTATGTCAGAGACGATGTAGCCTTCGCGGCAACCCATGCCCACAATTGCCAGAACGGTACTGATAAGGATTACACCTATCTTTATATGTACAGGTATGTGATACCTTTGACCGACGATGTTGAGTCGGTAACTCTCCCGGCCAACGATGATGTGTGCCTGCTTGCAGCCACACTGTCAGACAACAGGGCTGACGATGTTCAGCCAGCTACGGCCATCAACACTTA
>ONQT01000061.1 GCA_900320045.1 uncultured Prevotellaceae bacterium | reverse complement strand
GACCTGAAGCTGGGCTTCGTGGTGAAGTCAATAGCCGGACTGTATGAGCCCGTCACCGAGGAGTACGGCTTCTTCGAGAGCTTCCCCGCAGGCATCAAGTACGGTTGGAACGTGCTGGCATCCTACGTCGACGACTTGAAGTACGTCTTCAGCGCCGAGGGCGCCAAGTCGCTGGGAGGCTTCGGAGCCATCGGCAACCTCTTCCCCGCCGCCTGGGACTGGCACATCTTCTGGCAGATGACGGCCTTCCTCTCCATCATCCTCGCCTTCATGAACATCCTGCCCATCCCTGCACTTGACGGTGGCCACGTGCTGTTCCTGCTCTACGAGATGATAACCCGCCGCAAGCCCTCCGAGAACTTCATGATCAAGGCCGAGTACGTCGGCTTCGGCCTGCTCATCCTCCTGCTGGTCGTCGCCAACCTCAACGACGTCCTCCGCGCCTTAGGCCTGCTGTAATCTTATTCTGCGGGTGGAATGAGGTGGACGTCGCACTGCGGGAAGGCGATGGTGATGCCGGCGGCAGTGAGGGCTTCGTAGATGACCTCCTTGGCGCGGTCGACGTAAGCAATACGCTCGGCTACCAGCACATACTGCTTCACATTGATGTCAACGGAACTTTCGCTCATGTTACCGACGACTACGTTAAAGGCATATTTCGGATCTACGATTTCACGACCGTAACGGTCTTTGGTACGCATCTTCTGCATGGCCTTCACCAGGACGTCGCGCACCTGCTGCACCTCCGTGCCGTAAGCTATGCGGACAGGGATGATGGTGAGCTCGTAGGAGTGGTTGCGCGTGAGGTTGTTGAAGTTCTTGCCGAAGAGCGACGAGTTGAGGAAGGACATCTCCGTGCCTTCTATGGTCTCCACCTGTACGCACTGGTAGTTGATGGAGATGACCTTGCCGCGCACGCCGTCACACTCTATCCAGTCGCCGACACGCAGACGGCCTCCCATGAGCTGTATGCCATAGAGGAAATTGTTAATGGTGTCCTTCATGGCAAGACCGATACCAGCCGACAGACCTCCTGCAACCAAGCCCAGCGAACCTGTGGGTATCTTCCATACGTGGATGACAATGATGGCGTAGCCAATCCATACCAGGGCACTGATGATGCTGTTGCCCAACGACAGGTTGATTTCGTTCACGCGGATGGTAGTGCGGTTGTGCTTGCGCATGAAGGCGATATAGCGGCCGTATTGCCAGATGGCATGGATGGCTCTGCTGAGGTAGCGTAGCACGTAGTAGAGGATGAGCAGGTTGATGATGCTCTCCACGGAGATACGCAGCGTCACAATGCCGCTCTTGTCGTAAAACTGTATGAATGGATGTTCGTAGAACTTCACGTACAGGTCGTCGAAGTCGAAGATGCCCAGCGACAGACTCAAGCACAGCGGCATGGAGAGCAGCACGATGGCAGGTATGACCACCTGGCGGATGAGGTCGTAGAACCATGTGGCACCGAAGAGCAGCGCCTCACGGTCTTCACCCGTTACGTAGGTGATGCTGTTGCGCATGGCTTCTACGCGCTTGTCGAGCCAACGCTCCTTGTAGCCGTTCAGCAGGTGAATGATGCACACTACGGTGAGCCAGAGCGCCTGAAGGAAGTACCACCATACCAGCATGAGCAGTGCCACGAAGGTGTAGCCCAGGAAAGAACAAATGAAGGCACCGAGGTAGATCGTCAGCGATACCCATCCCAGGGTGCTGTCAATGGCCATCACCTTGCTGTGCTCCTTGATGCAGAAGATGAGCTGCCAGATGGAGGCCAGCAGCAGGATGGGCGGAAAGAGCATCACCATCACCTTGTCGGGTATGAAACTGATGCGGCAGGAGATGATGACGAGCACAATCATAAAGGTAGCAGAATAGAGCAGGAAGCCTTGCTGGAACTGTTCAGGTTTGACGCGCAGCAGCAGTGAACCGGTGATGGCTATGAGCAGCCACAGGAAGGTGTTGACGTGCCTTACGCCCAGTTGCATGTATTCGTCACCACCCCATCCGAATGCAAAGATTACGAAGTAGGCGATGGTGCCTATCAGTATGGAGATGATAGAGCGCTTGTTCTTGGGAATGTATTTCTTCAGTCGTGTAAAGCGGCAGAGTAGGCGCAATATGATGAAGACGACGAGCCATGTGACTCCCAGGAAGAAAATCTGCAAAAAGCAGAGTATCAGCAGCATGGCGTTTTCACCCTTGCTGGAAAGATGGGAAAAAGTCTTGGTGTCGTCGTTCTTTTTGATTTCTTCTTCAGTCACTTCGTCCAATCCTTTGACAAGGTCTTTGAAGCTGTACTGGGCGATCAAATCGGTCTTCGTCTTGTTCCAGTATGAGTCGTAATTGGTTACGATCTCGTGGAAAGGAGTCTGTCCCTCTATAAAGACGTATCTCTCTAAGTCGCGATAGCGCTTTTCGGCATAGTCGCGTGTCTCCTTGATGCGCAGATAAGCCTCCTGATAGTGTGTGCTGTCTGCAATCACCTTGGCACGGTTGTCGGCATTCATTTTCAGCATCTCGGACGCCAGGTGGATGCACGAGTCACGGAACGTCTGTCCCTCCTTGTCGAGAACAAACGGTGTGGTGAGCTTGTCGCTGACGGCGATGCGAATCACCTCTTTCTCCAACGAGGAGTCGGTGGTTGATATGTGCAGGTCCAGCGAATCGTTACGGTACGACAAACTGTCGGGCAGGACCTCCTCCCCAATCTCCTGAATCATCGGCGGCAGCCTGCGCAGTGCCTCAATCAGTCGGGCGTAGCGGTCTATCTCGTAGTTCAATTTCTCTACGATGCGGTCATACGGTCTGCGGTCATTGCTGAAGTCGTTGTATTCCGCCGTCACCTTCTTCAGGGCAAAAGCCAAGTTGAAGGTCATCTCCTGCTCTTGCGTATAGAGCAGAATGGAGAACTCGTTCGACTCCTTGATGACGTCGATCATCCGTTGGTGCTGCCATTGGTATTCGTCGTCGAACTGCTGTTGAGTTTTTGCACGCTGATTATAAACCGTCAGCAACTCAGTACACAGATCCTTGAGGGTGTTGGTGAGCGGACGGCCGCTCACGATAGCCCAGAGCGGAAGGACAGTCACGCAAAGTGTGAGGACGAGGGTCAGTAGTTTCTTTTTCATGTTAATAAAAGAGGAGTACCCCGACCGAGAATCGAACTCGGAACTAAGCTTTAGGAGAGCCTTGTTATATCCATTTAACTATCAGGGCATCAGTTTTTCGATGCAAAGGTAGCTATTTTTCGCGAAAAATGACTACCTTTGCACAAAATATTTATTAAGAAGACAGAAAATCATGGGAAAATTAGTCATTAACTCATACGATGAGTTTGCCGCCCACCTGGGCGAGGAGTTAGGATGTTCTGACTGGTTGGAGGTTGATCAGCAGCGCATCAACATGTTTGCCGATGCAACGCTGGATCACCAGTGGATTCATGTCGACGTGGCCCGCGCCAAGGAGGAGAGCCCCTATAAGTCGACTATTGCTCACGGTTATCTGACGTTGTCGCTGCTGCCCTACATGTGGGATCAGATTATCGAGGTGAACAATCTTAAGATGATGGTTAACTATGGCATGACGGATATGCGCTTCGGCCAGCCTGTCATTACTGGCAGTCGCATCCGTCTGGTGACGAAGCTGCACAACATCCAGAACCTGCGTGGCATCTGCAAGGTCGAGATTAAGTTCGCCATTGAGAT
>ONQT01000062.1 GCA_900320045.1 uncultured Prevotellaceae bacterium | reverse complement strand
GAGGGAGTCATCGCTGAGGTTGTTGCACAACAGCGCACGCTCGACAGTCTGAAGCTGCAGAAACGTCCGCTCATAGTCGTCCTTGAGAGTGTCGAGAAGCCCGGCAACGTGGGAGCCATCCTGCGCTCTGCTGATGCCGCCAACGTCGATGCCGTCATCGTCTGCGACCCACAATGCGACCTCTACAATCCCAATATCATCCGTGCCTCCGTGGGTGCGTTCTTCAGCGTGCCAACGGTAGCCTGCACCTCAGAACAATGTATCAAGTGGCTGAAAGCCAATGGTATACGCATTCTTACTGCACAATTACAAAATTCCTCTTTCTACTACGAAACGGATATGGTGCATCCTACGGCTATCGTCATGGGTACTGAGGCGACAGGACTGACCGACCAGTGGCGTCAGGCTGCCGATGAACACATCAAGATACCCATGCTGGGCATTGGCGATTCCCTCAACGTCTCTGTCTCCGCCGCCATCCTCATGTTCGAGGCTGTCAGGCAGAGAAACTTTCCTGTAATTTTACAAAAAATATAATAAGTGTTGTGATATGAAAAGATTTGTAGTTCTGCCTCTAATGGCACTGCTGTTGGGAATATCAACGGCAAAGGCTGGTGATGCTCCGGAATGGCGCAATCCGCAGGTAAACCAGCAGAACCGTGAGGCTCGCCGCGCGAACTTCTTTGCCTACGAGAGCGAAGAGACGGCGAGGATTGGCGAGAAGGTGCAGTCGAGTCGCTACCTGTCGATGGAGGGCATGTGGCGCTTTCTGTTCGTGAAGAATCACCAGGACGCTCCTGCTGGTTTCTGGTCTGTTGGCTACGACGACTCCAAGTGGGAGAGCTTTCCCGTTCCCGGATTGTTTGAGTTGAACGGTCACGGAGACCGCATTTATAAGAATATTGGCTATGCGTGGGCAACCACGTTCGACAGCAATCCACCGTATATCGGTGAGACGGAGAATTATACTGGCAGCTATCGCCGCGAGTTCACGTTGCCCGACAGCTGGAAAGGTCAGCAGGTAGTGTTCCATGTGGGTTCCGCCACCAGTAACCTGAAGGTGTGGGTAAACGGCAAATACGTTGGTTATTCAGAAGACTCAAAGGTCGCTGCCGAGTTTGACATTACGAAATTCCTGAAGAAAGGCAAGAACCTGATTGCTATGCAGGTGATGCGCTGGTGCGACGGCTCTTACTTGGAAGACCAGGACTTCTGGCGCTTTACAGGTATTGCCCGCGAGGTGTATCTCTATGCTCGTCCGAAAGTGCACATTAACGACATCGTCATCAAACAAGACTATGTCGATGGTAAGGCCTTGCTCAATGTGGACGTCAAAGCCACAGGAAATCCGAAGATTACGATGGACCTTTACGACCCTGCTGGCGAACTGGTTGCTGAGGGCATTAGCAAATTCGCAGAATTCGACTGCGCCAAGCCTTGGTCAGCAGAAATGCCCAACCTCTACACCCTCTACATCAAGGCACGAAAAGGCGATCAAGTGGTAGAGGTAATCCGCCAGAAAGTCGGTTTCCGCCACGTGGAAATCAAGGGCGGACAACTGTTGGTTAACGGACAGCCGATATTAATAAAAGGTGTGGACCGTCATGAACTGGACCCAGATGGTGGCTATATTGTCTCCGTAGAGCGAATGAAACAGGATATTCAGATCATGAAGCAGCTGAACGTCAATGCTGTGCGTACTTCTCACTATCCTGACGATCCACGCTGGTATGACTTATGCGACGAGGCAGGATTGTATCTCGTGGCTGAGGCAAATCTAGAGAGTCACGGTATGGGCTACGGAGAGAGCACGCTGGCTAAACGTGACGACTTCCGCCAGATGCACTTGGAGCGCAATCAGGGTAACGTACTTACTCTACGCAACCACCCCAGCATTATCATCTGGAGCATGGGTAACGAGGCAGGCTACGGTCCTAACTTCGAGAAGTGCTATGAGTGGATCAAGTCGGTCGATAACCGTCCTGTGCAATATGAGCAGGCTGGTGATTGGGGCAAGACCGACATTTTCTGTCCGATGTATTACTACTACCGTGACTGCGAGAAGTATTCGAAAGGCGATAACCCCCGTCCGCTCATTCAGTGCGAATATGCCCACGCCATGGGTAATTCGATGGGTGGTTTCAAAGAGTACTGGGACCTTGTGCGTAAATATCCCAAATACCAGGGCGGCTTCATTTGGGACTTCGTGGACCAGGGCCTGCGCGACAAGAGTCCTATCACCGGCAAGGAAATATTCACCTATGGCGGCGACTACGGACGCTATCCCGCCTCGGACTACAACTTCAACTGCAACGGCATCATAGCTCCTGACCGCAGACTGAATCCGCATGCCTATGAGGTGCAGTACTACTATCAGAATGTGTGGATTAGTGATAAGGGCTTCAAGGACGGACGCATCGAAATCTATAACGAGAACTTCTTCAAGAATCTTGACGACTTGGAGTTGGAGTGGTTTGTTGGTGGTGCAGGAAAAAGTCATCACGGAGGCAACCGTCCTGACGGTATGACATTTGGGCATGGTGGAAAGATGGATATCAGCGGCATAGCTCCCCAGCAGCGTAAGGTTATTACTATCGAAGCTATGCAGAAAACCATTGCCCGTGTACTGGGACATCATGGCGACCAGGAGCTCTTTGTCAGCTTCCAGCTGAAAGCTAAAGACGACAATCAGCCCTTCGTCAGCAAGGGACAGGTTGTCGCTCGTCAGCAGTTCGTACTCAATCCCTACCAGTTCCAGGATATTAATGCCGAACAAGCCAAGGTTGAAAGCGAAGAGACCAAGAGCTACATAAAACTGACCGCTGGTGGTACGGTGTTAACCATCGGTAAGCAGTCGGGTATGATTGACTATCTCGATGTCGACGGACAGCCTATGCTCGTTGATCGTCAGAGCATCACTCCAGAGTTCTGGCGTGCACCTACAGACAACGACTACGGTGCTAGGCTGCAGCAGCGCTTTGCATCCTGGAAGAATCCGCAGAAGAAGTTAAGGAGCGTTAGCGTCAACGACAATTCCGTTGTCGCCATTATTGATATGCCCGATGTAAAATCTCTCCTCACCATGACTTATACCCTGCAGACTGACGGCTCTGTCGTTGTTCGCCAGCAGCTGAAGGTGGCTGACGACGCCAAGGACTCGTGGCTGTTCCGCTATGGCATGCAGCTGCAGATGCCTAAGCAGTATAATCTGGTGGAATACTACGGCCGTGGCCCGCATGAGAACTATTGTGACCGCAACAGCTCGGAGTTCCTAGGCTATTATAAGAATAAGGTGATGGACGAGTATTATCCTTATATTCGTCCGCAGGAGTCTGGCAACCACACTGATGTACGCTGGTTCCAGGTGACTGACGGCAAACGCGGTTTGATGTTCGAGAGTACAGCTCCCATGGAGTGTTCAGCTCTGCCGTATCTAGTGGAAGACTTAGATGCTGGCATGTACAAGGACCATCGCTGGGGACAGCACAGCGGTGACCTTGTGGAGCGTCCATTGACGCAGGTGCACATCCAGCAGAAGCAGATGGGACTGGGTTGCGTCAACTCGTGGGGTGCATGGCCTGAGAAGTCTTACATGCTGCCTGCCAAGCAGGGTTATGACTTCACCTTCAGAATAGCACCTGTGAAGCTATAATTGCAGGAAATAACCTAAACGGTAGAGATTGAAAACTGTAAGCTTGGGG
>ONQT01000069.1 GCA_900320045.1 uncultured Prevotellaceae bacterium | reverse complement strand
TGGCGGATGGTGGTTGGTAGTCTGGTTCCCCTGGGTAAGCAGTCATGAGGTTGATTTTTCAATCCCCAATGAACTTACGGGTTTTATTATATACTACATCGTTGCTTTTGTCTTGTCTGTGGTTATAGAGTTATTGATTAACTACTCTATGTTAGGCAAAATCTATCCAGCCAAGAAAATATTCAGAACAACCTTGTTAGTAAATCTGGCCAGTTACTTTTTAGGAAGTATCATAATATATTCACTTGGTTTTTTATAAGATACGTAGCTATACTATCTCATTTTTCTTACAAAAAACATCCTTTCTGTACGTTATTGGTCATCGTCATCTTCTTCATTCTCTTCCAGTTTGCATATCTTGTGAGTCTCCTTGCGGGCCTCACGCCAGCGGGGGAAATACTTGTCCATGAGGGCATGGAAACGGGCATTGTGGCTTGGCTCCAAGAGGTGGCATAGTTCATGAACTACGACGTGTTCGACACACCATTTCGGCAACAGTAGGACGTAGGCCGAAATGCAGATGCTTCGGTCTTTCACGTTGCACTGGCCCCAGCGCGAGATAGTTGGCTTATAATAAACGATGCTTGGTTTAACTCCCATCTCCTTGGCATGTTTTTCCATCATCGGTTCCACCAGTGCCTTCAACCGTTTCAATGCTTCGTCGGCTTGGGCGCGAGTGGTCAGTGGCAGTTTGTTGTAGAACTCTGCCCGCTGCTTCTGACGCTCATACGTCTTTTTTCTCGCCTGTTCAATCCAGTCCTTGTGCTCCTCGATGAACGCTATCACCTTCTCGCGGGGCATTCCGATAGGTGCCGACACATGCACATCGCCATTCTTTACGATGCGCATCGACAACCTGCTTGTCCGTCTGTATGTTACCTTGATTGCCATCTTTTCTTTTGTTGGCTCAAATTCCAATTCCAGCTCAATCCATTGCGGCTCCTCCTGTGGGGTGGCGCTCTTTTGATTGGAAACGCCCAAGCCTAACAGTCGGATGGGGTGGGAGTGGAACTCCACTTGTTGCATCAACTGCTTGGCCAAAGGCAGGATCTCGTCTTTGGTGCGGAGAATGTGATCAACGGTGATGCTGCGGGTGATTTGCTGGAAGTCCAGGAACTTTACCTTCAATGTTAGTGTTCGACCCTCGAAGTCGTTTTTCTCGATGCGTCTGACCAGTTCGAGCACTGTGTGATACAGGTGAATAGTGACAGCAGCATTCTCGCTGATGTCCGACTCAAAGGTCTGTTCACAGCTGACACTCTTCCGCTCCCACTCACTGATAACAGGCCTATTATCGATGCCTCGCGAGAAGTCATAGAACACTTGCCCCATCTTGCCGAACTCCTGCGTCAGTCGGCTTAGCGACATGTTTCTCAGGTCAAGACCCGTGAAGATACCCATGCGGTGCATCTTCTCGGCAGTCTTTTGGCCTACACCCCAAATCTTCTCTATCTTCAGTTGTGCGATGAAGTCCAATGCCCTGTCAGGATGAATCACCGTCAGCCCGTCGGGTTTACGCCAGTCGGAGGCAATCTTCGCCAGGAACTTGCAGTAGCTCACGCCAGCCGATGCCGTCAGTCCAGTGGTCTCACGGATGCGCTGCTTGATTTCCCGCGCAATATCCACACCCAACTCAATCCCTTTCTTATTCTCTGTCACATCGAGAAAGGCTTCGTCGAGTGAGATAGGCTCTATCAGATCGGTATAGTCGTGGAATATATCGTGCAACTGTGCCGACACCTCCTTATACTTCTGGAAATGTGGCTCCACGATGATCAGTTGTGGACACAAGCGTTTAGCCACCTGAATGGACTGCGCCGAATGCACGCCAAACCGTCGTGCCTCGTAGCTGGCCGTAGATACCACACCTCGTTCGGCATCGTGTCCCACCGCTATCGGCTTGCCACGAAGTTCAGGATTGTCGCGCAACTCTACATTGGCGAAAAAAGCGTCCATGTCGATGTGAATAACCTTCATCAGCATTCAAAATCTCGTGCAAAGATACGAATAGTTATCGATATAGCACCTCTGATATAGCACCTCTATGAACATGAAAAACCGCCAAAAACACACGAAACCAACAACAATTCGATAGTGAAACGTTAATTCACGCAAGATAATTTTCCGTGACCGCCGATGCCAGGGTAATGCTGTACTTTTGCCGACCGATGAGGGAAAGCCCCTCAGTTTATATCCAACACAAAAACTAAATTTTAGCACAATGGCAAGAGTGAAAACAGAAAAAGCACAGTCGAAGACTGCTGCAGCAGAGGGTTCTCAGGTCGAGAACCAGAATGAGAACAATGAGAAGACCGCTAAGGCGAAGGTGACAACCACCGAGGGCAACACCATCGACCGCATCCGCGTGTTCCAGAAGGATGACGCTACGATGGTACAGGTTGACTACGGTAAACTGAACCCTGACGGCAAGACCCCCGAAGAGAAACGTGCGGGCATGCGTACCCAGATGTCGCGCCAACTGACTCCTGAACAGGCCAAGACCTATCAGGACTTGTATGCCAAAGACCCTGTTCAGGCCAAGGAGTTTGCGGTGAAGACCGCCTATCCCATGCACGTCGATGATGCCGCCTTCCACCAGAAGAACGCCAACATCAATGGCCGAGACGTGAACTACATCACCATCGAGAAGATCACCGAGGACACCCTTCTCCTGAATGCCCTCCGCAAGGACGGCGTGGATGTTGACCACATGAACAGGGAGCAGCGTGCCAACCTAATTGCCTCGATGACTCCTGATGCCAAGGACATGGCGGTGAAAGGCTCTGAGGGTCTCGTAGGTAAGTGGCAGTTGGCCTTTGGCGAGAAGGGCAACAAGGAATCCCGTTTCTATGGCATCATGAATGCCGAGGATCTGGCCTCTCTCCGTCATCGTGCCGAGGTGACGCTCGACGAGAAAGACCAGGTGAAGTCTGTTGGTAAGCCGATGACGATGGCCGACATCGCCGGACGCATGGAGCAGCGCGTACAGGCCCAGCGCCAGACCAACGGCGAAAAGCTCGACGCTGCCCAGAAGGTAGACTGGAGCAAGTTCAAGTTGCCCAGCGCCGCCAACGTCACCAGTCTGCGCTATTCAGCCGCCAAGGACAATCCCGACCGTGTATGGCTCAGTGGTAAGGTGAACGGCATCGAGTGTGTCAGCCTGCTTTCAGTCAACGAGACCACAGCTGTCAAGAACCGTCTCGCCACTCTCGAACAGGTGGCCGCTGCCAACAGGGACTTCCACAAGAAGGCACTCGACATCGTTGGCCCTGGTCAGAAACAGGAAACCAATGCCAAGGAGGATGCTGCCGTAAAGGCCATCGTCGATCGTGCCTCTGACTCTACCGCCCGCAACTTCTCGCCAGAGCAGATGAAGACGCTCAACGACTTCGCCGCCGGTGCCGAGACACCCGACGAGCGCGCGAAGGTGTTTGACGGATTGTGGGAGAAGGCCGCTTCGCAGTTGAAGTCCGCAGGTGTGAATGATGCATGGCAGAAGGATGCCCACAACGAGCTGAAGGATTTCGCCGAGGGTATCGTCCGCTCAGAGGCTCAGGGATTAAAGCGATAGTGTCATGCCGAAGGAGATGTCTTATTATCGCCGCTACCTCCAGCGACTGAAGGAGGAGTGGGGCATAGGTTTCCCCGTGAGTGATGAAGTCCTCGACGATCTGGCCGATGCTGCCGAGGAGAAGTATGAGAATGCCCGTCGCGACGGCTTGACCGTCGATCAGGCACAGGAGTTGGCTATGGCCGTGTTAGTGGATGGCATCGGAGATGAACACACATAACATGGCGGCAAGTCTGGGGTCAGGCTATAGCGGACAGCAGCTGCTTACTGGCGAGGAAGCCCAGAAGGTATTGGGCGAGATTCTCGAAAGCGAGCGCAGGTCACGTAGCCTGACCTTTCCTGCTCATACAGGTGCGCTGGGCTATTTCCGTGACGGTGCCAAATACGTAGCCTTCGACAACAGCACCAACGACTGTTGGGTGGAGGAGTTCAGGACGAAGATAGCGTGGGCTGATGGACACAGACCAGGTTCATGAGTTTGAGACCTCGCTCATCCGTGACCGTCATCGTTCCCGTGAACTTTATGCCCAGTGTGTGGACATGGCCAAGCAGTTGAATGGTCGTATCAGTGGCGGTGACTCTGACGGCGTGGCCTATTTCATGGACAAGCCGTGCATCGTCAGTTTTACGGAGGATGAGCGCAGTGGCTGGCTGAACCGTTTCGCAGAGGAAGAGCTTGCGCTTGGTGTGTATTTCAGCGACAACCGTATCGTACCTGCAGACTTTGTCATCCTGCAGCGCGGCAACCGTATCGATGCGGAGCAACTGCCTCCATACGGCTTGAACCTCTACACGAAGCTTGCTTCCACCATGAAGGCCTTTGCCGAGGATGCCAACCAAGCTCGTAGTCATTCCATCCGGGTGATGGATAACGACAGCACCCGCGACTTCACATTGGCCGAAGTAGTTCCTGCTGCCCGTAAGGCCGACAAGTCCTGTGCTTTGGAAGATACTCCCCATTTCGAGACCTTCCTTCATGCGCTGGAATACAGCCGTCGCCGGTTGCTGTCACAGTCGGGTGTCAACTGTTCCGAACTGGAGTGTCCGAAAGGCCCTGTGGATGGTATCATCCTGAACCGTGAGAGTTTCCCCGTGCTCAGTGGCAAG
>ONQT01000064.1 GCA_900320045.1 uncultured Prevotellaceae bacterium | reverse complement strand
TATGCACAGCTCATGGGAAGCAGCAACGGACAGGCTATCCACGTAGATATGCTCAACGCTTGGACACCTGAAAACAAGAGCTCGAACATTCCTCGTTGGCAGTACAACGACGACCGTATGAACGCCCAGTCAGACCGATTCATCATCGGTGCCTCTTACCTCTCATTGCAGAATATCACGATTGGCTATACATTGCCTCGCTCGCTCACCCAGAAGTTCAAAGTGCAGAAACTGCGCATCTACGGCGTTGCCGACAATGTCTGGGTATGGTCGAAGCGTCAGGGTCTTGACCCACGTATGGACATCACCGGTGGCGCAAGCAACGCTTACTACAGCAGCATCCGCACCATCTCAGGAGGTATCTCTGTGACATTCTAACTTTCGACTCTACGATTAGATGAAACAAATTTAAATGAAGAAGAATATGAAAAAGATGAATAAGATATTTTCACTGCTGGCCTTGACCGGAGTATTCATGTTTTCAAGCTGCATCGAGGAGACTGAGCCTGCTAGTGGTATTGCCACAGAGAAGCAGGTAGGTGAGTCGAGCATCGCTACTGAAGCTATGGTGATGGCTATGCCGGCATATTGCCACACCCGCATGTGGTCTGACCGTCATAATAACTTCGGCTATGGATCAATGATGCACGTACGTGACTTGCAAACGGGTGACTGCGTGATGGAGTTCTCTGCCGACGGTTATGACAACTGGTTTAACAAATGGACACAAAACAAGTACATGGGTCAGGACTATTTCTATGCCCAGTACCAGTTCCTCTATTACTATCGTTTCATGCAGGCTGTCAACAACGTGATTTCAGCCATTGATCCTGAGAACTGCACCGACCAGCAGCGCGCTTGGTACGGTTCGGCACTGGCCTATCGTGCCATGCTTTATCTCGACTTGGCACGCATGTACGAGTTCCTGCCCAATGACAAGACCTCGAACATCAATGCCGACGGTAACGACGTGGCCGGACTCACCGTGCCTATCGTCCGTGCAGGCATGAGCGAGGCAGAGGCCCGCAACAACCCTCGTGCTCCGCATGCAGAAATGGCTAAGTTCATTGAGGAAGATCTGGATGAGGCTGAGAAGTACATCGGTGGCATGACCGAAGAGGCTACTTCAGGCCATATCCTCCCCGACCTGGCTTGCGCATACGGACTGAAGGCTCGTCTCTATATGTGGGACGGCCAGTATGACAAGGCCAAGGAGTATGCCCGTAAGGCTATCAATACCACAGCACGTACGCCGATGACCCAGCAGCAGTGCATGAACACCACAACAGGCTTCAACGTGGCTGGTCCATGGATGTGGGCAGCTCAGCAGACTGCAACCACCAGCACCGTGACCAGTGGTATTGTCAACTGGACATCGTGGGTGACCAATGAGACTGATTTCGGTTATGCAGCCCCTGGCGGAAACTGCTTCTTTAAGATTGACCGTCGTTTCTACGAGCGTATCGGCGATACCGATTTCCGCAAGCTGATGTTCAAGGCTCCTGCCGGATCTCCCCTGGAGAATCAGGTGGTATTCCTCAATGCAACCTTTAAGGAGCAACTTCCTGAGTATGCATCTCTGAAGTTCCGTCCGGGAAATGGTAATGCCAGCGACCACACCGTGGGTGCAGCTACGGCTTACCCGCTGATGCGTGTGGAAGAAATGTATTTCATCGAGGCTGAGGCTGCCGCTCATCTGAATGCTGCTGAAGGCAAACAGCTGGTGGAGACTTTCATGAAGACCTATCGCGATCCTGAATACACATGCACCGTGTCGGCTACCGACGACGTGGTGGAGGAAATCGTATTCCAGAAGCGTGTTGAGCTGTGGGGCGAGGGACAGAGTTTCTTCGACATCAAGCGCCTGAACTATTCGGTGACTCGAGGTTATCCTGGCACCAATGTAACCGACGAACTGGCCCGCCTGAACACCAATGGCCGTCCTGCTTGGATGAACTGGGTGATTATTATGGTTGAGGCCGAGAGCAACGAGGCACTCGTGGGTATGAACAACCCCGACCCGTCGGATCTCTACACACCTTGGGTACAAGGACAGTAATGGAATAATGTGTGTATAAACAAACTAAAAAGATTCGAATTATGAAGAAAATTTTCAGATATACATTGGCCGTATTGCTGGGTGCGATGACCATGGTGGCTTGCACCAACGAATATGAATACGATGCGCCGTCGGCTACCGACCAGGGTGGCAATGCCACAATCTCTGCTGCTAAGACAAGTTATGTGTTTGTGCCTTCTGATGAGCAGGAGTATGTGGTGACCGTGGCCCGTATTGACTCTACCCAGGCCCAGACCATTTCGCTGACCAGCGATAACAGCAAATTCAATGTGCCCGCTTCAGTCAGCTTTGCCGCAGGACAGCGTACACAGGATGTGAAGATTACGTCTGACCTGCCGGCTGGCAGCAAAGAGAAGGTGAACATCAGCCTCGGCGAAAGCGATGCCTTCCTTTATGGCGGTAATATTGTCACCTTGACTTCCAGCGTCTATCGCATGTTTGAGTGTGTCATTGCCCAGCAGACGATGTACGGCGGACAGTGGGCTGGCGTTATCTATGAGCTTGGCGGTGGTAACTATATGATACCTGGTTGCTTTGCCGATGGTTATGACTTGCAGTTCAGCATTGACTTCAAGACGAATAAGGTGACCATTCCTGCCCAGTACATTGATTATTATGATGACACCTACGGACGTATTGCCATGACCACTGGTAGTGCTACCTATGATCCGGAGAACCTGCTGATTACAGCAACAGTGAAGTTCACGCTTCCTGACTCTGGTTACTCATACAACGGTACTCACACCGTGTATATCATGTTCGGTTCTGATCCGCAGAAATAAGATAATACATTAAGTATTACTAAATGATTCCGGCCATGTCGGCAGTTCCTTGCCGATGTGGCCGGTTTAAAGGTTAAATAGAAGACTATGAAGAAAAATCTACTACTCTTGCTTGTGTTCGCAGCTGTGGCTGTATGTGGCAATGCCCGTGAGCGTACACTTGCCGAAAAGCAGGCACTGGCCAGGCAGTTTGTTCATGCGCCTGAAAGGATGAAAAAGGCTCAGGCTAAGAGTCTTGCAGAATGGTCCGTGATGGGATGCGATAACACGGGTTTCGCCATCGTCGTAAACGATGACCAACTGGGTACGGTTGCCGGCTATTCTGATGCTGCTTACGACGAGACAAACGAGGGCCTGCAGTGGTTCCTCAGCAGCGTGAGCTCATCGCTTTCGGATAGCCGTCTGACGGCGAATAGCCGCAAGGCTGCCGTTCCGCCTTCCGAGAAGTATAAGCCGTCTATCGATCATTTGCTTACGAGCACTTGGAATCAAAACTCACCCTATAACGACCTTTGCCCAAAAGACACGAAGGGCGCCGGCTATCCGTCGGGTTGCGTGGCTACAGCCTTGTCGCAAATTATGTATTTCCACAAATATCCCGAAACAGGCCAAGGGGCTAAGCAATACTCGTTCAAACCTGCTGAAGGTGTGGGCGAGCTGCTGAGCGCAAACTTTGGAGAGACTACCTACGACTGGGCTCACATGCTTGAC
>ONQT01000067.1 GCA_900320045.1 uncultured Prevotellaceae bacterium | reverse complement strand
GAGTTAATGGTTTTCCTTCCAGTCATTCCATGTCTCCAGCTGCTGGAGGTCGGAATAGTCCTCGCTCTGGTAACCGTAGACATAAAGCATATCCGCATAGATGTTCACCGTCCAGTCGCCAAAGAGCTTCGTCTTCCTGTTCAGCGCCTCCAAGCGATGGTCCATCTCCTCGCCCAAGGCCTTGGGAAGGGACGGCAGTTGGCGCAGGTGACAGTACAGCTCGGCAGCGGCATCGGTCATAAACACCATGTCCGACACCTCACCGCCATGCAGCATGTTGGCGAACCACTCGCCATGCTGGGCCTTCACCTGGGCGACCTGTCCGAACCATTCGCACAGGTTCCAGGCGGCCTCCTGGTAACGTCCTTGCGTCATCTGCTCCTCAATCCGCGGGAGCCTCGGTGACAACTCCTGGATGACCTGCGTCATCTCTTGTTCATCCTGTCCTTTCATATCTTTTTCAACGTTGTTTTATACAATATGCTTTGGTGTAACCGTTTTGAAGAAATTCTTGTTCATGCGCTTGATGGGCGACAGAAGGCGCTGAAAGGCCTGGGAGACTTCGGGATGCTGCCGCTGATAGCACTTGGCTGCTGTACGGTAGTCGGCATTGGCGGTGGCGACATAGAGGGCGGCGAACATATACGCCTGCTCCTCGGTGGTGGCCTCGACAACACCGTCGAGCAACTGGGTGAGCTCGCCTACCAGCGCCTGGCGGCTGTCAGCATCGACACGCAGGACGGCACAGATGAGCATCAGGGCACGGAAACGACAACGCGAGGGACGGTCGGACATATTGACATGACTGTAGTGGAACAGATGGTTGAGGGTGGCGCCCTCGGACTGTTCGACGCCCGTCACAGAGGGGTGCTTGACACGACGGTTGAGGATGGCAATGAGCTCGTCCTCGACATGGTCGATGAAATGATCGCTGAGCAGGCTCTCGACGGTACGCGGCAGGTGGAGGTCGGAGGGCTTATAGCCCGGGAGTGTCAGGGTCTTCTCGCCATGGAAGAAGGGAATGCCCAGGGTGATGCTGATGCCATGGGCGGTGTGCTGCACGTCGAGGACCTTGGCCTCGGTATCCTTGAAGGTGCCGGAGGCGATGACCACGGTGTCGTAGTCGTCGATGTTCTCAATGGCCGGACCGAAGGTGAAGCGCTGGCGGTTCTCGCAGCAAAGGGTGATGAAGGACTCCATCATCGCATCGGGCATGGTGATGCGACGGCCGGCACGACTCCTATAGAAGTGCATGTGCAGGCGGCCCTCACGGTTCCACGGGCGACCGACAAGACGGGTCATCTCGTTGGCGCTGGCCTTGATGAACACGAAGTGGTGCATGGAACGACGCAGGTCGTTGGCATCAGCAGCATCGCGACGCTGTTCAGCGACATCCTTAGCATAGGGATCAGGGACGGCCTTGGGCAGGAACTGATAGGGTACGAAATACTCGAAAAGGCGCCGGCCTTTCCGCTGACGCTCCTCATTCTCCTGTTGCAGGTGGTGCTCAATATGCTCGGGCTCGAGGTGCAGCATCACGTACCAATGCTTGTCCCGACGGATGACGGTGGTCTGTTTCTTCATATACAAAGCTTCTTCTTGCCCAGACAGGCCACACACCTGCGGGTAATTAGTTCGTTTCCAATTGGTTACGACTGCTGGCAAGAACAGCGTCTTGCGGAATCTCGAGACCGTTTCAGCAAGGAAACCTCTCGCTCCGGGCAGCAGCGAACCTGTCGTTCTGGCCGTGGCCAGATGCCTCATGGAATCAGCGAAACTCTCTTGATGGGAACCGGAGGCCAGGGTTGGCCGCAGGGTACAAAAAGAGCGTGAACTCTCACTCTGCCCGTCCGTCTCTTTAGGTCGTAGGAAACCTTTGCTATAAACAGACAGAATGTATGCTCACGCCGTGGATATATTCAAGATGCACCCGTAAAGTGTGCCTGAGGCTACTCGAGCCTCCGCACACTACGGGTCAGCAATATATACCACCCGAAGCATCCAACTCTGCAATGTTTTTGATAGCAATTTGAATTTCCTACGTTCAAGAAACCAAAAACAAAGCGTTGTAAGACGCTAATTCTCAATATGTCTCCCACACCTTCACGGCCTAAAGGCCAGTACGGCGCGAGTGCTGCTATTACGCAGCGTAATCAGCCATAGCTTCCGCAAAGAAGAGACTCTTGCATCAACTAGCACTGATATTCGGCTGCAAAGGTACTAAATTATTTTGATATATCTCATTTTTGTGCAAAAAATTTTTAAATAAGAAGAAAGAATATCTGTGGGATCTGCGGGATCTGTGCGACACAAAAAAAAAGCCCTCAAGTCTGTGTGACTCAAGGGCTCCTCAAAAAAGTGGCGGCCTCCTACTCTCCCGCATTGCATTGCAGTACCATCGGCGCAAGCGGG
>ONQT01000071.1 GCA_900320045.1 uncultured Prevotellaceae bacterium | reverse complement strand
GATGACATAGATGAGAGCCGTGGCGTTAGAGCCGGCAGCCTCCTCCAGTTCGCGCGACATACCACTGTACTCGAAGGTAGCCGTGTTGGGCATCGTCTCCTTGAACACCTCGGCAATGGCTTTGTGGGCGTCACCCTCAGTGTAGCCGCTACCAGTCGTGATGTAGCAACTGATGTTCTGGAACAGGTTGAAGTGTTCGATATTGGCAGGACCGACAATCTGCTTCAGACTGACGAACTCAGCGATAGGTGCCATCTTGCCGCCCTTCACCTGCACGAAGATATTGTTCAGTGACGACGGGTCAAGACGATACTCGGGCGAAGCGGCTGACATGATGCGGTAGACTTTACCAAACTGGTTGAAGTTGCCGATGTAAGCACCGCCGCAGAAGGAACCAAGCGTATTGAGCACGTCGGCAGGTGACACACCAGCACGGTCGCACTGGGCAGCATCGACATCGACTTGATACTTCGGGAAACGCTCGGAGTAGGTTGACATAGCGGAGGCTATCTCCGGACGTTCTGAGAGCTTGGAGCTTGGCAAGAAAGTGCTCGGTATGCTGGGCAAATTCCGACAGGTTGCCGTCGGTGGGGTCCTCCACCACGAGGCTCACGCTGTTACTCGTGCCATAGCCGGGAATCTGCGGCATCTGGAAGGGTAGCACTTGCAGATTCTTGATGTCTTTACAGTCGAAGTAGAACCGGTACATGACGAGGTCAATCAGATGGTTCATACCGGGACGGTCGTCCCAGTTCTTCAATCGGACGATAAGCGTGGCATAGTTAGAGCCGGCTCCGGACATCATACCATAGCCGCATACTACAGCGAAGCTCTCCAATTCAGGAATATTCTTCACCTTAGCCTCCACTTCCTTCACCATTTCGCGGGTTTGCTTCAGCGTGGCACCCTCCGGGGCTTGTATCTCAGCCAGGAACACGCCCTGGTCCTCCTGTGGCACGAGGCCCGACGGCAGACTCCTCATGAAGAACACCAGCAGCACGGCGGCCAAAGCCAGCAGGCTCCAAGCCAGAACGGGGCGCTTGATGAACTTCTGTACGCTTTTGCTATATTTTTTATAAATGGCGTTGTAGCTCACCGTATAGGCCTTCTTGGTGTAATAGGTCAGGCCCTTGCCTTCCTTCTTTCCATCCGTCACGCGCATCATGATGGCGCAGAGGGCAGGACAGAGTGTCAGGGCCGATATGCACGACAGACCGACGGACGAGGCAATCGTCACACCGAACTGGGTGAAGAAAGTGCCTGAGGTGCCGGGCATGAAGGTCACAGGAATAAAGACGGCCATAAATACCAAGGTACACGAGACAACGGCTACCGACACCTCGCTCATGGCCTGACGGGTGGCCTCGCGGGCATCGCTGATGCCGCCCTCCATCTTCGCCATGACGGCCTCGACCACCACGATGGCATCATCCACCACCGTACCGATGGCGAGCACCAGAGCGAACAGTGTCAGAATGTTGAGCGAGAAGCCTGCCAGCGAGACGATGGCAAAGGTGCCTAACAGCGAGACGATAATCGATATAGAGGGAATGATCGTGGCCTTGAGGTTCTGCAGGAAGAAGAACACCACGAGCACCACGAGGATGATGGCAATGACAAGCGTCTCCACCACGTTATGGATGGCGGCGAACAGGAAGTCGTCGCTGGTCATCATGGTGACGAACTCCAGTCCGGCTGGCATCGACTTCTTCGTCTCCTCAAACAGTTTGTTGATGCTGGCGTTCACCTGAGTGGCATTAGCACCAGGAGCCGCAAACACCATGCAGAGGGCACCTGGCTTGTCCTGGATGTTCGATGTGAAGTTGTAGCTCATGGCACCAATCTTCACCTCAGCTACATCACTCAAGTGCAGCATACCGCCGCCACTGGTGCGCAATACGATATCATTAAACTCCTCGATGGTCTTCAGCGTACCCTTGTACTGCATAGAATACTGGTAGGAGTTCTCCGACTGTTCACCCAAGGAACCTACACCAGCCACGAAGCTCTGTCCGCCGATGGCTGCGAAGATTTCGTTAGGGGTCAGTCCGTACTGTGCCATCACATCGGGCTTCAGCCAGATGCGCAGGGCGTATGTGTTACCTAAGCTCAGTACGTTACCCACGCCAGTGATACGCATCAGTTTCGGCTTGATGTTGATATCGACATAGTTTGATACGAAATCCTCGTCATACTTACCGTCGGCACTTCTCACAGCGAAAATCAGCAGAATGTTGTTCTGACGTTTCTGTACCGTCACACCGACCTTATTCACGTCGGCTGGCAGCAAAGCCTGTGCACGGGTCACGCGGTTCTGCACATTCACCGTCGCCATGTCGGGGTCGGTGCCCTGCTTGAAGTAGACAGTAATCTCTGCGTCACCGTTAGAGGATGCCTTAGAGGTTATATAGGTCATGTCCGGCACACC
>ONQT01000073.1 GCA_900320045.1 uncultured Prevotellaceae bacterium | reverse complement strand
AGCATGATTCGCACGAATGCGAAATCCCAGCCCTTCTTAAATTGACCGACCATCAGAAACGCATTGCCATTCAACGAGCTGCCGACGTAATGACGAAAGTATTCCTCCCCGCTATCCTTCGGATGTCTGAACTTAAACTCTTTCTCCATAGCCATATCCGCCTGCATCGCCTTTTCAAACACCTCCAACTGGTCAGAATTGGGAAGGTCACCAAAGATTGAAAGTTGCGTTGTCACGAGACGCATCTTGTAAAGCCTTAAATTGCGGAAATACCGGCGAATGAGAACATCGATTTCCTGCTCTCGGGACAATAAATCCCTAGTAATTGTTTTGTTTTTCATCTTTTTGAGTTGCATTTTTTAATGAGTTGCAAAATAACCAGTGCGTAATATCAAGTCGCGAATACTACGGAACATGCCCCGATTGCCCAAGCCCCAGACGTCAAGATACAGCAGAAAAGCGTTCTTGAACGAGTAGCTTCCTATTCTGGCCGACTGCCCGCAACGGGGGACAATAGTTTCCCTCGTAGCGGGTTCAGATTCCTCATTATTTCTTACATCGAGAAAACTTTCTTTCCCTCGAAATAGGTGGCTTCGGGCTTGGCATCGTGAATCTCAGTCACTGGGCAAGACAGCACGTCCTTGTCAACCAGGAGGAAGTCGGCATATTTGCCTGTGCTGATGCTGCCTCTCTCCTTTTCGAGGAACATCTGCTTGGCGACGTTGATGGTCAGGGTCTCGATGGCCTGCTCGCGGGTGATGAGTTCCTCGGGCCACCAGGGGTTACCGTTCTCACCAGCAAACACACCAGTGACAGCAATCTCAATGATGCCGAAGGGATCGTCAGGACTGCCACTCGTTGCAGGGAAGTCGGAGTGGGAGGTCATATGGATGCCGTTGTCGAAATAAGACTTCATCGGATATGACTTGGCTTCGAGGGGCAATGGTGCCAGAGCATACCTGAGACGGCATACATGTTATGGTCGGCCATACGCTTGTAATCCTCTGCATTGACGTTACGCACGTGAACCAGCGTGTTGCGTAGCTCATCCTTACCAGCATTGGCATAGGCGCTGACCACGTAGTTGACGGCCTTGTTACCCATGGTGTGGATATGCATGGACAGACCTTTTGCATTTGTCTTGCGGGTGATGTCGGTCAGTTCCTCTTCGGTCCAGTTGGCGAGGCCCTGATGTCCGTCGGGATAGAGCGGATCCACAAAGCCCGTACCGCCTTCCACTGTGCCGTCCATGAAGTCCACATTCATCCAGCTCTCTATTTCGTAGGTCAGACCCAGCACGAAGTTCATCTTGCCTTCCTGATCCATTTGCTGGGCTGCCTTGAAGAAATTGTCGTTGAAGAAGTAGTTGCCCCAACCGTCTATATACATGGTATAACCCTCTGCCACCAGATGCTCCTGGATCTTAGGGATGACGATTTTGGCGGTGTCAACAGGATAGAGACTATTGGTGTCGAGGAACGAACGTGTGTAGGTGCCTGCCTGCTCTTTCAGGAAACCGGTAGGTGTGCCGTTCACCGCCACGGATATCCTTATCCTTCTTCAATACGGTGCCGTCTTCCTTCATGATGCCAGCCTTGACCAGCATCAGGGTGTTTGCCAGGCCCTTGTGCCCCTCGTCGTCGGCAAAGTAGATGGGGATATCGCTGCAGATGGCATCCAGCTGCTGGCGGGTAGGTATATTTTCCATGAAAGTGATGTAATTCCAGCCGAAGCCGAAGATGGCTGTTGCTCCAGTCTCGCGAGCCTTCTTGACGGCTGCGGGGACAGCTTCTGCCAGGAACTGGTCGGGGGTCATCCCAATGGCTACCGTTCCGACGATCGGCAGGGCAACACCCATCGAATAGTGGGCGTGACCGTTGCCGCAGCTAGGCATCACGAGGCCCTTTCCGGTATAGTCCACGATCTCGGTCTTACCAGCTTCAACAAATGCCTCGGCACCTTTCTTATCACCTACATACACATACTTACCGTCTTTTACCGCAAAGGCTTCAACGATCTGATTGTTCTCGGCAGTGAAGATCTTACCATAGACCACAAGGTCGGCACTGGTCTTTGCATTCGCCATGTAAGCAGCGACACGCTTCGCCACGTTGACCTTGATGTTGCTATAGAAGAACGAGTAGTCGTCACCATGGCGACCTTCGGGTCCGAAGAATGCTTCATTGATCTTGGCGGCTTCCTCAGGCATCGCCTCGCCTTTGGCGTGTGTTACGACTACACCACGGGAGGGACACACCTGCGCATCGGCGCCTAAATCGACAATTTCCAACTCACCTGTTGTCTCGTTCAGTATAATAGAACCTAGGTTCATGCTGGCTGGGGCATAGGTGTCGTCAAGCTTCCAGTTCAGCGGGTTGATGCTTATGGCACCAGGCAACACCACGGCGTTGGTTGCGTTTACCTCTATATTCTTGGGACCCTCGGTATTCCAGGCGATGATGACACCTGTGTCGGTCTCACCGGTAGCGAACTTCAGGTGTGGGTTTGCATCGAAATAGTCCTTGGTGAAGGAATAGCCTATGGCGTAGGCTGCCACCATTCGCTGTAAGTAGTCGGGGTGCTTAGTGAAGTATTTTTCCAACAAGTACTTGATGATGACCGAACCTTGGCTGTGGCCGGCAATGATAAAGGGACGTCCATTGTTGTAGTGCTCGAAGTAGTAGTCGATTGCTGCCAGAATGTCGTCGTAGGGCATGCCAGTGATGGCGGCGTCGATGATCCCATCTCTTTTAAAGACGTCACCCACATAGCGTAAGCCTACCTGACGGTAATAAGGCATGAAGACGTTTGTGGAATCTGCATAAGTAGCTGCGTGCAGCAAGTACTCACCTGCAGCACCTACCAACATCTCTTCATTGTCGAGGTCTGCAAAGTCTGGTGCGCCTTCATCGAAACTTTTCAGAATGTACTCCGTTGCATAGATGTAGAATGTGTCCACGTCCTTGGTAATCTCTGGAATCTGATACCAGTTTTCCTTCTTGGAATAGTCTATAATCTCTTTCATATTGTTGTCCTTTTATACTATGTTACATTGAGAAGACCTTCTTACCCTCGAAGTAGGTGGCTGCGGGCTTGGCCTCGTGAATCTCATTCTCAGGACACGAAAGCACATCCTTGGTGACGAGGAGGAAGTCGGCATACTTGCCTGTCTTGATGCTGCCACGCTCATTCTCGATGAACATCTGCTTGGCAATGTTAATGGTCATTGCGGCGATGGCCTGC
>ONQT01000074.1 GCA_900320045.1 uncultured Prevotellaceae bacterium | reverse complement strand
GCCGGTCTTGGCGAACTGTACCCACATCTTGCGCATGGTCTTAGAGAAGGTTTCGTCGTATGCTCTTCCTGTGAACTCTGTGATCTCCGGATGGGCAAATACTACTGGCAACTCTGACGCATGTCCGGCCTTGATGTATGGCTGGGAGGATTCAACCCTGTAGTAGTAGGTGTACGACTTCCCACCGGCCTTGAACTGCTCGTCCGACAGTCTGATTTGCGGTGCGATAAACATCATCTGACTGTACAGGTTGGAGGTAGCCTCATAGTTTTCTCCCTTGATGCTGTTCAGGTAGCTCTCCACCAACGCTTTCTCCTGGTCTGTCAGCTGGGCGAGCTTCTCTGCCGTGCGCTCTTTGGCCCACGCATTCCAAGCCTCCTCGCCGAGGGCTCCCATGAAGGTGTTCATCTCATCCTTGTCGCAGCCCTGAAGGAACTCTATGTCCTTGGCAGCACCGTTCGCGTAGGCCTCCCACGGATCAAGCGGCAGGTAGATACCGTCTCTCTCTGGCATTGTGCGTATGCCGAGTGCACTATATAACCCGAGAATGGGTGCCCATGTCTTCATGATATCCTCAGCGCTGATCTTCAACAGGTCGGCGACAGTCTTGCAGCCGAGTTTCTCCATCAGACTGTTCGTGCATGCGATGGCCTGCTCCGCACTTCTCGTCTGGGCGGGAGCGCCACTTTGTGCGATGACACGCTTGAAATACTGATGAGAACCTTTGATCAGCGGAAGCAGGGTACAGCTTCCAGCACCGGCAGACTCACCCCAGATGGTCACGTTGTCGGGGTCGCCGCCGAATGCTGCAATATTCTCGTGAACCCACTTCAAACCCTTCAGCTGATCTAGGAGTCCCAAGTTCTGGGCGTCAGGATAGTCCTTACCGTCTGGCAGGTGTGACAGGTGGAAGAACCCGAAGACATTGATTCTGTAATTGAGGGTCACGACGATGACATCAGGATTTTCATTCAGGAAATTGGTGAGATCGTACATCGGGTCGGTCGCTCCGCCTACATCGAAAGCGCCACCGTAAATCCATACGATAACAGGCTTCTTAGCAGCCGCCTCATCAGCTTTCCAGACGTTCAGGTACAGACAGTCCTCGCTGGTGCCATATTCGGCAGCAGGATCGCCCGGCTCCTGGATGGGAGCTTTGCCATAGTAATAAGCCTCATAGATGCTGTCGTCAGGAACGATATCTACCGGGGCTTTCCAGCGCAGGTTGCCCACAGGCTGCTGACCCACAAACGGAATGCCCTTATAGGAAATGACGTTCTCCGCCTTCTTGCCGACGAAGGTTCCGTTAATACACTTGACGGCCAGGGACTTGTCGTAATGACCGTCAGTTATCTTTTGATTCTTTACGTATTGTTCCATATTCGTTTTCAAAATTACATCATTTAAAGCATATAATATTTGGTGAGGAAGTAGGTTCTCTCCCAATCCACGATCTTTACTTCGGATTCCTTGGCGGGATGGATGTCGAACTCATCGAGTACCATCACCCGCTTGTTGTCCAAATCGTAGAGAGGCCATTCTTTTGCCTTACCATCGGGAGAGAGGGTCTTGGCGAACTGTACCCACATCTTGCGCACGGTCTTGCAGAAGGTTGCATCGAATTCCCTACCCGTATCGGCACTCATCTCCGGATGATTGAATACGACCGAAAGTTCTATGGCATGTCCGCATTTCATAATCGGATCGGGCGACTCGGGTGTGAAGTAATAGGTGTATGCCTTGCCACCGCCCATCGTCTGGCACTCAGACAGCTTGATGGTGGGCACAATAAACCAGCTCTGGCTGAAGAGACTGCTGTCTGGCTGAAAATAGTCACCCTTCACATCTTTCATGTAGCTCTCGACCAGTGCTTTCTCGTCAGCTGGCAACTGGTCAAACTTCTCCTGCTTACGCGCAGCGATCCAATTGTCCCAGCCTTCCTTGCCGAAGCTGGACACGAAGAAGTTCATCTCGTCCTTGTTGCAACCTACCAGAATCTCCAAGTCCTTCGCTGCACCGTTGGCG
>ONQT01000075.1 GCA_900320045.1 uncultured Prevotellaceae bacterium | reverse complement strand
CCAGGTTCGGCTTTCAGGAGCACCCCCTGGCCGGCAGGGAGAACCGATCCGGCTTCGTTGAACTCCCGGCTGACGACGATCGTGCCGTTATTCTCTTTTTAAGGTGCAAGCCTGCATGCCTTCGGTGGTAGCGGGAATGCTGCGGATGCGCCCTTCGGCGTCGTAGCTCATAGGCTCGGCAATGATACTACGACTGTAACTAGTGCCATCAGGCAGACCGCCGTTGTGGGAGAAGAAGAGCCATCTATCACGGAATTTGATGATGGCAGGATGGGTGGTGTTGGAGTTGCCGGCAATCTCGCTGATGATGCCCATGGGGGTATATGGGCCGCCGATGTGGTCGGCTACGGCGTATGCAATCTTTTCGGGCCACTCACTGGCGTAGGTCAGATAATACTTGCCATTATATTTATGCATCCACGGAGCCTCGGTGAAGTTTGGTACATCGATGCGATGAATCTCGCCGTCAATCTCCGTCATATTGTCCTTCAGCTTGGCGTAGTAGCACTCTTTGTTACCCCAGATGATATACGGTGTGCCGTCATCGTCGATGAGGATAGCGGGATCGATGCACGCCCAACTGTGTTTCGAGGCGAAGCAATCCTTGTTGGTGAGCAAGGGCTTCCCGAGTGCGTCTTTGTACGGTCCGGTAATTTTGTCGCTAACGGCCACGCCGATGCCACACCAGTTGGTGGAGACGTACCAGTAGTAGCGTCCGTCCTTACCGCGTGCCACGTGTCCGGCGTAGGCCTGATGGCTGTCGGCCCACTTGAAGTCGTCGACGCGCAGGGGCGAGGGATATTCTGTCCAGTGCTTCATGTCGGTGGTGGAGTAGAGCAACCAGTCTTTCATCACGTAGCCCGACTGATTGCCCGCGGCATCGTGTCCGGCAAAGAGCCAGAGGGTGTCGCCCTCCACCAATACGGCGGGATCGGCAGTATGTTTGTCACGGATGATGGGATTGCCGTTGCTCTCGAACTCGTGCGTCAGCACATAGCCCCACTTCTGCTGCAGGCGTTCCAGTTCGTCTGCCGTCACCGACATCACTGTGCCGTGACGGGGAAAGAAGTCCTTGTGTAAACGTCTTCAGGTCCTTCGACCGCTGGAATTCATAGCGACCAGAACTGTAGAGGTCGTACATCAAAATCCAATCCTCGCTGTTGTTCAGCTGGAATACTCCGCTGCCCTCCACATGCGTCCTCGTGCCAGCGTATGCATCCAAATACTCAAAATGCTCCTTATATGGTCCCGTCAATTTTTTCGACGTTGCCTGTTGGATGCCGTTCTTTATTTCCTTACCGTTCTCGTCCTTTGTGTTGCCCTTGTAGAAGAGGTGATACATGCCGTCCTTGGCGTAGGCGTAGTAGGTGATGAGTGTCTTGCGGTCGTTACGCTGCAGCGTGAAGTAGATCATGTACTTCCGGGCCTTGCGGTCGTAGATGGTCTGCGGCGCCCATACCCAGTAGGCATCACCAAAGTTCTTGCTCCAGTCCTTCGCGAGGTTGATCTTAGCATGCATCCAGTTCACTAGGTCCTTCGACTTCAGCAGCACAATGCCCGGATTTGCGCCCCAGCCCTGTTTCGGGTCGTAGGTATGCATGTCTGTCGCCACGATATAGTAGTAGCCATCCTCACCGCGCAGGATATGCGGGTCGCGTATGCCGCCGCTCTCGCTGATGCTGTCACTGGCTATAATGGGCCTGTTCCCGTTCAGCGCATACCAGTTCTGTGCGTCCTCGCTCACCGCGAAGCGCAACTGCTCCATCAGGTTCTGATCGCCCCCTCCCTCGAAATAGGCGAAAAGGTAGCCGGCGAACTTTTGTTTGTTTTGGGCCTGCACTGTAAGTGTCAGCCCTAATAGCATTAATAAAAATAGTCTTTTCATTTTCGCTCTATTTTTCTACAAATGTATTGAACGAATGGGCGGCTACGGCGTCGTTGGACTTTTTTGGCGAAATAGGCGCACTCCTTTTCGGGCAGTTCCTTCAATGCCGGCGAACTGGACATCACGGCGACGTCGATGCCGTTGCGGTCCATCTCGGCCGATGCGCTCTGCGCCGTCATTTGACAAGCAGTTTTCTGCCTTTCTTGACGACGATGGAACGATAGGATTTATCGACGCGTTGTCCGGCAAGATTATACAAAGGTTCTTCTTCAGCACCCCTTTCAAGGGTGACTTCAGGCACGGACGTCGGTTGTTAGGGTAGAAGTCCTGAGGCGTCGTCTGGCTTTGAGAGACGAAGTAAGCATGGTGCGCGGGATTGACAAAAGTGGCACCGTCTGCCGCGTTCCATTTCCATCCTGTTTCCTGCACGTCCTCGTACAGCACGTAGTAGAAGTTGCCTCCGTACGTCAGCTGATCCTCGTCGGAACCTCGCAACTGATTGAACACGTCGACCGCCTTCTTCCGCGTCGTGGGGACCATGACGTATGTACCAGGTTCGGCTTTCAGGAGCACCCCCTGGCCGGCAGGGAGAACCGATCCGGCTTCGTTGAACTCCCGGCTGACGACGATCGTGCCGTTATTCTCTTTT